>NZ_JACCWG010000301.1 GCF_013697775.1 Ramlibacter sp. | reverse complement strand
GTGGGCGCGCATCGGCGCCGGCGTGGGCTTCGCGCTCGCCGCCGCCGCCACCTTCGGGCTGGCGCTGGTCGTCACGCAGCACGAGGCGGGCGACGTGGACGGGCGGGTCCGCACCGCCACCACCATGATGACCGCGGGCCTGGTGGCCCTGGGAATGGTCGCGACACAAGGCGGCTTCCACCTGCCGCAAGCGCCGGCCGGCTGGGGCGGGCTGGCGGCGCTCACCTTTCTTTATGGCACGGCGTTCACCATCATGTTCACCGTGCTGCCGCGCCTGGGCGTGGTCGGCAATTCGGCCATCATGAACGTGGAGCCGGTGTTCGCGCTGGTGCTCGGCTGGCTGCTGCTGGGGCAGGCCATTGCGCCGGTGCAGGTGGCGGGCGCGCTGCTGGTGGTGGGTACGGTGATGGGGCTGGGATTGCGCAAGCGGCGCTGAGCGCCTGCGGCGATGCCCTGCCCGTGCTTCGAAGCCTCAGAGGAACACGCCCAGCATCGCCGCGGCGCGCTCCTCGATCTTCTCCGGCCAGGAGCGTGCCTCCCACGCCTGCAGCGTGACGGCACGCGCGCGCTGCAGGTCGGCTTCGAACACGCGGGTCATGCGCTCGGCGAAGCCGGTGTCATAGATGTTGAGGTTGGCCTCGTCGTTCAGGCGGAACGAGCGCACGTCGAAGTTGGTCGAGCCCACCGAGGTCATGAAGCCGTCCACGATCATCATCTTGCAGTGGAACATGGTGGGCTGGTATTCGTGAATTTGCACGCCGGCGCGCAGCAGCTCGCCCCACAGGCCGCGCGAGGCGTGCCGCACGGTCTTCTCGTCGGTGTGCTTGCCGGGCACGATCACCCGCACGCGCACCCCGCGCCGCGCAGCCGCCAGCAGCGTGCGCCGGGTGATGCCGTCGGGCACGAAGTACGCGCTCGCGATGTCCAGGCTGCTGCGCGCGGCCGTGATCGCCAGCAGGTACATCATCTCCATGCTCTCGCTGCCGCCCGAAGGCGAACTGGAGAACATCTGCGCCTTCTGCTCGCCCGCGGCTTCGAGCGGCGGGAAGTACTCGGCACCGTGCAGCACCCGCCCCGTGGTCTTGACCCAGTTGTCCAGCATCACGCTTTGCATCTGCGCGACCACCGGACCTTCGACGCGGAAGTGCGAATCGCGCCAGTGGCCGGGGTCCTGCGCGTGGCCGGTCCAGTTCTGCGCGATGCCGACGCCGCCGGTGAAGCCGACGCGGCCGTCCACCACCAGCAGCTTGCGGTGGGTGCGGTTGTTCAGGCGGACCAGGTTGTACCAGCGCAGCGGATGGTATTTCTCCACCTCCACGCCGGCACCGCGCATCTGCCCCACCAGTTCGCCGTCCATCTTGGCGCTGCCCACCCAGTCCAGCAGCACGTGCACGCGCACTCCCGCCCGGGCGCGCTCGGACAGGGCTTGGGCGAATTCGTCGCCGATCTCGCCGGACCAGTAGATGAAGGTTTCGAACAGCACCGAGTGCCGGGCGCCACGGATCGCGGCCAGCATGGCGGGGAAGATGGCGTCGCCGTTGATCAGCTCGGCGGTCTCGTTGCCTTCCAGGATCGAGGGGCCGACCAGCAGGCCCATGGAGCGCAGGAACTGCGGTTCGGTCGCGCCGTAGAGGTGCTCGATCACGGTCTCGACCTTGCGCTCGCCCATGGTGAAGTTGACGACCACCAGGCCGGCGAGCAGGACCGCGAGGGCAACGAGAACGACGACCATCTTTGTGCGTGGATGAGGCGGCTGCCAGCGTAAGCGGGGCAGCAGGCGCGGCGCGTAGGACGCCAGCGCGAGCTCAGCGGGGGAGCAGGACGCGACCGAAGGCCGGCCTCAGCACTCGACGATGTTCACCGCCAGGCCGCCGCGCGCCGTTTCCTTGTACTTGGTCATCATGTCGGCGCCGGTTTCGCGCATGGTCTTGATGACCTGGTCCAGGCTCACGTGGTGCGTGCCGTCGCCGTGCAGCGCCATGCGCGCGGCGTTGATCGCCTTGACCGAGGCGATGGCGTTGCGCTCGATGCACGGAATCTGCACCAGCCCGCCGACCGGGTCGCAGGTGAGCCCCAGGTGGTGCTCCATGCCGATCTCGGCGGCGTTCTCCACCTGCGCGGGCGTGCCGCCCATCACGGCGCACAGCGCGCCGGAGGCCATCGAGCAGGCCACGCCGACCTCGCCCTGGCAGCCGACCTCGGCGCCCGAGATCGATGCGTTTTCCTTGTAGAGCATGCCGATGGCCGCGGCCGTCAGCAGGAAGTCGATCACGCCCTTGTCGCTCGCGCCGGCGACGAAGTTGCGGTAGTAGTGCAGCACCGCCGGGATGATGCCGGCCGCGCCGTTGGTGGGCGCCGTCACCACGCGCCCGCCGGCGGCGTTCTCTTCGTTGACGGCCAGCGCGTAGAGGTTCACCCAGTCCAGCACCGACAGCGGATCGGCCGTGCGGCCGTTGGCCGCCACCGCCAGCAGGCCGCGGTGCCACGAGGCCGCGCGCCGCTTCACCTTGAAGCCGCCGGGCAGCGTGCCTTCGGTGCGGCAGCCGCGCGCCACGCATTCCTGCATGACCGACCAGATGCGCAGCAGCCCGGCATCGATCTGCGCATCGGTGCGCCAGTGGCGCTCGTTGGCGCGCACCACGTCGGCGATGCCGCAGCCCTCGCTCGCGGTGATCGCCAGCAGCTCTTCGGCGCTGTGAAAGGGCAGCGGCAGCGCGGTCGCATCGGGCACGATGGCCTTGTGCGTGCCGCCGTCGTCGGCCGGCTGGTCGGCGATGACGAAGCCGCCGCCCACCGAGTAGTAGACGGCCGCCAGCAATTCGCGCCCATCGGCGCCGTAGGCCGTGAAGCGCATGCCGTTGGCGTGCAGCGGCAGCGATTCGTTGCGCCAGAACAGGATGTCTTCCTTCTCGCGCATCGCAACGGCATGCTCGCCGTGCAGCCGCACGCGCTGGTGTTCGCGGATCTCGGCCAGCACGCGGGGAATGGTGTCGGGATCGATCGCGTCGGGGTCGAAGCCGGACAGCCCGAGCAGCACCGCGGTGTCGCTGCCGTGGCCCTTGCCGGTGGCGCCGAGCGAGCCGTAGAGGTCGGTCTTCAGCCGCGCCACCGCGGGCAGCAGCTGCTGTTCGGCCAGGCGCGCGGTGAACAGCCGCGCGGCCTTCATCGGGCCGACGGTGTGCGAGCTGGACGGGCCGATGCCGATCTTGAACAGATCGAAGATGCTGATTGCCATGGGGCCTCCGCCGGTTGTCTTGTCAGTCCGCCACGGCGAACGGCACGCGCTGCGCCACGGCGCACATCAGCTCGTAGGCGATGGTGCCGGCGGCGCGCGCCACGTCGTCGATGGGCAGCACGGCGCCGTTGGTGGCCCGGCCCCACAGCGTGACCTCGCTGCCGAAGCCCGCGCCCGGCACGGGCGTGAGGTCCACCGCCACCATGTCCATGCTGACGCGCCCGAGCAGGCGGGTGCGCACGCCGTCCACCAGCACCGGCGCGCCGGTGCCGCAATGGCGCGGATAGCCGTCGGCGTAGCCGCAGGCCGCGATGCCGATGGTGAGCGGCGCGTCGGCGGTGAAGCTGGAGCCGTAGCCGACGGTGTCGCCCGCGGCGAGCTGCTGCACGGCCAGCAAGCGCGCGGTCAGGCTCATGCCGGGCCGCAGGTCCCAGTGCGCGGCATCGTGCTCGGGAAAGTCGGGCGCGCTGCCGTACACCGCGATGCCGGGGCGCACCCAGTCGCCGCGCACCCGCGCGTCGATGGCGTGGCGCAGCGTCGCCGCGCTGTTGGCCACGCTGCGCTCGCCGGGCAGCCCGTCGGTCGCGGTTTCGAACGCTTCCAGCTGGTGGGCGATGCCGCGCGCGCCGTCGGCATCGCTGAAATGCGTGATCAGGGTGACTTCGCCGGCCTGCGGCAAGGCGCTCAGGCGCGACCAGGCGGCGCGATAGCGCTGGGCCGCGAAGCCCAGGCGGTTCATGCCCGAGTTCATTTTCAGGAACACGCGGTGCGGCCGCTGCGTCTTGTGCGCGGCCAGCATGTCGATCTGCTCGTCGCAGTGCACCGTGTGCCACAGGTCCAGCCGCGAGCAGAGTTCGAGGTCGCGCGGCTCGAACACGCCTTCCAGCAGCAAGATGGGACCGCGCCAGCCCAGCGCGCGCACGCGCTCGGCTTCCTGCAAATCCAGCAGCGCGAAGCCGTCGGCGCCGCGCAGTCCCTCATAGGCGCGCTCGATGCCGTGGCCGTACGCATTGGCCTTCACCACCGCCCAGACCTTGGCATCGGGCACGGCTTGGCGCATGCGCGACAGATTGTGCCGCAGCGCTTCGGGGTAGATGGTGGCCAGGATGGGACGGGGCATGGGCGGGTTCTCGGCCGGGGACGCCAAACGATTGTGTCATTACCCAGCGTGATATAACCCCGAGTCGTTTGGAGACGTAAAACATTTGACGGCCATCAGCCTGCCTGATTCCGCTCACCGGATGCGATGAAGCGCGGTTTTTACACCATCATGGCAGCGCAGTTCTTCTCGTCGCTGGCCGATAACGCATTGTTCGTGGCCGCGGTCGAACTGCTCAAATCGGGCGGTGCCGCCGAGTGGCAGCGCGCCGCATTGGTTCCCATGTTCGCGCTGTTCTACGTGGTGCTGGCGCCCTTCGTCGGCGCCTTCGCCGACGCCTACCCCAAGGGCAAGGTCATGTTCGCGAGCAACGCGATCAAGGTCGTGGGCTGCCTCATGATGCTGTTCGGCACGCACCCGCTGCTGTCGTATGCCATCGTCGGCCTGGGCGCGGCGGCCTACTCGCCGGCCAAGTACGGCATCCTCACCGAGCTTCTGCCCTCCTCGCAGCTGGTCAAGGCCAACGGCTGGATCGAGGGCCTGACCATCGCCTCCATCATCCTGGGTATCCTCCTGGGCGGCCAGCTGGTCGGCCACGCGATCTCGCGCCACCTGCTGGCGGTGGACCTGCCGTTCTTCGACACCGGCATCGACACCGCGCCGGAAGCCGCCATCGCGATCCTGATCTTCGTCTACGCCGTCGCCGCCTGGTTCAACACGCGCATTCCGCACACCGGCGTGGAGATGCGGGCGATCCCGAAGAACCCGCTGGAGCTGGTGCCCGATTTCTGGATCTGCAGCTCGCGCCTGTGGCACGACAAGCTGGGGCAGATCTCGCTGGCCACCACCACGCTGTTCTGGGGCGTGAGCGGCAACCTGCGCTACATCATCCTGGCGTGGAGCGCGGCGGCCCTCGGCTACAACACCACGCAGGCGTCATCGCTGAGCGGCGTGGTCGCGTTGGGCACGGCGGTGGGTGCCATCGTCGCCTCGATGCGCATGCGGCTCGACACGGCCACCAGCGTGATGCCGCTGGGCATCGCCATGGGCCTGCTGGTGATCGCGATGAACTTCATCGACAACGTCTGGGTGGCCGCGCCCTTCCTGATCCTGCTCGGCGGCTTGGGGGGGTTCCTGGTGGTGCCGATGAATGCCTTGCTGCAGCACCGCGGCCACAACCTGATGGGCGCCGGCCGCTCGATTGCCGTGCAGAACTTCAACGAGCAAGCCTGCATCCTGGCACTGGGCGCCGGCTACAGCCTGTCCACCGGCATAGGCCTGTCGGCCTTTGGCGCCATCACCACCTTCGGCGTGGTGGTGGCCGGCTTCATGTGGGTGATCCAGCGTTGGCACAAAAGCAATTGCATCCACCACAAGGAGCAGGTGGAGCACCTGCTGACCATCGCCCGCAGCGACAAGTCTCATTGATGCGGGACGGCATTCTGGTTCGACGGCCTGCGGGCGGTTTTACGCCCTCTTGCGAACTCACTTCATGAGCCCTCGTGCCAAAGCCCTGGCCGCAGGGGCCCTCGTCTGCAACGCCTTCGTCTGGGGCGTGTCGTGGTGGCCGTTTCGCGAGCTGCAGGCCATGGGCCTGCACCCGCTGTGGTCCACCGCGTTGATCTACTTCTTCTGTCTGGCCGGCATCTCGGCATGGCGACCCGGCGCCTGGCGCAGCTTCGCACACCACCCGCAATTGTGGTGGCTGGCCGTCGCTGCCGGCCTGACCAATGTCGGCTTCAACTGGGCAGTGACGGTCGGCGACGTGGTGCGCGTGGTGCTGCTGTTTTATCTGATGCCGGCGTGGTCGGTGCTGCTGGCCTGGTTGCTGCTGGGCGAGCGGCCGACGCGCGCATCGCTGCTGCGCCTGTTGCTGGCCATGACCGGGGTGATCATCGTCCTCAAGGAGCCCGCCTCGCCCTGGCCGTTACCGCAAGACGCAGCCGACTGGCTGGCGCTGATGGGCGGGCTCAGTTTTGCGGCGACCAATGTCATGCTGCGCAAGCTTGAGTACACCCCGGATGCATCCCGCATGCTGGCCATGTTCGGCGGCGGCGCCATCATGGCCAGCGGCGCCGCCTTGCTGGGCTTGATCGGCGGCACCGTGAGCGCTCCGCTGTGGAGTGTCGTCTGGGTGCCGCTGGCGCTGGGCCTGAGCCTGGCTTTTCTGGTCAGCAACATGGCGCTGCAGTACGGGGCTGCCCGGCTGGCTGCCAGCACCACAGCCGTTGTGATGCTGACCGAGATCCTGTTTGCCAGCATCTCGGCGGCGCTGCTGGGCGCAGCGGAATTCAGCCCGCGCATTCTGCTGGGTGGCAGCCTCATCGTGCTGGCCGCTGTTTTGGCAGCCAGGAAATAGCCCCCCGGTTGATCCCTGCGCCTGCGAACTGGCGAAGTCAGATCCGCGGCCCCGGCATGAATTCAAGACCTCCCAACGCATCGCGCTGCAGTACAGTGGCAAGTCCAACAAGGAGCACACCATGAGCAGCATTTACGACTTTGAAGCGCAGCAGATCGACGGTAAGGACATTGCGCTGTCCAGCTTCAGGGGCAAGGTCATGTTGATTGTCAACACCGCCAGCAAATGCGGCTTCACGCCGCAGTTCGGCGGGCTGGAGGAACTGCACAAGGCCTATACCGGCAAGGGCCTGGTGGTGCTGGGTTTTCCGTGCAACCAGTTCGGCTCGCAGGACCCGGGCGCCGACGGCGAGATCGCCGAGTTCTGCCAGGTCAACTACGGCGTGAGTTTCCCGATGATGGGCAAGATTGACGTGAATGGCCCGGCCGCGCACCCGCTGTACAAATGGCTGTCGTCCGAAGCCCCCGGCCTGCTCGGCAGCAAGTCCATCAAGTGGAACTTCACTAAATTCCTGGTGGGCAAAGATGGCCAGGTTCTCAGGCGTTATGCGCCGACCGACAAACCGGCTGACCTGGCGAAGGATGTGGAAGCCGCGCTCGCCGCTTGAGCCCGAACAAGGGCCGGAGCCAGGCGCTACGGCGCACAAGGGCCGTGATCGTCCAGCACCCTGCCATCGTCAGCAACACCAGCAACGCTGGTTCCACCGCAGGCCCCAGCTGCAACGGCGCCAGCCACCATATGGCCACAATGATCACGGTCTGGTGCAGCACATACCAGGGATAGACCGACTCGTTGGCCCAGGACAGCCAGCGCCAAGGGCGGTTCAACTTCACATGGCCCCAGCCCAGGATGGCCAGCAGGGCCGTCCACAGGTACAGATCAGCGACCAGGCGCAACAGCTGGCGCGGCGCTGCCAGCTCCGAAGGCAGGGCACGCAGGCCCATGTAAACCGCCAGCAGCACCATTGCCGCGCCCAGGGCCGGCCAGCGCAAGCGCGCCGCTTCGGCCCACCAGCCTTCGTCCGTGCCTATCCACCAGCCGTAGAGGAAGAGGGTGAAATACACCGCATGCAGCCAGCCGTCACCGATCAGGTCCAGCGTGGGCGGGAAATGCGGCCAGAGAACCAGTGACCACAACATCAGCGGCAGTGCCGGCACCGCCAGCAAGGCCACACCGCGTAGCCCGGCAAACACCCTGCGCAAGCGCTGGCCGGCAGCCGACTCCAGGGCAGGCAGCAGCAGGAGCAGCACGCTGGTGTAAAGCCACAGGTAGGGCAGGTACCAGAGATGGTTCCAGGTGACACCGAAGTCCGAGCCGTCAAACGCATTTTTCGGCCAAGGCCCACCGGCGGCGTAGCGCAGCAGGAAGGCGCCAAAACCGGGGGAGATGCTGCCGTTGTCCACCCCCTGGGCGTAGGCCTGAAAGGGCACGACCACCGCCATACCGAAAACCAGCGGCAGCAGCAGCCGCCAGCTTCGCTGCAAAAACAGGGCGCCCGCACCCTGGCCCCGTTGCAGAAAACCCAATGCCAGACCGGAAATCAGAAAAACCAGGTCCATGCGCCATAAATTGAGCGCACGCATGGGCAGCTGCAGCCACTCGGCCGCATGCGGACTTTTCAGGTGCCAGTGCCAGTCGGCCACGTAATACATGGCCACGTGGTAGAGGATGACCAGGCTAAAAGCCAGGGCGCGCAGGGCATCGATGTCGTGACGGCGGTTCATGGTTTTCTCCTGGGCGAAACACAAGTGGTTCAAGTGGCGGCCATTTTTTGCGCGCCAGGCTTCTTCGGGCACCCCCGACGGGACAAGTAGCGGCGTTTTTGTGACGAGTGGTGACCCCAGGGGACGAAAAAGCGACCACGCTTCCCCTAGACTGACGCCATGTCAGACGAAACAAGCACCTGGCTGGCGCGTTACCAGCACTGGCGCCGCCGCGCAGAAATAGGCTTCTGGGTGCTGGTGCTGACGGTCCAGATGCTGGCCAACAGCATCACCACCTGGATGGACCTGCGCACCGCGCCCTTTGCCCAGCCCCTGGTCTGGGAGCTGTCGAGCAACCTGACCGTCGGTTTGCTGATCCCGGTACTGATTGCGTTTGAACGGCGCTTTCCCCTGCGCTGGGACACGCTGTGCCGCAACCTGCCCTGGCACCTGGCCGGCACGCTGATGTTCTGCGCCGCACATGTGCTGGTGGTGATGACCATGCGCAAGGCGGCTTATGCGGCCGTGGGCGCCAGTTACACCCCCGGCAACTGGATCAGCGTGTTCGGTTACGAGTACCTCAAGGACATGCGCAGTTATGTGCTGATTCTTGCCGCCGTGCTCGGCTACCGCTTGCTGTTGCTGCGGCTGCAGGGCGAAGCGCGGCTGCTCGATGCCCCCGAGACTGCCTCTGCCGCCCCGCCTTCCGACGCCCCGCCGGCGCGCCCTGAGCGTTTTCTGGTGCGCAAGCTGCGCAGCGAATTCCTGATTGCCGCAGCAGACATCGAATGGCTGCAGGCCCAGGGCAACTACATTGGCATCCACGTCAACGGCCACGACTATCTGCTGCGCTCAACCCTGTCGGACTTCCTCAGCCAGCTTGACCCGGCGCGTTTTGTGCAAGTGCACCGCAGCTACGCCGCCAACCTCGACCGCGTGGCAGAAATCGAGCCCCTCGACAGCGGCGACGCCCGCCTGCGCATGAAGGACGGCAGCCAGATTCCCTGCAGCAGGCGCTACCGCGCAGCCCTGGGTGGACAAGCGCAAAATAAGGCGACAGCCCTTTAAATACGGGCGCAGACAGCTATTGATTCAATAGCAAACAACTTTCACCCTCGCGGTTCGGAGCGCCGATATGGCGCAGGAAATCGCCAGCGTCTTACCGGCTTCCTGCTGGAACCCGCCCTCCAGCACCTCCATGGTCTGGATACGGTCGATCCGGAAGCTGCGGAAGTTGCGGCGCGCTTCGCACCAGGCCGCCAACGTCCAGACCTTGCCCCAGAAAAAGCAGCCCAGCGGGCGAATGGTGCGTCGGCTGGTTTTGTCTTGCTGGTCGCGGTAATGCAGCTGCACCTTGTGCCTGGTCTGGACGGCCTCACGCAGCTGCTGCAGGCGCTGCTGGTTGCCGGTGTCGACCCCGAAAAGAGGCGCATAAATCGCCAGGCCTTCTGCCGCAGCACGCGCAGCGGCGGGCAGGACCGACAGGATTTTGCCCAGCGCATCTTCTGCCTCGCGGGCCAGGCCGGGGTCCAGGCCCTGCTGCGCCAGACGCACCGAGGCCACCAGCGCCTTGGCTTCCTCCTGCGTGAACATCAGGGGCGGCAGTTCAAAACCAGCGCCCAGCCGGTAGCCGACGCCGGCCTCGCCTTCGATCGGCACACCCTGGTGCTGCAGCTCGGCGACGTCGCGGTAGATAGTGCGTTCAGACACCGCCAGGCGACCGGCCAGTTGCGCCGCCGTGCTGAGGCGACGGCCCCGGATAAGCTGGACTAGCCCGGATATTTCATTAGCAGGAGTCGGCAGCCCCGTGCCGAAGCGCGTTGTCATTGGTGTTCGATGTCAATTGCAACCGGGGACTGCCAATGCCAAAGTGTACGCAAGAACGGATCGATTTTG
>NZ_JACCWG010000268.1 GCF_013697775.1 Ramlibacter sp. | reverse complement strand
GCGCGGCTGCGTGCGGCGGGCGTGGGGCCGGCGCCGGAGGCGGGGCCGGCGCCCATCGCAGCCGTGTTCGGCACCATCGGTGCGGTCGCGGTATTGCCACTCGGCCGCAGCTGCGCGACACCCAGCGCGGTGCAGTTGGCGCCCTGTTCGAACACCATGCTGCTGCCCGGATAGCGGCGCTGCAGTGCTTCGTGCAGCGGACGGCTCATGTCCACCGGCGGCTGCACGCTCTGGTACAGCACGCGGTTGCTCGAGTCGTAGACGGTATAGCAGGCCATGGCTTGGCCGGCGGCCAGTGCCAGGGTGCTGATGAGCGCAAGCTTGAGTTTCATGATCTGCTCCGCCAGACACAGGTCCGGCATGGGCTAGATCATCGATAAAGCCAGGCTCAGCGATTCGAAGGCGGAGATGGGGTTGCGGTGTCAGCCGTGTTCGCCTGCCGGCCGCCCACGGCGGCCGACGCGGCTCACTGCAGCAGCTGCACGCCGGTCTTGGACTGCAGGAACTCGAAGCTGACCCCGGGCGCCAGTTCCACCACCTTCAGGCCCTCGGGCGTGACGTCCATCACGGCCAGGTCGGTGATGACGCGGTCGACCACGCCCACGCCGGTGAGCGGCAGCGTGCACTCGGGCAGGATCTTCAAATCCTCGGTGCCGTCCTTCTTGCGCGCCACGTGCTCCATCAGGATCAGCACGCGCGGCACGCCGGCCACCAGGTCCATGGCGCCGCCCATGCCCTTGATCATCTTGCCGGGGATCATCCAGTTGGCCAGGTCGCCCTTGGCGCTGACCTGCATGGCGCCCAGGATGGAGATGTTGATCTTGCCGCCGCGGATCATCGCGAAGCTGTCGTGGCTGCCGAAGATCGACGAGCCCTTCAGGGTGCTGACGGTCTGCTTACCCGCGTTGATCAGGTCGGCGTCGACCTCGTCCTCGTACGGGAAGGGGCCGATGCCCATCAGCCCGTTCTCGCTTTGCAGCCACACCTCCTTGTCGCCGGTGTGGTTGGCCACCAGCATGGGGATGCCGATGCCGAGGTTGACGTAGAAGCCGTCCTGCAGTTCCTGGGCCGCGCGCGCGGCCATCTGGTCTTGGGTCCAGGGCATTGTGATCTCCGGATTAGTTGCGGGGCCGCGTGGTCAGCTTCTCGATGCGCTTTTCGGGCGTCGGGTTGTGCACGATGCGGTGCACGAAGATGCCGGGCAGGTGGACGTCGTCGGGCGCGATCGCACCGGTGTCGACGATGCTCTCCACTTCCACGATGCATATCTTGCCGGCCATGGCCACGGCGGGGTTGAAGTTGCGCGCCGTCAGGTTGAAGCGCAGGTTGCCGGAGCGGTCGGCCACGGCGGCCTTCACCAGCGACACGTCGGGCAGCAGCGCGCGTTCCATCACGTAGGTTTCGCCGTCGAACTCGCGCAGCTCCTTGCCCTCGGCCACCAGCGTGCCCACGCCGGTCTTGGTGAAGAAGGCCGGGATGCCGGCGCCGCCGGCGCGCAGCTTCTCGGCCAGCGTGCCCTGCGGCGTGAATTCCAGCTCCAGTTCCTTGGCCAGGTACTGCCGCTCGAATTCCTTGTTCTCGCCGACGTAGGAGGAAATCATCTTCTTGATCTGCCGCGTGGTGAGCAGCCGGCCCAGGCCGAAGTCGTCGACGCCGGCGTTGTTGGAGATCACGGTCAGGTCGCGCACGCCGCTGTCGCGCAGCGCGTCGATCAGGGCCTCGGGGATGCCGCACAGGCCGAAACCGCCAACGGCGAGCAGCTGCCCGCTCTTGACGATGCCCTCGAGCGCCGCCGCGGCGCTGGGATAGATCTTGTTCACACGTGTCTCCTGCTGAATGCCGGGCTGGCGGACCGGATACCCGGTACGATACTACTTACCTTGCTAAGTAGTATCCCGTAAAGATTACCCCGATGGATGTCGATTACGCCCTGGCCTTCGACTTGGCGCCGGTCGGCTTGTGCGTGTCGCGCAACCGGGCCATCGTCGACTGCAACCGCCAATTGTGCGAGATGTTCGGCGCGTCGCGCGAACTGCTGGTCGGCCAGTCGTTCCTGGTCCTGTACCCCAGCGCCGACGAGTACGAGCGCTTGGGTGCGCGCATGGCACCGATCCTGAATGCCAAGGGGCATTACGCCGACGACCGCATCATGAAGCGCGCCAGCGGCGAGGTGTTCTGGTGCCACGTCAGCGGCCGCGCGCTCAACCGCGAGGCGCCGCACGAGGCCGGCATCTGGTCGTTCGAGGACCTCAGCGCGCGCCGCCCCGTGAAGGCCGAGCTGACCGCGCGCGAACGCGAAGTCGCCGCCCGCCTGCTGGACGGCATGACCTCCAAGGAAATCGGCAAGACGCTGGCGATCAGCCACCGCACGGTGGAGATCTACCGCGCGCGGCTGATGCGCAAGTACCGCGCCAACACCACCGCCGACCTGGTGCACAAGCTGATGGCCGGCAGCTAGGGCCTGTTCACAGGCCCTAGCTGCGGCCATCGCCCCGCTCAGGGGCTGCTGCCCACGTTGCCATCGTCGGCGCGTGGCCGCACGGGGCGCGCCTGCGCATCGCCAGTTGCCACTGCCGGCCGGCTGCAGTCGCCGTCCGGGCAGCCATTGTTACGCGGTGCGCCTTCGTCGTCGTCCTCGGGCTGGCGCACCCTGGGCCGCACCACGGCCGGCTTGCGCGCCGGCGGGCCGCCCATGGCGGTGGTCACGGGTGGTGCCGCCGATGCGACGCTGCCGCCGACGGCCGGCGCGGGCTGCATGGCGT
>NZ_JACCWG010000253.1 GCF_013697775.1 Ramlibacter sp. | reverse complement strand
GGCCACCGCCGACCCGTCGCGCGCGCCAGTGCTGCGCCAGCTGCGCGCCGCCACCGCGGCGGAAGACCTGCGCGACCACCTGCCCGCCACCTTCCGCCGCAACGACCCCGACGCCACGCTGCAGCGGCTGCTGCAATTGCTGCGCGGCGAGTTCCTCGCGGTGGAGGAACGCATCGACGACATGCCGCGCGTGGCCGACCCGGACAGCGTGGCGGCCACGCAGCTGAACTGGCTGTCGCAATGGCTGGCCTTCGAGCTGCCGCGCATCGCCGACGACGGCCAGCGCCGCGCACTGCTGCGCGAAGCGGTGGCGCTGATGGCGCGCCGCGGCACGCCGGCCTCCATCGCCGCCACCGTGGAATGGCACACCGGCATCCGCCCGGCGATCTTCGAAAGCCAGGTGCAGCGGCGCCTGTGGGTGCTGGGCGAAAGCTCGGCGCTCGGCTTCGATACGCAGCTGCCGCCGCTGGACCCGAACGGCATGGTGGTGCCCGACCTCGAAGCCGCCGGCGGCTGCCCGCCGCTTGTGGACGGCGCGCCGCCGATCGGCCGCGCGGTGGTCGGCGAAGCCGGGCCGCTCGCGTCCCACCTGGTCGGGCTGCCGCTGTTCGCCGAGGACGCGTACCGCTTTTGCGTGGTGGTGGAACGCCATCGCCTGCAGCACCCCGGCACGCTGCAGGAACTGCAGCGCATCGTCGAGCGCGAAAAGCCGGCGCACACGGATTACCGCGTGGCGGTGGTCGAGCCGCAGCTGCGCATCGGCCTGCAAGCCATGGTAGGCGTGGACACCATCGTCGGCGGCCCGCCGCCGGCCTGGCAACTGGATGGAATGCGGCTGGGACTGGATGCCCGGCTGAACCCGCCCGACGGCGCCCTGCGCGTGGGCGAAGCCGTGCTCGGCGAATCAATGCAATGGAAATGACCGGAGACCGACATGCATGCACATGACACGATTGACCTGCTGCGCCGCCTGCTGGGCGCACCGAGCCGCAACCACTTCTTCTACGGCAAGCGCATGGATGTCCAGCACTTCCAGATGGAGCAGGACTACGGCAAGCACAAGCAATGGCTGCTGAACAAGCTCACGCTGGGCAAGGGCGTGCTGTGCGGCCTGGAGGTGTCGGTCGACGGCGACCGCATCTGCGTCGAGCCCGGCGTGGCGCTCGACGGGCTGGGCCGCGAAATCGTGGTGCCGGTGCGCGCCTGCATCGATCCGGCCAAGCCGGACGGCGGCTGCTGCACCGAACCGATGGCGACGCCCCGGCCGCACCAGGAACAGCCCCGCGCCGAAGGCAGCGCGACCGTGCCGGCCGGCGAGCTCGCCACGGGGCAGATTTTCCGGCGCGAGGTCGACCCGGGACGCGGCAAGGAGACGCGCGACGAGGACGGCAGCTTCACCGTCTGGCTGTGCTACCACGAGTGCTTCACCGACCAGCAGCCGGTGCTGGTCACCGACTGCGACACGCGTAGCCACTGCGCGCCCGGTACCGTGGTGGAAAGCTTCTGCCTGAAGGTGACGCCCGGCCTGCCGCCGCTGCAGCGCGATCCCGACTGGTGCCTGAACTGGGCAACGGGCCGCACCAAGCATCTGAAGGACACCGAGGTGCCGGGGCAGCCGCCGCCGGTCGCCGGTGTCCCCACGGCGGCGCCCTCGCCTGGCGGGCACGAAGTCCTGCAGATGCACGGCGTGGAAGGCGGGAAGTTGAAGGACAGCGAGTACAAGAACAAGGACCCCGGCCGCCGCAATGCCCTGTGCAGCCTGCTCGACGGCGCCTGCGACGACGAGCACGGCGACGTCTGCGTGCCGCTCGCGGCCGGGATGCTGCGCGACGGCCGCATCGTCCGGCTGGAAAGCTGCATGGTGCGCCCGCGCGTGTACAGCAACACGGTGCTGCTCGACCTGATCCTGTGCCTGGCCGAGCGGGTCGACGCCTGCTGCAACGGCCACACGCCGGCCCCTCCCGCGCCGGTCCCGCCGCCGGTGCCGCAGACGCTGCTGCGGGTGGCCGGCGTGACCTTCCTGTCTCGCACCCGCGCCGGAGCCGAGACCGTGGTGGCCGAAGTGGCGTCGCCGCTGGACGACACCAAGCTGAAGATCAAGCAGCAAGTCAACGCCATCCGCGTGCGCTTCACCGAGGACTTCTCGCAGACCGCGCCGAACCTGCCCACCACCCACACCTTCGGCGACGGCGACCCGGACCGGCACAACGTGCAGGTGCTGCCCAGGGACGTGATCAACAACCTGCCCTACGTGCCGGGCACGCTCACCGTGGAGGACAAGCGCACCGTGCGCTTCGACCTGTTCACGGACTCTCCCTATGCGCGCACCGACGCCGTCGGCACGGGCTGGCAGAAGGGCGCCTACACGCTGCTGCTGTTCGGCGACGACGCCGCCGCCGCGAAGCGCCACGCCATCACCGACACCGGCCGCACCAGACTGGACGGTGAAGCCATTGCGCCGGCCGGCGGCGCCATCTCCGGCAACGGCGCGCCCGGCGGCACGTTCAAGCTTGTCTTCACCATCAGCTGAGGGGAACACCATGTCCGACATGTCCGATCTGCCCTGCGCCTGCGAGACCGCGCCGCTGGAGCGGCTGCGCTACTTCAACCGGCAACTGCTCAATGCCGACGACATGCGCACCGAGCAGGATTACTTTCGCGAGAAGATGCGCCGCCACAACCGATTCCTGCACGGCTGGGGCGTGGCCTGCGGCTGCGCGGTCGAGCCGGTGAAGGAAGCGAAAAGCTGGACCGTGCAGGTCTGCCCCGGCTACGCCGTCGGCCCGCAGGGCGACGACATCCAGATCGACCATTGCGTGACGGTGGACCTGCGGCTGGGCGCAACGCCCGAGCCCTGCACCGTGCGCTGGCCCTGCCCGCCGGTGGGCGACATGCCAGGCGGCGCGCACGGCTCGCGCAAGGCGTACATCGCGGTGCGCTACGCCGAGTGCTATTCGCGGCCGGTGAAGGTGCTGCCGGCGGGCTGCGGCTGCGACGAGACGCAGTGCGACTACTCGCGCATCCGCGACTCGTTCGAGATCAAGGTGCTGTGGACGCTGCCGGAATCGCACCTGGCGGCGCGCAAGGACGACAAGGCTTGGCTGGCCGCGCTGAAGGGCGGCGCGAACGACGACGAGCAGCGCCAGCAGGGCATACCGGTGCCGCCCTGCCCGGAATGCGCGAGCGACCCCTGGGTGGTGCTGGCCACGGTGCTGCTGCCGGCCGACGACGGCGGCGAACTGCAGGTGTCCTATGCCGACCGGCGTGCGTTGCTGGCGACGCAGCGGCTGCAGGTTGCGCTGGCGGCCGTGGTGTAACGCCGCGGGCGGTCCCAGGCGCCGGGCCGGAGCCCTAAAGTAGCGGGTGCGGCATGCGCCGCAGCCACCCGCTTTCCGCATGCACCTTTCCTGGCTCCAACCCGGCGCGCCCTTTCCCGATGCTTCCCAGGCCTGGGACGAGGCACAGCCCGCGCCCGGCCTGCTGGCCGCTGGCGGCGCGCTCGACGTCGACACCCTGCGGCGCGCCTACTCGGCCGGTATCTTTCCGTGGTTCAGCGAGGGCCAGCCCATCCTGTGGTGGAGCACCGACCCGCGCATGGTGCTGTTTCCGCAGGAGTTCAAGCTGCACCGGTCGCTGCGCAAGACGCTGGCGCGCTTCGCGGCCGACCCGCGCTGCCGGGTGAGCTTCGACACCGCCTTCGACGAGGTGATCCGCGCCTGCGCCGGCACGCCGCGCAACGGGCAGTCGGGCACCTGGATCGTGCCGGCCATGGTGGATGCCTACCGCCAGCTCCACCGCGCCGGGCTGGCGCACAGCGTGGAAACCTGGATCGACGGCCGCCTGGCCGGCGGCCTGTACTGCGTGGCGATCGGCCGCGCGGTGTTCGGCGAATCGATGTTCGCGCACCTGCCGGACGCCTCCAAGATCGCCCTGGCAGCCCTGGTGGCTTTCTGCAGGCGCGAGGATGTGCGCATGATCGACTGCCAGCAGAACACCCGGCACCTCGCTTCCCTGGGCGCCCGCGAGATCGCGCGGGCCGCTTTCGTGCAACAAGTGGCAAATGCCACGGGCGAAAGCCCCCTGCCCTGGCGATTCGAGCCCGTATACTGGAATGCAATCCTGCCGCCCCCCGCACCAGCGTGACGCACCTCAAGGATCTTCCGCTTCAGACGCTGCAGTTCTATGCAACAGCGCCCTATCCGTGCAGCTACCTGCCTGGCAAGCAGGCGCGTTCACAGGTGGCCACGCCCAGCCACCTGATCCACAACGACGCTTATTCCGACCTGGTGGTCGGTGGCTTTCGCCGCAGCGGCATGTTCACTTACCGTCCGTATTGCGATGGCTGCCGCGCCTGCGTGCCGCTGCGCGTGCTGGCCGACGAATTCGAGCCCAGCCGCAGCCAGCGCCGCGCCTGGACGCAGCACGGCGCCCTGCAGGCACGCGTGCTCAAGCTGTGCTTCGTGCCCGAGCACTACCACCTGTACCTGCGCTACCAGACCGGCCGCCACGCGGGCGGCGGCATGGACCACGACAGCATCGACCAGTACACGCAGTTCCTGCTGCAAAGCCGGGTGAATTCGCGCCTGGTCGAGTTCCGCGAAACGCTGCCCAATGGCGCGCCGGGGCCGCTGCGCATCGTGTCCATCCTCGACGTGCTCAACGACGGCATCTCGGCCGTCTACACCTTCTACGAGCCCGACCCCGAGGCCAGCTACGGCACTTACAGTGTCCTGTGGCAGATTGACCAGGCGAAGAAGCTCAAGCTGCCGCACGTGTATCTCGGCTATTGGATCGGCCAGAGCCCCAAGATGAACTACAAGGCGCGCTTCCATCCGCACCAAGTGCTGCTGGACGGAAAATGGCAGCCGGGCGACAGCACGACGGCCTGAGTTCCGGCAGGTTGCCGTGCGCCGGAATGCCGCTGTCGCATTTCACCAAGTAAAATACAGGGTGCGACCGAGAACACACCCATGAGAAAGTCCGACCCCAACGCGCCCGGCACGCCGACGATCCAGGTGATCGAACGCATGTTCTCGCTGATCGACGTGCTCGCTTCGCGCGAGGAGGCGGTGTCGCTCAAGGAAATCAGCGAAAAGACCGGGCTGCATCCGTCCACCACCCACCGCATCCTGAACGACCTGGCGACCGGCCGCTTCGTCGACCGGCCCGAGGCGGGCAGCTACCGGTTGGGCATGCGCCTGCTGGAGCTGGGCAACCTGGTGAAGGCGCGGCTGAACGTGCGCGACGCGGCGCTGACGCCGATGCGCGAGCTGCACAAGCAGATCCAGCAGCCGGTGAACCTGAGCGTGCGCCAGGGCGACGAAATCATCTACGTGGAGCGTGCCTACAGCGAGCGCTCGGGCATGCAGGTGGTACGCGCCATCGGCGGCCGGGCGCCGCTGCACCTGACCTCCACCGGCAAGCTGTTCCTGGCGGCCGACGACACGCAGCGCGTGCGTGCCTACGCCACCCGCACCGGCCTGGCCGGGCACACCAAGAACAGCATCACCCAGCTGCCCGTGCTGGAACGCGAGCTGGCCAAGGCGCGGCAGTACGGCATTGCGCGGGACAACGAAGAGCTGGAGCTGGGCGTGCGCTGCATGGCCGCCGGCATCTACGACGACCAGAGCCGCCTCGTGGCCGGCCTGTCGATCTCATCACCGGCCGACCGGCTGGACGAAAGCTGGCTGCCCAAGCTGCAAATCACGGCCAACGAGATCTCGGCATCGCTCGGGCACAAGCCGCCCTCGCAGCGCCTGGCTGCATAACGGACAAAACAAAGCCGGCGCGAGGCCGGCTTTGTCCATGGGTGGCCTGCGGCCGAATCCTCAACCGCTGACCTGGCGCACCAGCGTGGTGGTGCTCGGTGTCGGTACGACTGCGGTGGGGCCCGAGGTTTCGACCCAGCGGCGCACGCGCTCGGCGTCGCCGATGCGGCTGAGCTTGCCGGCGGAATCCAGGAACACCATGATCAGCTTGCGGCCGGCCACCTTGGCCTGCATCACCAGGCACTGGCCCGCTTCGGAGATGTAGCCGGTTTTCTGCAGGCCGATTTCCCAGGCCGGGCTTGCCACCAGGCGGTTGGTGTTGCGGTACTGCAGGGTCCTGTTGCCCACGGCCACTTCGGTACCGTGGGAGGTGGAGAACTCGCGCAGCATGGGATCGCTGGAGGCAATGTTCACCAGGTTGGCGAGGTCCTGCGCGCTCGACTGGTTGCGGCTGGACAGGCCGGTGGGCTCCACGTAGTGCGTGTCCTTCATGCCCAGCAGCTTGGCCTTGGTGTTCATGGCCTCGACGAAGGCCGACAGCCCGCCGGGATAGGTGCGGCCCAGCGCATGGGCGGCGCGGTTCTCGCTGGACATCAGGGCCAGGTGCATCAGCTCCTGGCGCGACAGCGTGGCGCCGACGCGCAGGCGCGAGCCGCTGTGCTTTTCGGTGTCGACATCGTCCTGCGTGATGGAGATGACCTCGTCCATCGGCAGCTTGGCTTCGCTGACGATCAGGCCGGTCATGAGCTTGGTGATGGACGCGATCGGCAGCACGGCCGAGTCGTTCTTGCGCAACAGCACTTCGCGCGTGTCTTGGTCGATCACCAAAGCCACGCTGGATTTGAGATCGAGCTGGTCGGACATGCCGTGCAGCCCGGCCAGCTGGCCGAACGACGCCCTGGGCAGGGCGGCAGGTGCCGCAAGGCGGATAACGGAGCGCCGCTGCTTGGCGACGACGAAAGATTTGGCGCTCCGGGCATGCTTGACGATGCCGGTAACGGGCTTGGATGCGCCCCGTTTCACCTGGGCTGCCGCGGCGCCCACAGGAGCGAGAGCGGCGACAAAAGTGCCCAGGACAACGGTGCGTAGGATGCGATTCAAGCTGGTTACTCCAAACGAGGCCGCGATGTGCGTAGAGGTTAAATCTAAGAGTTAACTGCGTAACGTATGAGCCTCGGCGGGAGTGTACGCGAAGGCATAAAAATTACGCAATATCAAGCACTTAAGAAATTAACCTAACCCGACACATGAATCATAAGTGGTTACCCCACCCCTGAGCCTCGTCCCGATCAGCTTTACTTTGTAACTTGATCAGCTTGTTTGCCGCGCAGCCTCCTTCTTCTCGTTGCCCGCCAATGCGCGCTGCAGGCCCGAGACGATGGCCTTCAGCGACGCCGAAACGATGTTCGCATCGCTGCCCACGCCGAACAGCGTGCGTTCGCCGATGCGCAGCTCGATGTACGCGATGGCCTTGGCGTCCGCGCCCGATCCGGTCGCATGCTCGTGGTAATCGAGCACGCGGATGGTCTCGCCGGTGGCGCGGCCCAGGCCTTCGACGAACGCGTCGATCGGCCCGTTGCCGGTGCCGCGCACCCCGAAGGCGCGGCCGCCCATCTGCACCTGCGCGGTCAGCGACACCGTGGTGCCCTCGTCCGTTTTCTGTTCCTCCACCAACTGGTGCTGCGGCACGGCCGACGACTTCAGGCCGTACTCGCGCTCGAACAGCGTCCACAGGTCCTGCGCGGTGAACTCCTTGCCGGTGGCGTCCATGGCGCGCTGCACCACCTGGCTGAATTCGATCTGCAGGCGGCGCGGCAGCTCGAGGCCGAACTCGGCTTCCAGCAGGTAGGAAATGCCGCCCTTGCCCGACTGGCTGTTGACGCGGATCACCGCCTCGTAGCTGCGGCCCAGGTCCTTGGGGTCGATCGGCAGGTAGGGCATGTCCCAGATGTCGGTTTCCCGGCGCGCCGCGAACGCCTTCTTGATGGCGTCCTGGTGCGAGCCGGAGAACGAGGTGTAGACTAGATCGCCCACGTACGGATGGCGCGGGTGCACGGCGATCTGGTTGCAGTACTCCACCGTGCGGCGGATCTCGTCGATGTCGGAGAAATCCAGCTGCGGATCGACACCCTGCGTGTAGAGGTTGAGCGCGACGTTCACGAGGTCCAGGTTGCCGGTGCGCTCGCCGTTGCCGAACAGGCAGCCTTCCAGGCGATCGGCGCCCGCCATCACGGCGAACTCGCCGGCCGCGGTGCCGGTGCCGCGGTCGTTGTGCGGATGCACGGACAGCACGATGGCATCGCGCCGCACCATGTTGCGGTGCATCCACTCGATCATGTCGGCGAAGATGTTGGGCGTGGAATGCTCCACCGTGGACGGCAGGTTGACGATGCACTTGCGCTCGGGCGTGGGCTGCCACACCTCGGTCACGGCATCGACCACGCGCTTGGAAAATTCCAGCTCGGTGCCGGAGAACATTTCCGGCGAGTACTGGAACATCCAATCGGTGCCGGGCTGCTGCGCTGCCAGTTCCTTGAACAGGCGCGCCTGGCCGGTGGCGAGGCCGACGATGCCGTCCTGGTCCAGCCCCAGCACCACCTTGCGCATCACCGGCGCGGTGGCGTTGTACAGGTGCACGATGGCGCGGCGCGCGCCTTTGAGTGATTCGAAGGTGCGGCGAATGAGCTCCTCGCGCGCCTGGGTCAGCACCTGGATGGTCACGTCCTGCGGAATGCGGTCCTCGTCGATCAGCTTGCGCAGGAAGTCGTACTCCACCTGCGACGCGGAAGGAAAGCCGACCTCGATCTCCTTGAAGCCGATCTTCACCAGCGCCTCGAACATGCGCAGCTTGCGCGGGATGTCCATCGGCTCGATCAGCGCCTGGTTGCCATCGCGCAAATCCACGCTGCACCAGCGGGGCGTGCGGGTCAGCACGGCGTCCGGCCAGGTACGGTCGCTCAGGCGCACCGGGGCAAAGGCGCGGTACTTGCTGGCAGGGTTCTTCAACATCGGGTGGTCCTTGGTTCCTGGATTGTATCCGCCAGCAGCCCCACAAAGAAAAACGGCCCGCTGCTGGTGCAAACGGGCCGTGATCGGGAATAAGCGCGTGCGCTACCGTCTCCGCCCGTAGGGGGATAGCAGTAGGGACAGCGAGATTCGGTTCATGCGAGCGGCAACTCTAACACAGTCGGGCAGGCTCACCGGTGCAAGCCGCGCTCTTCCGGCTCATCCGTCGAGGTGCTGATGACGCTGGTGGGCTGGCCCTTGAAGCGGCGCCAGCCGTAGACGACGTAGCCGGACAAGCCATAGACGATGAACATCGCGAACAGCACAGTGGGCGGATGAATGTTGATCACCGCGATGCCGAGCATGATGGCGACGATCACCACGAACGGCACGCTCTTCTTCATCTTCACGTCCTTGAAGCTGTAGAACGGCACGTTGGTCACCATCGTGAGGCCGGCGAAAAGGACGAGGCCGAACACCACCCAGGCGACCTCGTAGCCCTTGACGCTGTACTCCGTCATCAGCCAGATGAAGCCGCCCACCATCGCGGCGGCGGCGGGCGACGGCAGGCCCTGGAAGTAGCGCTTGTCGACCACACCGGTGTTGACGTTGAAGCGCGCCAGCCGCAAGGCCGCGCAGGCGCAGTACACGAAGGCGGCGAACCAGCCCCAGCGGCCCAGGCCGCGCAGAGCCCATTCGTAGGACACCAGCGCCGGTGCCGCGCCGAACGACACCATGTCGGACAGCGAATCCATCTGCTCGCCGAACGCGCTCTGGGTGTTGGTCATGCGCGCGACGCGGCCGTCGAGGCTGTCCAGCACCATGGCCGCGAAGATGCCCAGCGAGGCCATGTCGAAGCGGCCGTTCATGGCCATCACGATGGCGTAGAAGCCGCCGAACAGGGCCGCCACCGTGAAGGCATTGGGCAGGATGTAGATGCCCTTGCGGCGCTTGCGCACCACGATGCCTTCTTCGGCGTGCTGGGTGTTGGACTCGGAGCCGTCGTGCATGCTCAGAGTGTAAGCGGACCTAATTCTTGGTCTGGTCCACCAGCTTGTTCTTCTTGATCCAGGGCATCATGGCGCGCAGCTGCTCGCCCACCACCTCGATCGAGCTCTCCGCGTTGAGGCGGCGGCGCGACAGCAGGGTCGGCGCGCCGGCACGGTTTTCCAGGATGAAGTTCTTGGCGTACTCGCCGGTCTGGATGTCCTTCAGCACCTGCTTCATCACCTTCTTGGTCTCGTCGGTGATGATGCGCGGGCCGGTCACGTACTCGCCGTACTCCGCGTTGTTGGAGATCGAATAGTTCATGTTGGCAATGCCGCCTTCGTAGATCAGGTCCACGATCAGCTTCAGCTCGTGCAGGCACTCGAAGTACGCCATCTCGGGGGCGTAGCCGGCTTCCACCAGCGTCTCGTAGCCGGCCTTGATCAGCTCCACGGTGCCGCCGCACAGCACGGCCTGCTCGCCGAACAGGTCGGTCTCGGTTTCTTCGCGGAAGTTGGTCTCGATGATGCCGGCCTTGCCGCCGCCGTTGGCCATGGCATAGGACAGTGCCAGGTCGCGCGCGCGGCCGGTCTTGTCCTGGTGCACGGCCACCAGGTGGGGCACACCGCCGCCCTGGGTGTAGGTGTTGCGCACGGTGTGGCCCGGCGCCTTGGGCGCGACCATCCACACGTCGAGGTCGGCGCGCGGCATCACCTGGCCGTAGTGCACGTTGAAGCCGTGCGCGAACGCGAGCGAGGCGCCCTGCTTGATGTTCGGCTCCACGTCGTTGTTGTAGACGGTGGCGATCTGCTCGTCGGGCAGCAGGATCATCACGACGTCGGCGGACTTCACCGCGTCGGCTACTTCGGCGACCTTCAGGCCGGCCTTCTCGACCTTGGGCCAGGAGGCGCCGCCCTTGCGCAGGCCGACCACGACCTTCACGCCGCTGTCGTTCAGGTTCTGCGCGTGCGCGTGGCCCTGCGAGCCGTAGCCGAGAATGGCAACGGTCTTGCCCTTGATCAGGCTCAGGTCACAGTCCTTGTCGTAATAAACCTTCATGGTGTTCTCCAGTAAGTGAAACCCCCGTTCGCCCTGAGCCTGTCGAAGGGCTCTCGCAGGGCTTCGACAGGCTCAGCCCGAACGGGTGAAAAGCTGAGCCTCATGTTCGTTCAGACGCGCAGGATGCGCTCGCCGCGGCCGATGCCGCTGGCGCCGGTGCGCACCGTCTCCAAAATGGCGGTGCGGTCGATGGCTTCCAGGAACGCGTCGTTCTTGGCCTGGTCGCCGGTCAGCTCGATGGTGTAGCTCTTCTCGGTCACGTCGATGATGCGGCCGCGGAAGATGTCGGCCATGCGCTTCATCTCCTCGCGCTCCTTGCCCACCGCGCGCACCTTCACCATCATGAGCTCGCGCTCGGTGTAGGTGCCCTCGGTGAGGTCGACCACCTTCACCACCTCGATCAGGCGGTTCAGGTGCTTGGTGATCTGCTCGATCACGTCGTCCGAGCCGGCGGTCTGCACCGTCATGCGCGACAGCGAGGGGTCCTCGGTCGGCGCGACGATCAGCGATTCGATGTTGTAGCCGCGGGCCGAGAACAGGCCCACCACACGGGAAAGAGCACCGGGCTCGTTCTCCATCAGCACTGCAATGATGTGTTTCATGTCCTGCCGGCTCCTCTTTTCGGTGCCCTCCCCACCCGGCGGTAACCGGGCGGCTCGGCAGCCAATAGATTCGCCGCGTTATAGGTTAAAGATCCTCGGAGCCGAGCAGCATCTCGGTGATGCCCGCGCCCGCCTTCACCATCGGCCAGACGTTTTCCGTCGGGTCGGTGCGGAAGTCCATGAACACGGTGCGGTCCTTCAGCTTGCGCGCTTCGCGCAGCGCCGGCTCCACGTCCTGCGGGCTCTCGATCAGCATGCCGACGTGCCCGTAGGCCTCGGCCAGCTTCACGAAATTCGGCAGCGCGTCCATGTAGCTGTGGCTGTAGCGGCCCTCATAGTCGAGTTCCTGCCACTGCCGCACCATGCCGAGATAGCGGTTGTTCAGCGCGATCACCTTGATCGGCGTGTTGTACTGCAGGCAGGTGGAGAGTTCCTGGATGCACATCTGCACCGAGCCCTCGCCGGTGACGCAGTACACCTCCGACTCGGGCTTGGCCAGCTTGATGCCCATGGCGTAGGGAATGCCCACGCCCATGGTGCCCAGCCCGCCGGAATTGATCCAGCGGCGCGGCTCGTCGAACTTGTAGAACTGCGCGGCCCACATCTGGTGCTGGCCGACGTCGGAGGTCACGTAGGTGTCCACGCCGCGCGTCATGTTCCACAGCGTCTCGATCACATGCTGCGGCTTGATCACGTCGCAGTTGCCGCGGTCGTACTTCAGGCAGTCGCGCGAGCGCCACTCTTCGATGGTCTCCCACCAAGACGCCAGCGCCGCGGTGTCCTGCTTGGTCGTCGACTCGCGGATCTGTGCGATCAGCTCGTTGAGCACTTCCTTCACGTCGCCGACGATCGGGATGTCGACCTTCACCCGCTTGGAAATGCTGGAGGGGTCGATGTCGATGTGGATGATCTTGCGCTCGCTCTGCGCGAAGTGCTTCGGGTTGCCGATCACGCGGTCGTCGAAGCGCGCGCCCACGGCCAGCAGCACGTCGCAGTTCTGCATCGCATTGTTGGCTTCGATGGTGCCGTGCATGCCCAGCATGCCCAGGAAATTGCGGCCGGTGCCGGGGTAGGAGCCCAGGCCCATCAGCGTGTTGGTCACCGGGCTGTTCAGCATGTCGACCAGCGTGCGAAGCTCCTGCCAGGCGTTGCCCAGGACCACGCCGCCGCCGGTGTAGACGTAAGGCCGCTTGGCGCCCATCAGCAGCTGCACGGCCTTGCGGATCTGCCCGCCGTGGCCCTTGCGCACCGGGTTGTAGGAACGCATTTCCACCTTGTCCGGGTAGCCGGTGTAGGCGGTCTTGTTGAACGACACGTCCTTGGGCACGTCCACCACCACCGGGCCGGGGCGGCCGCTGCGGGCGATGTGGAAAGCTTTCTTCATCACGTCGGCCATGTCGCGCACGTCCTTCACCAGGAAGTTGTGCTTCACGATGGGACGCGTGATGCCGACGGTGTCGCACTCCTGGAACGCATCGAGGCCGATCGCCGCGGTGGGCACCTGGCCGGTGACGATCACCATGGGAATGCTGTCCATGTACGCGGTGGCGATGCCGGTGATCGCGTTGGTCACGCCGGGGCCGGAGGTGACCAGGGCCACGCCCACTTCGCCGGTGGCGCGGGCATAGCCGTCGGCGGCGTGCACGGCCGCCTGCTCGTGGCGCACCAGCACGTGCTGGATGGTGTCCTGCTTGTAGAACGCGTCGTAGATGTGCAGCACCGCGCCGCCGGGATAGCCCCAGACGTACTTGACCCCTTCGGCCTGCAAGGCCTTGATGAGGATTTCGGCGCCGCGAAGTTCGGATGACTGCGCGCGGATGGCGGCAGCGGCGGACAGCTCCGCCTTGGACATTTCCATGATCAACCTTTCGATTTTTCTCTGACGAAAAAACGCCGGTGCCCCTTTACGCGCTCTCGTGAAGCCGCTGCGGGACTTTGAACCTCGGGCCATGGGCGCGCTTGTCGCTTCGCCGGATCCGGGCTCGTTTGCCTTTTGATTTGCAAGGCGCATTATGGCACCCGAGCCCGCCGGTGCAGTAGGCGCTGTTCACAATGCGATAATTTCCGGTTGTTCAGCATGCGGGCACTGCCGGCATGCGCCAAAAAAACTCAAATCAACTTCAGCCCGCGCGCACCTTGGCCACCGAAAGCGAACTCTCCGATTTCCTTAAAGGCGTGGAAAAGCGGGCTTTCAAGCGCACCGTCTACCACGTGCGCGACCAGGAGGCGGCGCTCGACATCGTGCAGGACAGCATGATGAAGCTGGCCATCCACTACGCCGACAAGCCGCCGCAGGAACTGCCCATGCTGTTCCAGCGCATTCTGTCGAACTCCACGCTGGACTGGTTCCGGCGACAGAAGACGCGTAATGCTTTGTTCTCCAATCTGGGCGACTTCGAATCCGCCAACGAGGACGGAGATTTCGATCTTCTGGAAACTTATGCGGGGGTAGCTGATTCTCAGCAGACAGAGAGCGCGGAGGACGTCACGCGCCGGGCCCAGATATTGCGTGAGATCGAAAAGGAAATCCTGGAATTGCCTCCACGTCAACGCGAGGCGTTTTTGATGCGTTACTGGGAGGAGATGGACGTGGCCGAAACGGCGGCGGCCATGGGCTGCTCGGAAGGCAGTGTCAAGACGCACTGCTCACGTGCTGTCCAGGCTCTCAGCAAGGCGCTGAAAGCGAAGGGAATTCAACTATGACCACCATCGAAGCACGCGTCGCGCAGAATGCAGTCGACCGCTACGGCGCCAGCATTGCGCGGCGGCTGTCGGCCAGCACCGACCAACTGCCCTACGACATCACCGAGCGGCTGCGCGCCGCGCGCACCCGCGCGCTGGCCGAGCGCAAGAGCGCCACGCAGCCGCGCCCCGCAGCCGGCGTGTTCGCCTCAGGCGGCGCGGCCGTGCTGGGCGGCGGCGACGAGGGCTTGAACCTGTGGAGCCGCATCGCCTCCGCGCTGCCGCTGCTGGCCCTGATCGCCGGCCTGGTGTTCATCCATACCGTGCAGACAGAGCGCCGTGCCGCCGAACTCGCCGAAGTCGACACCGCCTTGCTGACCGACGACCTGCCGCCGTCGGCCTATGCCGACCCCGGGTTCGTGCTGTTCCTGAAGTCCGGCCGCGAATAACGGCCCACCATGCAGGAAAGCGCAAGCGCCAACGCCGACCGCCCGGCCCGCATCGTCCACAAGATCGCCGGTGCCGCGGCTCTGTTGTGGCTGCTGGCGGCGGGCGGCCACGCCGCGTTGGCGCAGACGCCCCCTGTCCCGGTCCAGCCGCCTGCGGCGCAGCCCCCGGCCCTCCAGCCCTCCACTCCAGCGGCCTTGCCCCGGCAGGCACAGGTGCGCGCGCAAGCGCCCAAGGCGGAAGCCAAGCCCGTCTGGGCCGAACTCACGCCGGCCCAGCAGCAATCGCTGGCACCGCTAGCGCCCAGCTGGAACACGCTGAGCGAGGCGCACAAGCGCAAGTGGCTCGCGATGTCGCAGAACTACCCGAAGATGCAGCCCGAGGAGCAGGCCACGCTGCGCGGCCGCATGACCGAGTGGGCCGCGCTCACGCCGCAGCAGCGCACGCAGGCGCGGCTGAATTTCGCCGACACGAAGAAACTGCCCTCCACCGACAAGAAGGCCAAGTGGGAGGCCTACCAGGCGCTTCCGCCGGAAGAAAAGCGCAAGCTTGCCGCCAGCGCCTCCGTCAACAAGCCGCCGCCCCCGCCGACTGCCGCAGCTGTCAAGCCGGTGTCGCCGCAAAAGCTCGCCAAGACGCCCAAGCCCCAGACCGATGCGCCGGGGCCGCGCATCGCCATCGGGCCTGAGCTCCATGCACCGGCAACGGTCCTGGGCGCCCCGGCGCCAGCGCCCGCCGTGCCCGCTGCCCCAGCCCGCCCCGCCGCAAGCCGTTGAACCCGACAGACGGTTTGATCGCGCCGCCGCTGGCGCGCCGGATGGCCTGTTGGCTGTACGAGGGCATGCTGCTGTTCGGCGTGGTGTTCACTGCCGGCCTCGTCTTCAGCGTTGCCACCCAGATGCGCAGCGGCATCGACGCGCGGCACGGCCTGTTCCAGGCCTTCCTGTTCGCCGTCTGCGGCATCTATTGCACCTTGCTCTGGACGCGGGGCCAGACGCTGGCCATGAAAACCTGGGACATCCAGGTGGTGGACCGCTTCGGGCGCCGCCTCACCCCGCTGCGCGCCGTGCTGCGCTACGTCTACAGCTGGATCTGGTTCCTGCCGCCACTGGCGGCGCTGCAGGCGAAGAAATTCGGCATTACCGAGGCGGCAGTGCTGTGGCTTGGGTGGGTCGCGTTCTGGGCACTGCTGAGCCGCCTGCACCCGCAGCGCCAGTTCTGGCACGACGCGCTGGCCAACACGCGGCTGGTTCCCGCCGCGCCCTGAAGCAGCAGCGCCATCTTCCTGCGCGACAATCCTGCCGATGTCCGCTCCGCCCGAAGCCGTCTCCCCCGTCAATCCGCAGAAGCTGCGCACCGGCTTTAGCCGTGTGTGGCATGCCGCCGGCTATTCCGTGGCCGGCTTGCGTGCCGGATGGAGCGAGACCGCGTTCCGCCAGGAAGTGCTGGCCTCCGTCGTGCTGCTGCCGGCATCGTTCTGGCTGGGCCGCCACTGGGTGGAAACCGCCCTGCTCGCCGGCTCGGTGCTGCTGGTGATGATCGTGGAACTGCTCAACACCGCCGTCGAAACCGCCATCGACCGCATCGGGCCGGAATGGCACGACCTGTCCAAGCGCGCCAAGGACATGGGCAGCGCCGCCGTGCTTTTGAGCTTGGTGTTGGCCACAGGCATCTGGGTCGCGGCCCTGGTGCAGAGGTTTGGAACATGAACCCGGCATTTTCACTTTGCGTGTACTGCGGCTCACGGCCGGGCTCCGACCCGTCCTATGTCGACCTCGCCCGCGCGGTCGGCGTGTGGATCGGCAGCCATGGCGGCCAACTGGTCTACGGCGGCGGCAACAACGGCCTGATGGGCCGCATGGCCGACGCGACGCTGGAGGCCGGCGGCCGGGTGGTCGGCATCATTCCGCAGGCGCTGGTGGACCGTGAATGGGCCAAGCGCGACTGCACCGAGCTGCACGTGGTGGACACCATGCATGCGCGCAAGCGCATGATGGCCGAGCGCGCCGACTGCTTCCTGGCGCTGCCGGGCGGCATCGGCACCTTCGAGGAGTTCTTCGAGACCTGGACCTGGCGCCAGCTCGGCTACCACGACAAGCCGGTCGGCCTGCTCAATGCCGGGGGCTACTACGACGCGCTGCTGGCCTTCCTGGAGCACGGCGTCAGCCAGGGCTTCATGGGCCAGGCGCAGATGAAGCTGCTGACGGTGGGCACGGAAGTCGCGCCGCTGCTCGCGCAACTTGTCGAGGCGGCGGGCAGGAGCCCGCAAAACCCGGACTTCACGCAGATCTGAGCCGCCTCAGACGGCGGACTCGTCGATCTCGCCGGTGCGGATGCGCACCACGCGTTCCACGCTGGTGATGAAGATCTTGCCGTCGCCGATCTTGCCGGTACGCGCGGCCTTGATGATGGCTTCGACGCAGCGGTCCACGTCGTCGTCCTTCACCACCACCTCGATCTTCACCTTGGGCAGGAAGTCCACAACGTACTCGGCGCCGCGGTACAGCTCGGTGTGGCCCTTCTGGCGCCCGAAGCCCTTGACCTCGGCAACGGTCAGGCCGGTGACGCCGCAATCGGCCAGCGCCTCGCGAACCTCTTCCAGCTTGAACGGCTTGATGACCGCGGTGATCTGTTTCATTGCCTCTGCTCCTATGCCTGGAATTTACCGGTTATAGGATAGCGCCAATCCTTGCCGAAGCTGCGGTGCGTGACGCGGATGCCCACCGGCGCCTGGCGGCGCTTGTACTCGTTGATGCGGATCAGGCGCGCCACGCGCTCCACCACGGCGCGGTCGAAGCCGGCCGCCACGATCTCGTCGATGCCGTTGTCGTCCTCCATGTAGCGCTCCAGGATCGCGTCCAGCACCTCGTAGGGCGGCAGGCTGTCCTGGTCGACCTGGCCGGCTCGAAGTTCGGCGCTGGGCGGGCGCGTGATGATGCGCTCGGGGATCGGGTTGCTGCCGGTGCCGTACGGGTCGTTGTCGTTGCGCCAGCCAGCCAGCGTGAACACCGTGGTCTTCAGCACGTCCTTGATCACCGCGAAGCCGCCGGCCATGTCGCCGTACAGCGTGCAGTAGCCGGTCGCCATCTCGCTTTTGTTGCCGGTGGTCAGCACGATGCTGCCGAACTTGTTGGACAGCGCCATCAGGATCACGCCACGGATGCGCGCCTGGATGTTCTCCTCGGTGGTGTCCTCGGGCAGGCCCTTGAATTCGCCGGCGAGCGCCGCCTTGAACGACTCGAACATCGGCGCGATGGAGATCTCGTCGTAGCGCACGCCCAGCCGCTGGCTCATGTCGCGCGCATCCAGCCACGAGATGTCGGCGGTGTACGGCGAGGGCATCATCACGGCGCGTACCCGGTCCGCGCCCAGCGCGTCGACCGCGACGGCCAGCACCAGCGCCGAATCGATGCCGCCCGACAGGCCCAGCAGCACGCCGGGAAAACCGTTCTTGTTCACGTAGTCGCGCACGCCCAGCACCAGCGCGTCCCACAGCTCGGCCTCGGGCGTGGGCGCCGGCGCGATCGGCGCATTCAGCACGATGCCGCCTGGCTCGCGCCGCTCGGCGTCGATGTAGAACAGCTCGTCGCGAAAGCTCGATGCGCGGGCGGCCAGGCTGCCGTCGGCCTGCACGGCGAACGACGCACCGTCGAACACCACCTCGTCCTGCCCGCCGACCAGATGGGCGTAGACCAGCGGCAGGCCGACGGCCCGCGCGCGGTCGGCCATGCGCACCACGCGCTCGCCGCCCTTGCCGACGTGGAACGGCGACGCGTTGGGCACCACCAGCAGCTCGGCGCCGCTTTCGCGCGCCAGCAGGGCCGGCTCCTCGAACCAGGCGTCCTCGCAGATCAGCAGGCCGACGCTGACGCCCTCGCACTGGAACACGCAGGTGCCCTCGCCGGGCGTGAAGTAGCGGCGCTCGTCGAACACTTGATAGTTCGGCAGCTCGCGCTTGGCATAGGTTTCCACCAGGCGGCCTTCGCTCAGCACGCTGGCCGCGTTGAAGCGCCGCTGCACCTGCACCGACTTGCCGCGGATGGCGCCGCCGTGCGGGTGGCCGACCACCACGCACAGGCCTTTCAACCCGGCGAGCTCGCGGGCCACCATTTTCACGGCATCATCGCAGGCTGCCATGAAGGCGGGGCGCAGCCAGAGGTCTTCGGCGGGATAGCCGCTGATGGACAGTTCGGGCGTGACCACCAGGCGCGCGCCCTGCGCATAGGCCGTGCGCGACGCCTCGATGATTTTTTGCGCGTTGCCGGCCGCATCGCCCACCAACGGGTTGAACTGGGCAATACAGAGTTTGAGAGCCATATCAGCAGTGAAAAAAGACTCGAATGATTATGTCACCCGGGTGATGGCCTCGCCGGCGGATGTGCCGGCATCGCAATGGAACGCCCTGTTGGCCGCGCAGGGCGCGTCGCCCTTCATGCGGCACGAATACCTGGCCGCCATGCACGCGAGCGCCAGCGCCACCCCGAAAACCGGCTGGACGCCGCAGTTCCTGACCCTGTGGCACGGCGACGCCCTGCAGGCGGCCTGTCCGCTGTACATGAAGGCGCATTCGTACGGCGAGTACGTGTTCGACTGGGCCTGGGCCAATGCCTACGAGCAGCACGGCCTGGCGTATTACCCGAAGGCGCTGGTGGCTGTGCCGTTCACGCCGGTGCCCGGGCCGCGCCTGCTCGCGCGCGACCCAGAGGCGCGGCGTGCGCTGGTGGAGGCACTGCTGGGCTGGTGCCACAAGAAGAAGCTGTCGTCGCTGCACCTGCTGTTCGCCGATGAGCAGGACGTGGCCGCCTGCAGCGCGGCCGGCCTGATGCTGCGCAACACCGTGCAGTTCCATTGGACCAACGGCGGCTGGGCCGACTTCGACGCTTTCCTGTCCAGCCTGTCGCACGACAAGCGCAAGAAGATCCGCCAGGAGCGGCGTAAGGTCGCGGATGCGGGCGTCGTCTTCCTCTGGTCGCAGGGCGCGGACATCGCGGCAGCGGACTGGGAGTTCTTCTACCGCTGCTACGAGCGCACCTACCTCGAGCATGGCAACCCGCCCTACCTCACGCGCGAGTTCTTCCGGCGCATGCGCGACGACATGCCGCAGAACTGGCTGCTGTTCATTGCCGAACGCGCGGGCCAGCCGATCGCCGCCAGCCTGATCGCCATCGACGGCACCGCCGCGTACGGCCGCTACTGGGGCGCGCTGGAGCGGGTGGACTGCCTGCACTTCGAGGCCTGCTACTACCAGCCGCTGCAGTGGTGCATCGCCAACGGCTACCAGCGCTTCGAAGGCGGCGCGCAGGGCGAGCACAAGATGGCGCGCGCGCTCATGCCGGTGAAGACCACCAGCGCGCATTGGCTGGCGCATCCCGCGTTCGCCGATGCGGTCGAGAATTTCCTGCAGCGCGAAGGCCGCGGCATCGAGAACTACCTGGAGCATTTGGAAGAGCGCAGCCCGTTCCGGCACGGGACGCCGCAGCAATGAACGGCGGCAGCCGCAGCTTGCGCTGGCCGGGTGCGTTCGCGCTGCTGCTGGCCGCCGGTGCGTTCGCCTGGCTCGCTGGCGGCCTGGGCCGCGGGCTGGAGCTGACCGACGAGGCCTATTACCTGCTCTACGCCATCCACGCGCGGCAGATCCAGCTGTTCTTCTCGCCCTTCCACTGGGTGATCGGCCCGCTCTGGGAAGCGACCGGCAGCCTGGTGGCGTTCCGCGCCGCCGGCCTGCTGCTCAGCGTGCTGGGCGCCGCGGTGCTCGCAGCGGGCGTGCTGCGTGCCGCCGCCCGCGTCGGGCTGCCGGTGCCGGACGACCGCATCGGCCGCGCGGCTGTAATCGCAACGGCCGTGTGCGGTGCCCTGCTCTACGGTTCGCTGCTGAACTTCACGCCGTCGTACAACCTGATGGCGACCATCTTCGGCAGCCTGGCCATCGGCCTGGGCCTGCTGTCGATCAGCGCGCATGGACGGCGCGCGGTCCTGCTGGCGCTTGCGGCAGGCGCCAGCGTGGGCCTGTGCTTCCTGTCCAAGGTCACCAGCGGCATCTGCGTTGCCGCCATGCTGGCGATCCTGTGGCTGGCCTTGGCGCAGGGCCGCGCACGCGCGAATGCCGCATGGGCGGCGCTTGCGGCAGCCGGCACGGTGCTTGCGATGGCGCAGGCCTGGGGCGGCATCGGGCAGGCCCTGGCGCAGCTGCGCGGCGGCGTGGAGATCTGGTCGCTGGCCACGGACAACCGCTCGGCGTCCGGGCAGCTGCTGCGCAGCGCGTCCGATCTCGCACGCATGCTGGCCGGTGCCGTGACGGCGTTCTGGGGGCCGCTGGCCTGCTTCGCGCTTGCGCTGCGCCTTCCGTTTGCGCGGCTGCTGCGCTGGGCCGGCGCGCTGTGGTTCGTCGCCGTGCTGCTGGCCGGCGCGCATTTCCAGGGCGGCAGCGATGCGTTCACCAGCCAGGCACAGCCGCTGACAGCCGCGCTGCTACTGGCCTTGCTGGCGTGGTTGCCCGCCTGGACACACGACCTGCGCCGGCTCGTGCTCGTCGCCATGCTGGCCGGATTGCCCGCCGCCATCGCCATCGGAACATCCAACCCGCTGGAGGTGCAGGTGCTCAGTGCGATGGCGCCCTGGGGCGCGCTGGTCGCGCTGTTCGGCTTCGCGCGGCCGGGCCTGGGCGCCGCCACGGCGGTGAGCATCGCGTTCAGCCTCACGGTGTGCGGGCAGATTGCCACCAGCGGATTGCAGCCGTACCGCATGCTGCCGCTGGCTTGGCAGAAGGAAGCCATCGCGTTGCCGCGATTGGGCAGCGTGCGCGTCGATGCCGCCACCGCCACGCTGGCGCGGCAGTTGCGCGAGGCCGCTACTGTGTGCGGCGTGCGCCCCGCGCAGCCCTTCATGGATCTTTACGACGCGCCGGGCCTGGCGCTGCTGCTGGATGCGAATCCGCTGGTCGGCCCGTGGCTCAACAATGCGGACACGGCCTCGCGGCTGCTCGCGCGGGCGGCGCCCGATGAACTGCGCCAAGCTGTCGTGGCGGTGCGCCGGCGTGCGGACGGCGGGCCGGCGGTTGCGCCGACCCAGATCGCAGCGTTCCCGCAGGGCTACCGCCTGTGCGGCACGTCCCACTGGCCGACCGATGGCGCACGGGTCGAGCTCTGGGCGCCGCAACCCTGAGCACCGGCCCGATCCGTCTCAGCCGTTGGCGCGCTTGTACGCCTCCATGCCGTCGAGGATTTCCTGCTTCGCCGACTCCGGGCCTTCCCAGCCCAGCACCTTGACCCACTTGCCGGCCTCCAGGTCCTTGTAGTGCTCGAAGAAGTGCGAGATGGTCTTCAGCCGCATCGGGTTCAGGTCCTCGGGCTTTTGCCACTGGGTGTAGATGCTCAGGATCTTGTCGGTGGGCACGGCCAGCACCTTGGCGTCGTCGCCGGCTTCGTCCTGCATCTTCAGGATGCCGATCGGGCGGCAGGTGACGACCACGCCGGGAATGAGCGGCACCGGCGTGATCACCAGCACGTCCACCGGGTCGCCGTCACCGCTGATGGTCTTGGGCACATAGCCGTAGTTGGTCGGGTAGTGCATGGACGTGCTCATGAAGCGGTCCACGAAGATGGCGCCGGTCTCCTTGTCCACTTCGTACTTCACGGGGTCTGCGTTCATCGGAATTTCGATGATCACGTTGAACGCGTCGGGGACATGCTTGCCGGGGGAGACTTGGTCGAGGGACATGGTCGTTGTAATCGGAGGGGACTGCGGGCTAAGGAAAAACCCTGATTTTAGTTTCTCGCGCGGCGTCTCCCCGCGGCTGACGCGAATCCGTCTAAATTTGCCTATATAGTCCGCCCGTTGGCCAATCGTCTCCGGCTGGAGTGACGAGGAAGCAACGCAGCGGAGGGACCCGCTTGCGGGGCTCTTCGCAACGTACTCAGCGAACAAGGAGAAACTCTATGAATGGCAACTCGGCGCTGATTCTGGCGCTCGTCTGCGGCCTTGCGGCCGTCGCTTACGGCTTCTGGGCAAGAAGCTGGATCCTCAGCAAAGACCCCGGCAACGCGCGCATGCAGGAGATCGCGGCAGCGATCCAGACCGGCGCGGCAGCCTACCTCGCACGGCAATACAAGACCATTGCCATCGTCGGCGTGGTGCTGGCCATCCTGATCGGCGTGTTCCTCGACGTGCAGAGCGCCATCGGCTTCGTCATCGGCGCCGTTCTGTCCGGCGCCTGCGGCTTCATCGGCATGAACGTCTCGGTGCGCGCCAACGTGCGCACCGCGCAGGCGGCCACGCACGGCATCGGGCCGGCGCTGGACGTGGCCTTCCGCGGCGGCGCCATCACCGGCATGCTGGTGGTCGGCCTGGGCCTGCTGGGCGTGACCGGCTTCTACTGGTTCCTGGTCGGCAACGGCAACCTCACGCCGGACCGCAACCTCGCCGCCCTGCTCAACCCGCTGATCGGCCTGGCCTTCGGCGCCTCGCTGATCTCGATCTTCGCGCGGCTGGGCGGCGGCATCTTCACCAAGGGCGCCGACGTCGGCGCCGACCTGGTGGGCAAGGTGGAAGCCGGCATCCCCGAGGACGACCCGCGCAACCCGGCGGTGATCGCCGACAACGTGGGCGACAACGTGGGCGACTGCGCCGGCATGGCAGCCGACCTGTTCGAGACCTACGCCGTCACGCTGATCGCCACCATGGTGCTGGGCGCCCTGCTGGTCACCACGGCGCCGGTCAACGCGGTGCTGTACCCGCTGGTGCTGGGCGGCGTGTCGATCATCGCCTCCATCATCGGCTGCTTCTTCGTGAAGGCCTCGCCCGGCATGAAGAACGTGATGCCGGCGCTGTACAAGGGCCTGGCCATCGCCGGCGTGCTGTCGCTGATCGCCTTCTACGGCGTCACGGTCTGGCTGATGCCCGACAACGCGATCACGCAATCGGGCACGCAGATGCGCCTGTTCGGCGCCTGCGCCGTGGGCCTGGTGCTGACCGGCGCGCTGGTCTGGGTCACCGAGTACTACACCGGCACGCAGTACGCGCCGGTGCGCCACATCGCGCAGGCTTCCACCACCGGCCACGGCACCAACATCATCGCCGGCCTGGGCGTGTCCATGCGCTCCACCGCATGGCCGGTGCTGTTCGTCTGCATGGCGATCATCGCGTCCTACTCGCTGGCCGGCCTCTACGGCATCGCCACCGCCGCCACCGCCATGCTCAGCATGGCCGGCATCGTGGTGGCGCTGGACGCCTACGGCCCGATCACCGACAACGCCGGCGGCATCGCCGAGATGGCGGAACTGCCGGCGTCGGTGCGCGAGATCACCGACCCGCTGGACGCGGTGGGCAACACCACCAAGGCCGTGACCAAGGGCTACGCCATCGGCTCCGCCGGCCTGGCCGCGCTGGTGCTGTTCGCCGACTACACCCACAAGCTGGAAGGCCTGGGCCAGTCGATCAGCTTCAACCTGTCCGACCCGATGGTGATCGTGGGCCTGTTCATCGGCGGCATGATCCCCTACCTGTTCGGCGCCATGGCGATGGAGGCCGTGGGCCGCGCCGCCGGCGCCGTGGTGGTGGAAGTGCGCCGCCAGTTCGCCACCATCAAGGGGATCATGGAAGGCACGGCCAAGCCCGACTACGGCACCGCGGTCGACATGCTGACCACCGCCGCCATCAAGGAAATGATCCTCCCGTCGCTGCTGCCGGTGGTGGTGCCGATCCTGGTCGGCCTGATCCTGGGTCCGAAGGCGCTGGGCGGCCTGCTCATGGGCACCATCGTCACCGGCCTGTTCGTGGCCATCTCCATGTGCACCGGCGGCGGCGCCTGGGATAACGCCAAGAAGTACATCGAGGACGGCAACCACGGCGGCAAGGGCTCGGACGCGCACAAGGCGGCCGTGACCGGCGACACCGTGGGCGACCCTTACAAGGACACCGCCGGCCCCGCGGTCAACCCGCTGATCAAGATCATCAACATCGTGGCACTGCTCATCGTGCCGCTGGTGGTGAAGTTCCACGGCGGCGAGGTGAACACGAACAAGGCACAAGCCGCGCCGGCCGCGGTGACGGCGCAAGCCGAAGCCACGGCGCCGGTGCTGCCTGCCGTGGCGGCCGAGAAGAAGTAACCGGCTCCGCGTAGCGAAGACAAAACGGCCCGCTTCGGCGGGCCGTTTTCTTTGGCGCCCACGAAAGAACTCAGGGCCGGATCACGGCCCGCACCAGCGCGCTTGCCGGTGCGGCCAGTTCGGCCAGCTGCGCCACCCGGCCGTCCTCGATGGCCTGCAGGATCAGCTCGTTGATGCCGCCCACCACCGCCGTCGCCATCTCGGGCGGCAGCGCGCGGGTGCGCTCCTGCTGCGCACCGGGCCTGTTCACCACCGACAGCATGAAGTCCGCCACTTCCTGGTTGGCGCGCCGCCGCGCCGCCAAGCCCTGCTCGCCCAGGCCGAGGATGTCGACGAACAGCGTGCGCATCAGCACCGGATTGGCCGCCATGCAGGCCAGGTAGGCGGTGAGCGCGGTGTCCACCTGCTCCTGCCAGCCGTGCGCCGGATCGATGGCGCCGCGCAGCACCTTCAGCGCGTTGTGGCTGGCCGCCTCGTATAACGCGATCAGGCACTCGGACTTGGTGGTGAAGTGTTCGTAGAAAGTGCGGCGCGACACGCCCGCTTCCCGCACGATGTCGGCGATGGTGGTGTCGCCGTAGCCCTTCGCCGCCACGGCATGCGCCATGCCTTCCAGCAGGCGGCTGCGGTGCGGCTGGTCGGCGGGCAGGATGGTCGCTGGCATGGGCGGGGAACGGTGCGGTACCATTGCGTACCAACCCGTTTTCTTCAGGACTGCAGAGTATGACCGAGCTCGTCGTGCGCCGTTTGCTGGTGGACATGGAAGCGCCCCTGCCGCGCCACTGGTGCGCGGGCGACGCCTTCCGCACCGCCTTGTTCAATGCCCTGTCGATGAGCTTCCCGGTGGGCGAGCAGTTCTTCATCGACTCCGTGCGCAACGGCGCCAAGGCCCTGGCGGCCGAACAGCAGGAACGCTGGCGCGCCGAGGTGCAGGGCTTCATCGGCCAGGAAGCCACGCACCGCCGACTGCACGGCCTGTACAACGCGCACCTGGACGTCCAGGGCCTCGTCAACGCCTGGGGACCGCGTGCGCTGAAGCGCCAGAAGCTGCTGGACGGCCAGGACGTGCGCCACCACGTGGCAGTGACCGCCGCCTACGAACACTTCACCGCCATCCTGGCCGACTGGCTGCTGCACAACCCCGACGTGCTGGGCAGCGCCGACGCTCGCATGACCACGCTGTGGCTGTGGCACAGCGCCGAAGAGTCCGAGCACAAGAGCACGGCCTTCGACCTGTACGCCGCGCTTGGAGGCGACCTGCGCTGGCGGCTCACCTGGTTCAGGCGCATCAGCACCATGTTCGTGATAGACGTGCTGCGCCAGACGGTGCTGAACCTGCGGCGCGACGGCACACTGTGGAAGTGGAGCACCTGGCGCAGCGCGGCCCAGTACCTGTTCGGCCAGCGCGGCCTGGTGCGCCAGACCTACAGGCCCTGGCGCGAGTACCTGCGCGCGGACTTCCACCCCAACCAGCAGGACGCGGTGGCGTCGCGCCAATGGCTGGCGCGGCACGCCGACCAGTTCACCCTGGTGGGCGCGGCGGCCTGACGCAACAACCGCCCGCGGTTCGGCGCAAAATCGCGGGATGCAATACCACTTCATCGGCAACGCCGCCAAGTCGTCCTCCTCCGAGCGCACGATTCCCGTCATCGACCCGTCCGACGGGCAGCCCTACGACACCATCCAGCGTGGCGCGGCGGACGACATCGATGCCGCAGTTCGGGCCGCGCGCCAGTGCTTCGAAGGTCCCTGGAGCAAGCTGAGCGCGGCCGAGCGCGGGCGGCTGCTGATGCGCCTGTCGCAAAAGATCGCCGAACATGCCGACGAGCTCGCCGCCATCGAGCAGCGCGACTGCGGCAAGCCGACCAAGCAGGCCAAGGCCGACGCCGCCGCGCTGGTGCGCTACTTCGAGTTCTACGCCGGCGCCTGCGACAAGCTGCACGGCCAGACCCTGCCCTACCAGGACGGCTACACGGTGCTCACCTGGCGCGAGCCGCACGGGGTCACCGGCCACGTGATCCCCTGGAACTACCCCATGCAGATCTTCGGCCGCAGCGTCGGCGGGGCGCTGGCGGCGGGCAACGTGTGCGTGGTCAAGCCCTCGGAAGACGCGTGCCTGTCGCTGATCCGCGTGGCGCAGCTGGCCGCCGATGCGGGCTTTCCGGCCGGCGCCATCAACATCGTCACCGGCTACGGCCACGAGGTGGGCGACGCGCTGGCGCGGCACGCCGGCATCGACCACATCAGCTTCACCGGCAGCCCGCGCGTGGGCACGCTGATCCAGCAGGTGGCGGCCGAGCGGCATTGCCCGGTGACGCTGGAGCTGGGCGGCAAGAGCCCGCAGATCGTGTTCGCCGATGCCGACATCGACGCGGCGATTCCGGTGCTGATCAATGCCATCGTGCAGAACTCGGGCCAGACCTGCTCGGCCGGCTCGCGCCTGCTGGTGGAGGAAAGCCTGTACGAGCCGCTGTTGGAGCGCCTGGGCGAAGCATTCTCCAAACTGCGCGTCGGCCCGGCCGCGATGGACCTGGACGTGGGCCCGCTGATCCGCCAGAGCCAGCAGCAGCGCGTGTGGGACTTCCTGTCCGATGCGCAGCATGTGGGCATCCCGATGGTGGCGCAGGGCCAGGTGGTGCACGAGGCGCCCGAGAACGGTTTCTACCAGGCGCCCACGCTGCTGCGCGACGTGCCGGTGACGCACCGCCTTGCGCAGGAGGAAGTGTTCGGCCCGGTGCTGGCCGCCATGTCCTTCCGCGACGAGGACCATGCGGTGGAACTGGCCAACGCCACGCAGTTCGGCCTGGTGGCCGGCATCTGGACGCGCGACGGCGGCCGGCAGCTGCGCATGGCCCGGCGCGTGCGCAGCGGCCAGGTGTTCATCAACAACTACGGCGCCGGCGGCGGCGTGGAACTGCCCTTCGGCGGCGTGAAGTCTTCGGGCTACGGCCGCGAAAAAGGCTTCGAGGCGCTGTACGGATTCACCACGCTCAAGACGGTGGCGATCCGGCACGGCTAGCCGTGCCGGTGGCGGCGCGGATTCGCGCCGTCCCCACCACCGCCTGCGCCATCGGCAGCAGCCGCGGATAGAAGTGCATGCGCGGCGCGACGAACGTCGCGGCATACAGCTCGCCGCCGCGCACCGCCAGCCAGCCGGCTCCCTGCAGCATCACGTCGTCCTCGCGGCGTGCCAGGGTGAATTCGAAATGCACGCCCTTCTCGCCCGCGAACACCGTGGGCTCGATGCGCGTGATCTGCACCGTACCGCTGGCCGCATACAGTTCCTCGAACAGGTTCACCAGCTTTTCGGGCGGCATGTTGCTGCGGAAGGTAGGCACGCGCTGGGCTCTCTGGTCTTCGCGCGGCAGGTACTCCACCGGCTTGGACACCAGCGGCTGGCCGGGCGCCACGCCGCCCCAGATGCGCAGGTGGTCCAGCGGCAGGCCTTCCTGCGTCCAGGTCTCGAAGGGCTGCACGTCCCAGGGATCGCGCATGCGGTTCCAGGCGGCGGACACCTGCACGGCGAGCTTGCCCTGCACCACTTGCTCGCCATCCACCTTGCTGATGCTCATGCAGCCGGCCAGCGCCATGGCCAGCAGCGCCGCTGCGGCAACACGCTTCATGGCCGCGCCTGCGCCAGGTAGCTCTTGACCATGCCCGCGTCCGGCGCGGCGGGCGCGAGCGACAGGTATGTCTCGAATGCTTCGGCCGCGGCACGCGCGTCGCCGCGCGTGCGGTGCACCATGCCCAGCGAGCGGAAGGTTTCGGCAGGCGGCTTCCCGGTGCGGCTCGCGCGCTGCAGGTCGTCCAGCGCCAGGGCGCCGTCGTCGCCCTCCTCGCGCAGGCGGTGGACCTCGCCGCGGGCATACAGCACCTCGCCGTCGGCAGTGTCGCGCGCCAGCAGGCGGTTGAACAGCACCAGGCTTTCCTCGTACTGGCCACGCTTGATCTCGTCCTGGATCCAGCCGAAGCGCAGCGGCGCGATGGCCTTGCGGTATTCCGTGTCACCGGTCTTGCCGCCGCCAGTTCCCGCCAGCTCCAGCAGGTCGTCGCGCCGGTGCGCGGTGGGCGGATGGGTGGCGAACATCGCGTTCTGCTTGCCCTCCTGCTCGCCGCCGGTGACCTTCATTTCGGTGAGCAGGTTGTCCCACACGACGGCCGCCTGGCGGCCGTCGTAGCCGGCGTCGCGCATCAGGCGCATGCCCAGGCGGTCGGCCCGCATCTCGTGCTCGCGCGAGAAGGAGAACATGCTGGCCGTGATGCCGATCTGGCCGATGGCGCCGGCCACGCCGCCCAGCAGACCCACCAGCTGCGCCAGCACCGCGCGGTCCTTGGCGGTGCGCAGCTGCTCCACCTGGTGGCGCTCGAGGTAGTGGCCCATCTCGTGGCCCAGCACCGCCGCCAGCTGCGCCTCGTTCTCCACGCGCAGCAGGAGGCCGCTCCACACCAGCATCATGCCGTTGGGCGCCATCATGGCGTTGAACAGCGGCATGCGCACCACGTGCACGCGGATGTCGCGGCAGTGGCCGTCGCCCAGCCGGCACGACAGGTCGGCCAGGTAGGCATTGAGCGCGGTGTCGTGCACCGCCAGCGGGCTGCGGCGCACGCGCACTTCCTCGCGGTCCATCATGGACCACAGGCCGCGTTCGTCGGTCTCGGCCGAGGGCCGCGCGAAGCGCGGCGGCAGCGGCTGGCCGGGCATCAGCTGCTCGGCAATCGCCGGCAGGCCCAGCATGGCGCCGGCGCCCAGGCAGTGCCGGCAGGCGGACTTCAGGAAGCCGCGGCGCGCGCCGATGCGTGCATCGTTGTTCATGGGTACTGTCCTCTCGTCTGGCCGCAAGTCACGGCTTCATGGCCGGGAAACCCTTGAGCAGGGCCTCCACCGTTTCGGCCGCGACCTGCGGCTCGCGCAGGTCGCCCCACATGCGGCGCAGGTCGTTGAACCAGACGATGCGCCCGGTGTTCAGGTCCACCAGCGAGGCATAGCCGTTCTGCTCGCCGCCGGTGTTGAAGCCGCCCAGCAGCGCCAGGGCGACGATGGCCGCCTTGCGCTCGTTGCTGGCGTAGGTGTCGCGCACCCAGGTGAACAGCGCGTAGTCGGCGCCGGTGCGCTGCTTCAGCACGCGCGCCGATTCGCCCAGCGACCAGTCCAGCTTGCCGGCCTTGGTCGGCAGCTCCAGCCCACGCCGGGTGTGGTGCACCCAGATGGCGTCCGCCACGGCGCGGTGCAGCGCCGCCACTTCGGAAAATTCGTCCAGCTGCGCCTCGCTGAGCTCCACGACTTGGGCGCCCAGCTGCGCGCGGCGCGCTTCCAGCGCCGCCTTGACGTTCTTTTGCGCCGCCTCGGTCCAGTCGGCGCGCGGCTCAGTGACGCCGCCGGCGCTGATGGAGAACAGCTCCATGTCGGCCGGCATCACCAGCAGCTTGCTGCCGGCCGGCCGGCTGGTGAAGCCGGGCGCCAGATGGCGGGTGCCGGCGGTGTCGGCCAGGGCAGCCGGCGCGCAGGCCGCCAGCAACAGGGCGGCCGCGGCGATGCGCAAACGGTGGTGGGTGGGTCGGGTGGGGTACAACGTGGGCATGTGAGACGCCTGCCTCTGGTGCAACAATGCGAAGGCTGAGGCAAACGCAACACATCCGTGAATTGCAACGCGCCCGGGGTGCAAATTCAGCCTTGCGCGAACTTCATTTCACGGGGTTGTGCGCTTTTACCAACAGGCCCGGCGCGGTGCCGGGCCCCACATTCATCGCACAGGAGTTTCGATGCGGGTCCAGGACAAATCCATCATCGTCACCGGCGCCGGCAGCGGCATCGGCGAGGGCATTGCCCACCGGCTGGCAGAGCAAGGCGCGCAGGTCATCGTCAACGACATCAACGCGGCGAACGGAGAGAAGGTGGCCGAGGCGATCCGCACGGCCGGCCACAAGGCATCGTTCTTCCAGGCCGACGTGACCTGCAGCGCCGACGTGAAGGCGCTGGTCGACGCGGCCGTGCAGCGCCACGGCAAGCTCGACGTGATGGTCAACAACGCGGGCTGGACGCACCGCAACCGCCCGGCGCTGGAAGTGAGCGAGGACGAGTTCGACCGCGTCTACGCCATCAACGTGAAGAGCATCTACCTGTCCACCATCCACGCCGTGCCGGCGTTCCGCGCCAACAAGGGCGGCGTGTTCATCAACATTGCGTCCACCGCCGGCCTGCGGCCGCGCCCCGGCCTGACTTGGTACAACGGCTCCAAGGGAGCCGTCATCACCACCAGCAAGTCGCTGGCGGCGGAGTTCGGGCCGGACAACATCCGCGTCAACTGCATCAACCCGGTGTTCAACCCCGACACCGCCCTGTCGGCCGAGTTCGCCGGCGGCCCGGTGGACGAGGCGCGCCGCGCGAAATTCCTGGCCAGCATCCCGCTGGGCCGGTTCTCCACCGCGCTGGACGTCGCCAACGCAGCGCTCTACCTCGCCAGCGACGAAGCCGCCTTCATCTCGGGGGTATGCCTCGAGGTGGATGGCGCGCGCTGCGTCTGAGCGGATAATTCCCCAGCGCAAGGAGAGCACCCACATGAGTACCGCTTCGATCACGCAGCAAGCGCTCGACCTGCCCCTGGCCGAACGTGTCGCTGTCGCCCAGGCTCTGTGGGCCAGCATCGACGACCAGTTGGCGGAAGTCGATGTGCTCGACGCGGTGCTTGTCGCCCGCGAGCGGGACGCCGCGTTCGATACGGGCGCGGTGGCCGGCCTTTCCCATGAACAGGTGATGCAGGATGCGCGGCGCCGGATCGGATGAGGCTGCTCATCAGACGCATCATGTTGAAGCGCTTTCCGTTCGGCATTTATTTCCGCATCTCCGATGATGCGGTGCGCGTACTGACCCTGAAGCACCACCGCCAGCATCCCGGCTACGGCATGCATCGCCGCTGAACCCGATGTCCGAACGCGTGATCCCCCTGGTCGACCAGCGCCTGCAGGCGCTGCGCGCGGCGGTGCCGGCGCTGCCGGTTGCCGCCACCGGGCTGGTCGCGGACACGCTCGGGCGGCCGCTGCGCGATCTGCGCATCAGCGTCACCGACCGCTGCAATTTCCGCTGCAGCTACTGCATGCCCAAGGAAGTGTTCGACAAGGACTATCAGTACCTGCCGCATGCCGCGCTGCTGAGTTTCGAGGAAATCACGCGGCTGGCGCGGCAATTCGTCGCGCATGGCGTGCGCAAGATCCGGCTGACCGGCGGCGAGCCGCTGCTGCGCAAGAACATCGAGGTGCTGGTCGAACAGTTGGCACAGCTGCGCACCGTGGATGGCGAGCCGGTGGAACTGACGCTGACCACCAACGGCTCGCTGCTCGCGCGCAAGGCCAAGGCCCTGAAAGCGGCCGGCCTGCACCGCGTGACGGTGAGCCTCGACGGCCTGGACGACGCCACGTTCCGCGCGATGAACGACGTGGACTTTCCCGTGGCCGACGTGCTGAACGCCATTGCGGCGGCCCGCGATGCGGGACTCGGCCCCATCAAGGTCAATATGGTCGTCAAGCGCGGTACCAACGACAACCAGATCCTGCCGATGGCGCGGCACTTCAAGGGCACGGGCACGGTGCTGCGCTTCATCGAATACATGGACGTGGGCGCCAGCAACGGCTGGCGCATGGACGAAGTGCTGCCCTCGGCAGAGGTGCGCCGCCTCATCGATGCCGAGTTGCCGCTGGTGCAGCTGGACCCATCCGCACCCGGCGAGACGGCCGAGCGCTGGGCCTATGCCGACGGTGGCGGCGAGGTCGGCCTGATCAGCAGCGTGACACAGGCCTTCTGCGGCGACTGCAACCGCGCGCGCCTGTCCACCGAAGGCAAGCTCTACCTCTGCCTGTTCGCGCACAACGGCTACGACCTGCGCGCGCTGCTGCGCGGCGGCGCGGACGACGCGGAACTGGCATCGGCCATCGGCCACATCTGGCAGGGCCGCGGCGACCGCTACTCGCAGCTGCGCGGCACCCTGGGCGCCGACACGGGCAGCGGTGGGCGCCGCGTCGAGATGAGCTACATCGGGGGCTGAGGAATGTCGACCCCCACGCTTGCACTTCGTGCTGCGCTGCCCCCCGAGGGGGCGCAGCCTCCTTGGGGCGGCCCGGCGGAGGCTGAGTGATCGATCCCCAAGACATCACCGGCCTGATCCTGGCCGGCGGCCGCGCCACCCGCATGGGCGGCAGCGACAAGGGCCTGCAGAATTTCCGCGGCATGCCGCTGGCGCTGCACACGCTGATGCGCCTGGGGCCGCAGGTCGCCAATGTCATGCTCAATGCCAACCGCAACCTCTCGGCCTACGAGTCCTTCGGTGTCGAGGTGTGGCCGGACAGCATGCCGGATTTCGCCGGGCCGCTGGCCGGCTTCCTCACGGGGCTGGAGCGCTGCGAAACGCCCTACCTCGCCACCGTGCCCTGCGACACGCCGCTGTTTCCCGCCGACCTGGTCGCGCGGCTGGCCGAAGCGCTGGAGCGGGAGGATGCCGACATCGCCATGGCCGCCGCGCCCGAAGAAGACGGCCAGCTGCGCACGCAGCCGGTGTTCTGCCTCTTGAAGCACGCGCTGATGGAAAGCCTGGTGCGCTTCACGCACGAAGGCGGCCGCAAGATCGACGCCTGGACGGCGCAGCACCGCACCGCCATCGTCGCCTTCGACCAGCCGCAGGACGATGCGCGCGCGTTCTTCAACGCCAACACGCTGGCGGAACTGCACCGGCTGGAACAGTCGCCATGAAGAGCATCGCGGACATCGCGGCAGAACTGCAGGGCTACGACCCGCAGGCACTGAGCGCGGATGCGGTCGGCGACTTTCTCGCGCGGCTGGTCGCACCGGTGGCCGAAAGCGAAGAGGTCCGCATTCTCGACGCACTGGGCCGCGTGCTGGCCGAAGACATCGTGTCGCCGATCAGCGTGCCGCCGCACGACAACTCGGCGATGGACGGCTATGCCTTCGACGGCGCGCAGCTCGGCGCGAACGCCCCGCTGGAACTGGAGGTGGTGGGGACCGCCCTGGCCGGCAAGGCCTGGCAAGGCCACTGCGGCGCGGGCCAGTGCGTGAAGATCATGACCGGCGCCATCATGCCGGCGGCGCTGGACACGGTGGTGCCGCAAGAGTTCGCCTCCGTTCGAGTCGATCCTTCCCCCGTTCGCCCTGAGCCTGTTTCACCCGTTCGCCCTGAGCCTGTCGAAGGGCCGGCTTCGACAGGCTCAGCCCGAACGGCCACCAAGACAGTGATCACCATCCCGCCCGGCATCCTGCGTGCCGGCGACAACCGCCGGCACAAGGGCGAGGACCTGGCCGAAGGCAAGCCCGCACTGGACAAGGGCGAGCGGCTCGGCCCGGCCGCCTGCGGCCTGGTCGCGAGCCTGGGCCTGGCCACGGTGCGCGTGGTGCGGCGCCTGCGCGTGGCGTACTTCTCCACCGGCGACGAGATCCTGAGCCTGGGCGAGCCGCCGCGCGAAGGCGCGGTGTACGACAGCAACCGCTACACGGTGCACGGCCTGCTCGTGCGCCTGGGCTGCGAGGTGATCGACCTGGGCGTGGTGCGCGACGAGCCGAGCCACCTGGAAGCCGCATTCCGCCACGCCGCGGCGCGCGCGGACGCCATCATCACCAGCGGCGGCGTCAGCGTGGGCGAGGCCGACTTCACCAAGGCCATGATGAAGCAGCTGGGCGACGTGGCCTTCTGGAAGGTCGCCATGCGCCCAGGCCGGCCGATGGCGGTGGGCCGCATCTCTTCGGCAAGCTCAGGACACGCGGGTGCGGTGCTGTTCGGCCTGCCCGGCAACCCGGTGGCCGTGATGGTCACCTTCCTCGCCTTCGTGCGCCCGGCCCTGCTGCGCATGATGGGCGCGCGCGACACGTCGGCGCCGCTGCTGAAGGCACGCAGCGCCCAAGCCATGCGCAAGAAGCCGGGCCGCACCGAATACCAGCGCGGCATCGTCACCGCGCAGGCCGACGGCGTGCTGCAGGTCCGCACCACCGGCAACCAGGGCTCGGGCGTGCTCAGCTCCATGGTGCAGGCCAATGGCCTCATCGTGCTGCACCACGGCCAGGGCGACGTGGCGCCGGGCGACGAAGTGGATGTGATGATGTTCGAAGGCGCGATCTAGCCGCTGCGCTCTATTTCGCGATGAGCTCGTCCCCGTGCAGCTCCTGCGGAGCTTCGCGCGTCTCTGCCTTGTTCGCGCCGGGCACTTCCCGGCGGGCGAACAGGGTGTACATGGTGGGCACCACGAAGATGGTCAGCAGCGTGCCCAGCGACATGCCGCCCACGATCACCCAGCCGATCTGCGTGCGGCTTTCGGCGCCGGCGCCGCTCGCCATCGCCAGCGGCACCGCGCCCAGCACCATGGCGCCGGTGGTCATCAGGATCGGGCGCAGGCGCTGGGAAGCTGCCTTCACCAGCGCGTCCACCATCTCCATGCCCTCCTCGCGCAGCTGGTTGGCGAATTCAACGATCAGGATGCCGTGCTTGGTGATCAGGCCCACCAGCGTGATCAGGCCGATCTGCGAGTACACGTTGAGCGAGCCGCCGCTCCACTTCAGCGCCAGCAGCGCGCCGATCATCGACAGCGGCACCGACAGCATGATCACCAGCGGATCGACGAAGCTCTCGAACTGCGCGGCCAGCACCAGGAAGATGAACAGCAGCGCCAGCACGAACACGATGGCCAGCGCGCCCTGCGAGTTCCTGAACTCGCGCGAGGTGCCGTTCAGGTCGGTGGTGTAGCCCGGCTTGAGCACCTTTGCCGCCGTCTCGTCCATGAAGGCGAGCGCCTGGCCCAGCGAGTAGTCGGGCGCCAGGTTGGCCGTGATGGTGACCGCGCGGCGCTGGCCGAAGTGGTTCAGCTCGCGCGGGCTCACGCTCTCGCGCGTCTTCACCAGCGCCGACAGCGGAATCATCGCGTCGTTGCGGCCGCGCACGTTGATGCTGTCGATGGCCTCGGGCGTGCTGCGCCCGCTGGCCGTGGTCTGCACGATCACGTCGTACTGCTCGGCGTCGCGCTTGTAGCGCGTGACCTGCCGCCCGCCCAGCATGGTTTCCAGCGCGCGCGCCACCACGTCCACGCCCACGCCCAGGTCGGCCGCCTTCTCGCGGTCCACCTCGATGCGCAGCTCGGGCTTGTTCAGCCGCAGGTCCATGTCCACGCCCTGGATGCCGGGGTTCTTCGCGACCTCCTCGAGCAGCTGGCGCGCCACGCGGTTCAGGTTTTCGTAGCTGTCGGAGGTCTGGATGACGAAATTCAGCGGCCGCTCGCGGAACCCCTGGCCCAGCGAGGGCGGCGTCACCGCGAAGGCGTTCACGCCCGGCAGCGAATTGAACTTCGGCCCCAGCTCGCGCGCGATGTCCAGGGTGGAGCGCTTGCGGTCCTCCCAGTCCACCGCGCGGTACACCACGCTGCCCTGCGACACCGTGGGGTTGCCGATGTTGGCGAAGATGCGATCGAATTCCTTGTACTGCTGGCCCATGCGCTCCAGCGCCTTGGCATAGCGGTCGGTGTACTCCAGCGTGGCGCCGTCGGGCGCGTTGATGGTGGCCAGGATGGTGCCGCGGTCTTCCAGCGGAGACAGCTCCGACTTCATGGTCGGCCACACCAGCGCGATGGCGCCGGCGCTCAGCACCATCACGCCGATCACCAGCCAGCGCGCCTGCAGCACGCGCCCCTTCCAGCGGCTGCCGTCCCGGCCGCCCCAGCGCGCGGTCACCACCCAGCGCAGAGCGCGCGCGTAGCCGTCCTGCAGCGCGGTGAGCCAGCGCTCCATGTGGCGGTCGAACCAGCTGGGCTTCGGGTTGTGCTTGAGCAGCTTGGCGCACATCATCGGCGTGAGCGTCAGCGCGACGAAGCCCGACACCAGCACCGAGCCGGCCAGCGCCAGCGCGAACTCCACGAACAGGCGCCCGGTGCGCCCGGGCGTGAAGGCCAGCGGCGCGTACACGGCCACCAGCGTCAGGGTCATGGTGACCACCGCGAAGCCGATCTCGCGCGCGCCCTTGATGGCCGCGGAGAACGGGTCCAGCCCTTCCTCGATGTGCCGGAAGATGTTCTCCAGCATCACGATGGCGTCGTCCACCACCAGGCCGATGGCCAGCACCAGGGCCAGCAGGGTCAGCGTGTTGATGGTGAAGCCGGCCAGCGCCATCATCGCGAAGGTGCCGATCAGGCTGACCGGGATGGTGACGATCGGGATGATGGAGGCGCGCATGGTGCGCAGGAACACGAAGATCACCAGCGCCACCAGCACGATGGCCTCGCCGATGGTGCGGTACACGTTTTTCACCGAGCGGTCGATGAACAGCGAGTTGTCGTTGGCCACGTCGATGGCGATGTCGCCGGGCAGATCGGCCTTCAGCCGCGGGATCATCTCGCGCACGCCCTGCGACAAGGTCAGCGGATTGGCGGTGGCCTGGCGGATCACGCCGGCGGAAATCGCGTAGCGGCCGTTCAGCCGCACCGAGCTGCGCTCGTCGGCGGCGCCCTCCTCCACCCGCGCCACGTCGCGGATCTTCACCGGGAAGCCGTTGACGTTGCGGATCACCACCTCGGCGAATTGCCCGGGGCGGAACAGGTCGGTCTGCGAGGTGACGCTGAATTCGCGCTGCTGCGACTCGATGCGCCCGGCCGGCAGCTCCAGGTTGCTGCGCCGGATCGCGTCTTCCACGTCCTGCGTGGTGAGCTTGAAGCCGGCCAGCTTGTCCGGGTCCAGCCACACGCGCATGGCGTACTTTCGCTCGCCGAAGATGCGCACGTCGGCCACGCCGGTCACCGTCTGCAGCCGCGGCTTGACGATGCGGTTGACCATGTCGTTGATCTGCAGCGGATTGAGCGTCTCGCTGGTGAAGGCCAGCCAGATCACCGGGAAGGCGTCGGCCTCCACCTTGGCGATCACCGGCTCCTCGATCGCCTGCGGCAGGCGGTTGCGCACGCGCGAGGTGCGGTCGCGCACCTCGGCCGCGGCGGCGTCGGCGTCCTTCTCCAGGCGGAAGCGCACCGAGATCTGGCTCTGCTCGGCGCGGCTGATCGAGGTGATCACGTCCACCGCGTCGATGCCGGCGATGGAGTCCTCCAGCGGCTTGCTGACCTGCGACTCGATCACCTCGGCCGAGGCGCCCGGGTAGCGCACGCTCACCGTCACCATCGGCTCGTCGATCTTCGGGTACTCGCGCACCGACAGCCGGCTGAAGCTGACCAGGCCGATCAGCAGCACCAGCAGCGACAGCACGGTGGCGAACACCGGGCGGCGGATGGCGATTTCGGGCAACTGCATGGCAAAGACTCCGGTGGCGGGCTCAGGCGCCCGCAGCGGCGGCGCGCGGCACGGGGGGCCGGCCAGCCGGGCGC
>NZ_JACCWG010000252.1 GCF_013697775.1 Ramlibacter sp. | reverse complement strand
ACAGCAGTCTGGGCCGCATCCCACCGGCTCGCTTCGCCGAGTTGCATCGCCAGCGCGCTGGCGATGCAACTCGATCCACTTCAACCCCCACGCAGATCGATTAATCTTGCAACCCCCGGACTTCCTCAATTCAGTTGGTACGGCGGGAGGGGGCAGGTCATGCTCGACAAAAAAAGAGCACACTTAGGGTCAGTTACCGCACAGGCGGTTGGAGAGGTTGGCTATGCATGACTTTCTGGTTCGCAATCGTTTGGCGCTCATCGAACGCTGCAAAGTCAAGGCTGGACTGCGTCCGCCGCATGGTGCGACAGAGGAACAACTTAAAAATGGGATCCCCCTCTTTTTGGAGCAGTTGACGCGGACCCTCGACGCTGAGGACGTGGGGCAGCCGGGGGAGAGTGCCCGGATATCGGGGGCGGTGAGCCTTTCTTCAATTGACTCGTCAGAAATCGGTATAGGGGCGACAGCCCACGGAAAACAACTGCTGGAACTTGGCTACTCGGTCGAAGAAGTTGTGCACGGCTATGGCGACCTGTGCCAAGCGATCACCGATCTAGCCGTCGAACGTGATGCACCATTCAGTGTGGACGAATTTAGAACGCTCAACCGGTGCCTTGACAATGCAATCGCAGAGGCCGTCGCGGAGTTCAGCAAGCATAGTGATGTTGAAGCAGCACACCGCTTAACTTCGGAGGCAAATGAGCGGCACGGCTTTCTTCTCCATGAACTTCGTAACTCGCTGCACACGGCAACTCTGGCATTAACGGCGCTAGAAACTGGCACCTTGCCGATTGCTGGTGCGACCGGCGGCGTGTTGCGACGCAGCTTGGACGCTCTGACATCGCTGGTGAAGCACGCGTTGGCCGAAGTGCGTGTCGCGGCGGCACGGCCTGATGACGTGGAAGTGTTCTCACTCGCGTCATTCATCGCTGACGCCGGAAATGCAGCCCTACTCGACAGCAATGCTCGCGGATGTTCGTTCGTAGTGAAAAATACCATTGATCCCGACATCGGAGTCAAAGGCAACCGCGAACTTCTACTTGGAGCCGTGATGAACCTTGTGCAGAACGCGTTCAAGTTCACGCGTCCAGACACTGTGGTGTTGCTGACCGCACACGCGAGCGGCGATGACGATACAGTCTCCATCGACGTGCAAGATGGGTGCGGCGGGCTTCCGCCGGGCGTCAGCGAGGTGATGTTCATCCCGTTTACCCGCAGACATAGTGACCGAAGTGGATTGGGCCTTGGGCTCCCGATAGCAAAGCAGAGCGTTGAATCATTCGGAGGCACCTTGACCGTTCGCGACCTGCCCGGGACAGGATGCATATTCACGATCAATCTGCGGCGACACCAACGCCGTGTGGCTTCCGAAGCATCGGCGTAGTGATGCGTGCAGATTCGTGCTGCTCCGCGTGACTGCTGGCTACTGTGAGCCGTCCTGTCGTCCGCTCGGCAGTGGTCCTCTTTATGGCACAATCCGTCGCGCAATCAACTCTCGCCCGCCAATGGGCCGTTGTCTCTGGGGTGAGGTTGTATTGGCAGGCAGCCGAAATTGGGGGGCCCCTCCTCCGTGAAGCGCCACCAAATACCCGTCATTGGCCCCCACGGCCATGGCGCGCGCAGCAGCCCAGCCTGGCAAGACCTTTGACTGCTTCGATCCGCCCGCCGGGGTATCGCGAGCGGTCATTGGTTCGGCCGCCCGGCCATGGAACTCCATGGAAGCCTTCCTCGTCTCCACCGGCGTTGTCGCCCTTGCCGAAATCGGCGACAAGACCCAGCTGCTCGCCTTCCTGCTTGCCGCGCGCTTCAAGAAGCCCTGGCCCATCGTTGCCGGCATCCTGGCCGCCACCCTGCTGAACCACGGCATGGCTGGCGCGCTGGGCGCCTGGATCACCACCGCGCTCAGCCCGCAGACCCTGCGCTGGGTGCTCGGCATCTCCTTCATCGGCATGGCCGCGTGGACGCTCGTCCCCGACAAGATCGAGGAAGAAGAGCAGGCGGCGGCGCAGCGCCTGGGGGTGTTCGGCGCGACCTTCGTCACGTTCTTCCTGGCCGAGATGGGCGACAAGACGCAGATCGCCACCATCGCCATGGCCGCGCGTTTCGCCGATCCGTGGGTGGTCGTGGCCGGCACCACGCTCGGCATGCTGCTGGCCGACGTGCCGGCCGTGTTCGCCGGCGACAAGCTGTCCGCCAAGATCCCGATGCGACTGGTGCACGGCGTGGCCGCCGCGATCTTCGCCGCGCTTGGCGTGGCGACGCTGCTGGGGGCGGGCGCGAAGTTCGGCCTTTAGCGTCCTGAGACTCAGCCTTGTGCGTCCCGCGGCGGCGGCCGGCGGAAATTCAGCAGCCGCGTGGCGATGACGGTTTCGGCCAGGAAGCACAGCAGCGCGCACAGGAAGCTCACCACGCCCGCCAGGAAGCCGCCGACCGCCCAGGCGCTGATCCGGAACGACGCGGTTTCGCCCAGGAACAGCAGGATGATGGTCAGCCCGATCAGGAAAGCGCAGGTGGTGAGCAGCGCGATGCAGCCGTTGGCGAGGCGCCCGCGCAGGCGCAGCTGCACCAGCTCGTTGTCCGCGAAGGCGAGAAACACCGCATCCTGCGACGACAGCGCACGCTCCTCCAGTTGCCGGCCGCGGTCGATGATGCGCGCGAGCCGGCCGGCCACCGCGCCGATCATTCCCGACACCGCGGTGAGCAGGAACACCGGCGCCACCGCAAGCTGGATGCCGTGGGTGATGCTTGCGTTGTCCAGCGGCCAGGTCATGGCTGGGGATTATCGGGCCGGTTGACTAGAATCCAGGCTTCCCCTCAACAGCCTCTGGCTCTACACCATGAACCGCTGTCTCCGCTGGGCCTTGCTGGCCCTCAGCCTTCTTTGCGCGGGCATCGCCCAGGCCCAGACCATCGTGCGCAGCGTGCCGGCCGACGTGAAGCCCGGCGTCCTCGCCGTGCAGAACATGAACGGCACCATCACCGTCGACGGCAAGCCCGACCGCTTCACGCCGGGCGTGCGCGTGCACGACATCAACAACATGCTGGTGCTGTCCGGCAGCCTGATCGGCCGCAGCGTCTACACCGTCTACCGGCGCGAAAGCACCACCGGCCAGGTGCACGAGGTCTGGCTGCTCACGCCGCAGGAATACCGCCAGGTGGGCGGCGTCAACACCGGCGATGCGGATGGCTACAAGCGCTTTGCCGAGCTGCTGAACCTGATCTTCACCGCGCGCGCCATGGGAGCGGTGAAATGAGCCGCAAGGTGTTCATCAAGACCTTCGGCTGCCAGATGAACGAGTACGACTCGGACAAGATGGCCGACGTGCTGCGCGCGGCCGACGGCTACGAACCCACGCAGGACGTGGAAGAGGCAGACCTGATCCTGTTCAACACCTGCTCGGTGCGCGAGAAGGCGCAGGAAAAAGTGTTCTCCGACCTGGGCCGCGTGAAGCACCTGAAGAGCAAGGGCGTGCTGATCGGCGTGGGCGGTTGCGTGGCCAGCCAGGAAGGCGCCGCCATCGTCGAGCGCGCGCCCTATGTGGACGTGGTGTTCGGCCCGCAGACCCTGCACCGCCTGCCCGAGCTGCTGGCGCGGCGCGCGCGCGAGGAGCGCGCCCAGGTGGACATCAGCTTTCCCGAGATCGAGAAATTCGACCACCTGCCGCCCGCGCGCGTGAACGGCGCCGCGGCCTTCGTCAGCATCATGGAAGGCTGCTCCAAGTATTGCAGCTACTGCGTGGTGCCCTACACGCGCGGCGAGGAAGTGTCGCGGCCGTTCGACGACGTGCTGGCCGAAGTGGCCGGCCTGGCCGAGCAGGGTGTGAAGGAAGTGACCTTGCTCGGGCAGAACGTGAACGCCTACCGCGGCCCGATGGGCGACAGCGCGGAGATCGCGGACTTCGCGCTGCTGATCGAGTATGTGGCCGAGATGCCCGGCATCGAGCGCATCCGCTACACCACCAGCCACCCGAACGAGTTCACGCAGCGGCTGATCGACGCCTATGCCAAGGTGCCCAAGCTGGTGAGCCACCTGCACCTGCCGGTGCAGCACGGCAGCGACCGCATCCTGATGGCGATGAAGCGCGGCTACACGGCGATGGAATACAAGTCCATCATCCGCAAGCTGCGCGCGGTGCGCCCCGAGCTCTCGCTGTCCAGCGACTTCATCGTCGGCTTCCCGGGCGAAACCGAGGACGATTTCGCGAAGCTGATGAAGCTGATCGAGGACGTCGGCTACGACGCCAGCTTCTCCTTCATCTTCAGCCCGCGCCCCGGCACGCCGGCGGCCAACCTGCCCGACGGAACGCCGCACGCGGTGAAGCTCAAGCGCCTGCAGCAGGTGCAAGCTACGCTGGAGGTCAACGTGCAGCGCATCAGCGCCAGCCGCGTCGGCACGGTGCAGCGCATCCTGGTGGAAGGGCCGTCGCGCAAGGACGCGAACGAGCTGATGGGCCGCACGGAATGCAACCGCATCGTCAACTTCGCGGGGCCCAAGCGGCTGGCCGGGCAGCTGATCGACGTGACCATCACTGAGGCGCGGCCGCATTCGCTGCGCGGCGAGGTGCTGGTGCGCGAAGAGGCCGCCGCGTAGCGGCACCGGGCTTGCCGTCGCGATGCCGGCCGACGATCACACCAGGCTGATTCGCAGCAGGACGCCCGAGTCGGCGGCCATGGTGGCCAGCGTCAAGCGCGCCATGACGATCACCTGCGCCCTCAACCGCCTGGCGTTCGACGATGCCGCCGGCATCCGCGCCTTGTTCAGCGAACTCATCGGCCGCGAGGTGGACGACGGCTTTTCGCTGATCCCGCCGTTCTACACGACCGGCGGCGAAGAAATCCGCATCGGGCGCAACGTCTTCATCAACCAGAACTGCACGATGTACGACCTGGGCGGCATCGACATCGGCGATGACGTGCTGATCGGGCCGAACGTGAGCATCATCACGTCGGGCCATCCCCTGGAACCTGCGCAGCGGCGCGCCTGCGTGACCGCGAAGCCCATCGCCATCGAAAGAAACGTCTGGATCGCAGCTGGCGCCACCCTCATCGGCGGCGTGACGGTCGGCGAGAACGCGGTGGTTGCGGCGGGGTCGGTCGTCACCCGGGACGTGCCTGCAAACACGCTCGTCGGCGGCAACCCCGCACGGGTGATCCGCTCCATCAGCAAGGGCTGAGGGAGCGCGGGACAAGCCTCATTCGATCCGCGCGCCCGAAGCCTTCACCAGCACGCCCGCGTTCTCGTAGTCCGCGCGCAATAGCTTCTGGAAATCGTCGGACGCCATCGCCGGCCCCGTCTCCACGCCCAGGCGCGTCAGGCGCTCCTGCACCTCGGGCAGCGCCAGCACCTTGTTGATGGCGGCGTTGAGCTTGTCCAGTTCGGCCTTGGGCATGCCGGCCGGCGCCAGCACGCCGATCCAGGAATCGAATTTGTAGTTCGGCACGCCCGCTTCCGCCACTGTCGGCAGGTCGGGCATGAAGCGCGATCGCTGGGCGCCGGTGTAGGCCAGGATCTTGATGCGCGCGTCCTGCTTGAACGGCACCAGGCCGATCAGCGACGATGTCACGCCCTGCACACGGCCGGCCAGCACCTCGTTGACGGCGTCGCCGGTGGACTTCATCGGCACGTGCTGCATCTCCGTGCCGGCACGCGCGAGGAAATACGCCATGCCCATGTGGGTGGCGCTGCCGTTGCCGGCCGACGCGTAATTGAACTGCCCCGGCTTGCTCTTGGCGAGCTTCACGTAGTCGGCCAGCGTGTTCACGCCCAGGTTGCCCGGCACCGCGATGGCGTAGCCGGAGTTGCCGATGTAGGCCACGCCGGTGAAATCCTTGACCGGGTCGTAGGGCAGCTTGCTGTACAGGTGGCCGGCCAGCGTGTGGCTGGCCGCCGCCAGCACCAGCGTGTTGCCGTCGGCCGGCGACTTGGCCACCAGCGCGGTGCCGACCGAGCCGCCCGCGCCCGGCCTGTTCTCCACCACCACCGAGGCGCCGAGCGCCTGGCCCAGTTCGGCGTTGAAGGTGCGCGCCACCGTGTCCTGCACGGCGCCGGGGCCGAACGGCACGACCATGCGGATCACGCGCTGCGCGAACGCGGGCGAGGCGGCGAGCACGGCCAGGCCGAGCGCGAGGAAAGCGGTGCGGATGCGGCGGAACGTCAATGCGGACTCCTTGTGTATCGTGATCAGGCCTGAGCGAGCCAGCGTTGCGCCAGCCGCACGAAGTAGCTGGCGCCGACGGGAATGATCTCGTCGTTGAAGTCGAACGAGGTGTTGTGGATGATGCAAGGTCCGGGCCCGTGGTCCGGCAGGCGGTGGCCGCCTTCGCCGTTGCCAATGAAGGCGTAGCAGCCCGGCTTCACGCGCAGCATGTGGGCGAAGTCCTCGGCGCCCAGGACGCCCGGATGGTTCTCGTCCACCTGCGCGTCGCCGACCACTTCGCGCATCACGTTCGCGGCGAAGCGCGCCTCGGCTTCGTGGTTCACCACCGGCGGCGACGCGCGGCGGAAGAACACCTCGGCCTCGCAGCCGTGCGCCTGGGCGATGCCGGCGGCCAGCCGGCGCAGGCCCGCTTCGATGCGGTCGAGCGCATCGACCGAGAAGGTGCGCACCGTGCCGCCGACCGACGCCTTGTCGGGAATCACGTTGGGTGCGTCCGAGCCCTGCAGCTGCGTCACCGCCAGCAGCGCGCGCTCGGTGGAGTTCACCACGCGCGGCACCAGCGACTGCAGCTGCTGCGCCAGGTCGATTGTCGCGCCGACCGGGTCGATGCCGGTGTGCGGCATCGATGCATGCGTGCCGCTGCCAGTGATGGTCACGCGCCACGTGTTGCTCGACGCCATCAGCGCGCCGTGGTTCAGCGCGAAGCCGCCGATGGGCACGGCGAAGTTATGCAATGCGAACACCGCGTCGCAGGGAAAACGCTCGAACAGGCCATCCTCGATCATCTTCAGCGCGCCGGCTTTGCCCATCTCCTCGGCCGGCTGGAAGATAAAGTTGACCGTGCCGCTAAAGTCGCGCGCGCGGGCCAGGTGCCAGGCCGCGGCCAGCAGCATGGTGGTGTGGCCGTCGTGGCCGCAGGCATGCATGCGGCCATCATGTTGCGAGCGGTGGGGAAAGCGGTTCTCCTCCTGCAGCGGCAGCGCGTCCAGGTCGGCGCGCAGGCCGATGCTGCGCGCACCGCCGCCGTTGCCGCTCCTGCAATGTAGGACGCCGACTACACCGGTGCCGGCCACGCCGGTATGCACCTCGATGCCCCATTCGCGCAGCAGGTCCGCCACGATCTTCGACGTGCGGTGTTCCTCGAAGCCGAGTTCGGGATGCTGATGGATGTCGCGCCGCAGTGCGACGAAGCGCGAGACATCCGCGAAGCTGTCGACGATATTCATGCGCTCAGTATAGGAAATGCGCTTGTAAATCAACTCGGCCGTTGCTTGCTCAACAAAAGGCCGTTGCAAATTCAGTTGTTGTATTTGCGGAACACAGAGGCCCACTCGGCCCTACGAACGGCTCGGTTTCCCCATACTCCAATGCTCTTGGACTGGGAGATCACCTTGAAATCACGACCGTTCTATTCGACCGCCTACCGGCTCAGCGCCGTCGGGCTGGCGGTGTTCGCCGCCACTGTCGGCGGCAGCGCCTTCGCGCAACCTTACGCCGACCATCAAAGCGGCTGGTACCTTGGCGGCAACGTCGGCACCACGCGCGCTGACTTCGAGCACAAGCCGATGCTGTCCGTCTCGCCGCTGGCCGTCACCGGCCTCAGCGACGACGACCACGAAATGGGCTACAAGGTCTACGGCGGCTACCAGATGAACCGCAACCTCGCCATCGAAGGCGGCTGGTTCGACCTGGGCCGCTACGACTACGGCTACACCACCGGCTTCGGCGCGTTCCACGGCAGCACGCGCTTCCGCGGCGTCAACCTGGACCTGGTCGGCACGCTGCCGATCTCGGACCGCTTCTCCGCCTTTGCGCGCGTTGGTGCCGTGTACTCGCGCTCGCGCGCCACGACCAGCAGCACGGGGCTGGTGGGCAACTACGGCTCGCGCCGCGAGAACGATTTCGGCGTGAAGGTCGGCGTCGGCCTGGAGTACGCCTTCACGCCGCAGCTGTCGGTGCGCGGCGAACTGGAGCGCTATCGCCTGGAAGACCCGGTGCGCCATCGCGGCTACATCGACATGGCTTCCGTGGGCCTGGTCTACCGCTTCGGCGCGCCGCCGGCGCCCGTGCGCGTGATGGCACCGGCACCGCCGCCTCCGCCTC
>NZ_JACCWG010000161.1 GCF_013697775.1 Ramlibacter sp. | reverse complement strand
CCGCGGGCCTGTCGCCGCGCCAGCTGCGGCGCGTGCGCGAGCACGTGGACGCGCACCTGGCGGAGAACCTGTCGCTGGAGCTGCTGGCCGGCGTGGCGGGGCTGAGCCCCTCGCACTTCAAGACGCTGTTCAAGCGCTCGGTGGGCGTGCCGGCCTACGAGTATGTGATCCGGCAGCGGGTGCAGCGTGCCCGCGCGCTGCTGCTGCGGCGCGACCTGCCGGCCAGCCAGGTCGCGCTGGAGGCTGGGTTCGCCCACCAGAGCCACATGGCGCGCTGCATGAAGCGCGTGTTGGGCCTCACGCCCTCGGCCCTGCTGCGCGCGCAGGGCTGAAGACGGACTTGCCTACTTCAGGCCGGCTGCCGCGCGCAGCATGGCAGCCTTGTCCGTGCGCTCCCAGGCGAACTCCGGCTCTTCGCGGCCGAAGTGGCCGTAGGCGGCGGTCTTCTCGTAGATCGGGCGCATCAGGTCCAGCATCTGGATGATGCCCTTGGGACGCAGGTCGAAATGGTCGTTCACCAGCGAGGCGATCTGGTCGTCGGGGATCACGCCGGTGCCTTCGGTGTACACCGTCACGTTCATCGGGCGTGCCACGCCGATGGCGTAGGCCACCTGGATCTGGCACTGGCGCGCGATGCCGGCGGCCACGATGTTCTTGGCCACGTAGCGAGCCGCGTAGGCGGCCGAGCGGTCGACCTTGGACGGGTCCTTGCCAGAGAACGCGCCGCCGCCGTGCGGGCAGGCGCCGCCGTAGGTGTCCACGATGATCTTGCGCCCGGTCAGGCCGCAGTCGCCCTGCGGGCCGCCGACCACGAAGCGGCCGGTCGGGTTGATCAGGTACTTGGTGTTCTGCAGCCAGGCCGCGGGCAGCACCGGCTTGATGATCTCCTCGATCACCGCCTCGATGAACTCGGGCTTCATCTTCTTGCCGTCGCTCATCTCGGGCGCGTGCTGCGAGGACAGCACCACGGTATCGATGCTGTGCGGCTTGCCGTCCACGTAGCGCATGGTCACCTGGCTCTTGGCGTCCGGGCGCAGGAACGGCAGGCGGCCGTCCTTGCGCAGCTGCGCCTGGCGCTCCACCAGCCGGTGGGCGTAGTGGATCGGCGCGGGCATGAGTTCGGGCGTCTCGTCGCAGGCAAAGCCGAACATCAGGCCCTGGTCGCCGGCGCCGGTGTTCAGGTGGTCGTCGCTCGCGTGGTCCACGCCCTGGGCGATGTCGTTGGACTGCTTGTCGTAGGCCACCAGCACCGCGCAGCCCTTGTAGTCGATGCCGTATTCGGTGTTGTCGTAGCCGATGCGCTTGATGGTGTCGCGCGCCACCTGGATGTAGTCGACGTGCGCGTTGGTGGTGATCTCGCCGGCCAGAACGACCAGGCCCGTGTTGGTCAGGGTTTCGGCCGCGACCCGGCTGCGCGGGTCCTGCTTGAAGATGGCGTCCAGGATGGCATCGGAGATCTGGTCGGCCACCTTGTCGGGGTGTCCTTCCGAAACCGATTCGGACGTGAAAAGGAAATCGTTCGCCATTTGAATACACTCCGCTGATTTGAAGGAAAGGCGCGTTGCCTTTCCGCCGGAGCCTGGGGCGAACGCTTTAGCAGTATCTTTAAGTCGCCCTGCAAGTAGTTCATAACTCGGCGACCGGATCATTCTAACCACAGTGAAAAGCCTGTTTAAAGTGATGGCTCTGTTGCCGCTGTGGGTGTTACACACCATCGGAAGCGGCCTCGGCTGGCTGGCGTTTTGCCTGTCGCCGACCTACCGCCGGCGCTTCGTCGCCAACGCCGCGCAGGCGGGCTACGGCTTCGCCAATGTGCATGCCGCGGTGGCCGCCGGCGGCCGCCTGATCGCGGAAGTGCCGCGCCTGTGGTTCGGCGCGCCGGTGCGCATGGAATGGGACGGTGCCGAGCTGATCGAGGCGGCCCGCGCCGCCGGCCGCGGCATCGTCTTCCTGACGCCGCACCTGGGCTGCTTCGAGGTCACGGCGCAAGGCTATGCCGCGCGCTTCGGCACCATCACCGTTTTATACCGGCCGGCGCGCAAGCCCTGGCTGCGCGAACTGGTGGATACGGCGCGCGCGCGCACGCGGCTGGAGACGGCGCCGACCACGCTGGCCGGCGTGCGCCAGATGCTGCGCACCCTGCGCGCCGGCGGCGCGGTCGGCCTGCTGCCCGACCAGGTGCCGCCGCAGGGCCTGGGCACGTGGGCGCCGTTCTTCGGCCGCGAGGCCTTCACCATGACCCTGCCGGCGCGGCTGGTGCAGCAGACCGGCGCTGCGCTGCTGCTGGCCTGGGGCGAACGCCTGCCGTTCGGCCGCGGGTATCGCATCCACCTGCGCTCCTGGGAAGGCGAGCTGCCCGCCGACCCACAAGCCGCCGCCGCGCAGGTCAACCTGCGCATGGAGCGCCTGGTACGCGAATGCCCGCAGCAGTACCTGTGGGGCTATGCGCGCTACAAGACGCCACGGGCGGAGAGAGCGCCTTGATCAGTTATCTGGGAATCGGCTTCATGCGGCTGATCGCGCCGCTGCCGCTTGCGTGGGTGCGCGCCATGGGCACGGCGCTCGGCCTGCTGCTGTACGTGCTCGTGCAGCCGCGGCGCAAGGTGGTGCGGACCAACCTGCGCCTGTGCTTTCCCGAGTGGAGCGAGGCGCGCCGGCGCACGGTGGAACGCCAGGTGTTTATGCGCTTCGCACAGGCCTGGCTGGACCGCGCCTGGCTGTGGCATGCCAGCCCCGAGGTGACGCGCCGCCGGCTGGTGGTGACGGGCGAGGTGCGCGAATTGGCCGGCACCGAGCCCACCATCCTCTTCGCGCCGCACTTCGTCGGCATGGATGCCGGCGTCACGGGTCTCTCGCAGCAGCTGCCGCGCCGCATGGTCGGCATCTACACGCACCAGAGCAACAAGGTGCTGGACGCCTGGATCCTGCGCGGGCGGCACCGCTTCGGCAACGCGCGGCCGCTGCGCCGCAGCGACGGTGTGCGCGAGCTGGTGTCGGCGCTGCGCCAGGGCGAGCTGATGTACTTGCTGCCCGACATGAATTTCGGGCCCGAGGAATCGATCTTCGTGCCGTTCTACGGCGTGCAGGCGGCCACGGTTCCCTCGCTCTCGCGCTTCGCGCGGCTGGGGCGCGCGAAGGTGGTGCCGGTGGTCACGCGCATGACCCCCGGCGGCTACGAGGTGCGCGTGCACGCGGCCTGGCCCGCGTTTCCCAGCGGCGACCTGCAGGCCGACACGGCGCGCATGAACGAGCGCCTGCAAGGCTACATCGACGCCATGCCGGACCAGTACTACTGGGTGCACAAGCGCTTCAAGACGCGCCCGCCCGGCGAGCCGCCGGTGTACTGAAGCCGCCCGATCGCGCTACTGCGCTATTGGGCCAGGAAGGCCGCGAGCCGTTCGGCGATGAACTGGGGCCGCTCATGGACCACCCAGTGCGAGGCACCGGGAATCTTCTCCAGCGTGAGCCGCGGGACGTAGCCGTCCAGGCCGTCGACCAGCTCGGGCGGCAGGGCGGCGTCTTCCATCGCCCACAGCACCAGGGTCGGCACGTCCACCGTCAGCATTTCGCGCGGCAGCTCCACCGCGGACGCGGCGCGATCTTCCGGTGTCGCCGGGCGCAGCGGCGAGGCGCGGTACCAGTTCAGCCCGCCTGTGAGGCTGGCGTCCCAGACGGCGCGGTAGCGCTGCTTGAGTTCCTCGGTCAGCCAGGGCGCGCCGCCCCACTGGGTGAAAAAGCCGAATAGGCGGCGGTAGCCGTCTTCGCGCAGCAGGGCTTCCGCGTCGGGGCGGACCAGGAAATTCATGTAGGCACTGGCCTTCCGCTGCTTGGCGCTGGTCTTCAGCTCGCGCAGGAAGGTGCCCGGGTGCGGCGAGTTGACGATGGCCAGCTTGTCCAGCAGCTGCGGCATGCGGTTGGCCAGGCTCCAGGCCACGGCGCCGCCCCAGTCGTGCGCCACCAGGCAGCCGAGCGGGGCGCCGCCGGCTTCGATGGCGATCAGCGCGGCCAGGTCCTGCACCAGGTGCTTGGGCCGGTAGGCCTCCACGTCCTTCGGCTGGCTGGACTGCTCGTAGCCGCGCAGGTTGGGCGCCACGCAGCGCCAGCCGCCCTGCGCCGGCTGCGCGAAATGTTGGAGCAGTTCGTCCCAGACGAAGGCCGCCTCGGGAAAGCCGTGCAGGAACACCAGCACCGGCCGGCCGCGAACGCCCGCGGCGCGGCAGCTCAGCGTGATGCCGTGCGGCAGGGCTTGCTGGTAGGTTTCAATCGGCGGCTGCACCATCGGCGGGCTCTTCCTTGTGCGTCCACTGCCACAGGGCGAGGGCAGTCTCCTCGACGCCCTGGCGCTTCAGGGCGGAGAACAGTTTCACCTCGCCGCCGGCGGTTTGCAGTCGCGCGATGGACAGCGCTTTCTGCCCTTCGCTCTTGTTGAGCTTGTCGGCCTTGGTCAGTAGCACCAGGAAGTGCATTCCGGCTTCGACGCGCGGGCGGATCACCTCCAGCAGGATGTCGTCCAGCTCGGTCAGGCCATGGCGCGGGTCGCACAGCATCACCACGCCGCGCAGGTTGCCCCGGCTCATCAGGTAGTTGGCCATGACCTCCTGCCAGCGGATCTTGTCGGCCTTGGGCACGGCGGCGTAGCCGTAGCCGGGCAGGTCGGCCAGTATCGCGTCGGTGATGTTCTGCTTGCCCAGCGTGAACAGGTTGATGGCCTGGGTGCGGCCCGGCGTCTTGGAGGCGAAGGCCAGGCGCTTTTGCTGGGTCAGCGTGTTGATGCAGGTGGACTTGCCGGCATTGGAGCGGCCCACGAAGGCGATCTCCGGGTAGGCATGGTCGGGCAGGTGCTCCAGCCGGGGAGCGGTGGTGAGGAAATGCGCGGTGTGCAGCCAGGCCAGGGCGCGCGCCTCGGGCGAGGGGGTGGTGGCGCGGGCGCCCGTGGGAGTGGTCATGTGAGCTGGGCGGTGGCCGTGGCGGCCGGAAGCGGCATTGTAGAATCCCAGGGTTTTGCGCCCCACAAACCGAAGATACGCTCGCTTATGAAGTCGCTCGCTTCCCTGCTGTTCGCCGCGCTCGTCGCTGCCGCACTCCCGGCCCTGGCCCAGCAGCCTGCCGCCACCGGCGCGCCCGCGGCAACGCCGACCCAGGCCCAGGCTCCCGCGGCACCGGCCGTGCCGGTGTCCCCGAGGGCCGATGCCGCCGCGGGAGAAGCGAAGTACACCGCCGTCTGCGCGGCCTGCCACGGCGCCGACGGCAACTCCGGCACGCCGGCCAACCCCAAGCTGGCGCAGCAGCACCCCGACTACATCGTCAAGCAGCTGCAGGAATTCAAGAGCGGCAAGCGCCCCAGCCCCATCATGCAGGGCTTCGCGTCGCAGCTGAGCGATGCCGACATGAAGAACATCGCCGGCTTCGTCGGCGCCAAGAAGGCCAAGGCCGGCTTCGCCAAGGACAAGGAACTGGTGGCGCTGGGCGAGCGCATCTACCGCGGCGGCATCGCCGACCGGCAGATCGCCGCCTGCGCCGGCTGCCACAGCCCCACCGGCTCGGGCGTTCCGGCCCAGTACCCGCGCCTGTCCGGCCAGCATGCCGACTACACCGCCGCCCAGCTGGCCGCATTCCGCGACGGCGCGCGCAAGAACAGCCTGCAGATGACGCAGATCGCCGCCAAGATGAACGACCGCGAAATCCGCGCCGTGTCCGACTACGTCGCCGGCCTGCGCTGAATCGCCGGACGCGCCGCTGAACTAACCGCCGACAACCACATCCAAAAAGGGCGGGCACCTCGCACGGGGGCCCGCCTTCTTTTTTCCTCTCCCAACACCGCATGAACGCCACCACCCAGGGCATGACGATCCGCCGCGGCCCGCAGGCCCTGCGCTCGGCCCTGGAGCTGCTGTCGTCCATGCGCTTCGCGATCGCGCTGCTCACGCTGATCTGCATCGCCTCCATCATCGGCACGGTGCTCAAGCAGCAGGAGCCGCTGGGCAACTACGTCAACCAGTTCGGCCCGTTCTGGGCGCAGCTGTTCCTGTCGGCGCGGCTGAACACCGTCTACAGCGCCTGGTGGTTCCTGCTGATCCTGGCCTTCCTGGTGGTGAGCACCTCGCTGTGCATCGCCCGCAACACGCCCAAGATACTGGCCGACCTGAAGACCGCCAAGGAGAACATCCGCGAGCAGAGCCTGCGGTCCTTCCCCCACAAGGCCGAAGCGCCGCTCAACGAGCTGCCCGAGGCGGCGGCACGGCGCATCGGCGCGGGCCTGGCCAGGGCTGGCTGGAAGGTGAAGCTGCAGCAGCGCGAAGGCGTGCCAGCGGGGCAGGGCGCGGGCTGGATGGTGGCGGCGCGCAAGGGCGCGGCCAACAAGATCGGCTATCTGTCGGCGCATAGCGCCATCGTGCTGATCTGCCTGGGCGGCCTGCTCGATGGCGACATGATCGTGCGCGGCATCATGTGGTGGGGCGGCAAGACGCCCTACAACGGCGGCGGCATGGTGTCCGAGGTGCCGGCGCGGCACCGCCTGCCGGCCAATAACCCGGCATTCCGCGGCAACCTGCTGGTGGCCGAAGGCACGCAGTCGTCCACCGCGGTGCTGAACCAGTCCAACGGCATCGTGCTGCAGGACCTGCCGTTCGCCATCGAGCTGAAGAAGTTCGTGGTGGAGCACTACTCCACCGGCATGCCCAAGCTGTTCGCCAGCGAGATCGTGCTGCACGACCTGGACACCGGCGCGAAGACGACCGCGCGCGTCGAGGTGAACCACCCGGTGTCGCACCGTGGCGTGGAGATCTACCAATCGAGCTTCGACGACGGCGGCTCCACCGTGCAGCTGCGCTCGGTGCCGATGGACGGCGTGTCCAAGCCGTTCGACATCGAAGGCGTGGTGGGCGGCGTGTCGCAGCTCACGCGCGGGCAGGGCAACGCCGCCGACAAGATGGCGCTGGAGTACACCAGCCTGCGCGTCATCAACGTGGAAAACCTGTCGGGCAACGGCGCGGGTGGCACCGATCCGCGCAAGGTGGACCTGCGCGCCTCCATCGACGCGCGGCTGGGCGCCGGCAACAAGACCACGAACAAGAAGGAGCTGCGCAACGTCGGCCCCAGCATCGGCTACAAGCTGCGCGACGCGGCCGGCCAGGCGCGCGAGTTCCACAACTACATGCTGCCGATGGACCTGGGCGACGGCGTGCCGGTGTTCCTCATGGGCATGCGCGAGACGCCGGCCGAGGCCTTCCGCTACCTGCGCGTGCCGGCCGACGAGAACGGCACGCTGGACGGCTTCGTGCGCCTGCGCGCGGGCCTGGCCGACGGCGCGCTGCGCGAAGAGGCGGTGCGCCGCTATGCCGGCAAGGCCACCGACGCGTCGCGGCCCGAGCTGGGCCAGCAGCTGGCGGCATCGACCCTGCGCGCGATGGCGCTGTTCGCCGGCGCCGAAGCCGGCGGCGGCAAGCCCACCGGCGGGCTGCAGGCGGTGTCCGAATTTTTGGAAGTCAACGTGCCCGAGGCCGAGCGCCAGCGCGCCGGCGAAGTGCTGGTGCGCATCATCAACGGCGCGCTGTTCGAGCTGGCGCAGATCACGCGCGAACGCGCCGGCCTGAAGCCGCTGGAGCCGGATGCGAAAACCCAGGCCTTCATGACGCAGGCCGTGCTGGCGCTGAGCGACGTGCCGCTGTATCCCGCGCCCATGGCCTTCCAGCTGAAGGACTTCAAGCAGGTGCAGGCCAGCGTGTTCCAGGTGGCGCGCGCGCCGGGGCACTACATCGTCTACCTGGGCTGCGGCTTGCTGATCCTGGGGATTTTTGCCATGCTGTACATCCGCGAGCGCCGGGTCTGGGTTTGGCTCAGCCGCGACGGCGGAGGCACGCAGGCGCGCATGGCGCTATCGAGCAACCGCAAGACCATGGAAACCGACCGCGAGTTCGCGCGGCTCAAGCAGTCTTTGCTGGGAGTGCAGGAATGAACACCGCCACGACGACCCCCGACCACCATCCGGAGCTCTCCGGGTCTCACCGGACCATCACCACCTTCGCGCTGGAGCCGGGCTTCCTCGCCCGGCGCAACTGGTTCGACTGGCTGTTCGCGCTGGCCGTGGTCGCCGGAGGCGCCTTTGCCTTCGCGCAGTACGGCCAGTACATGGACGTGTACGAGAAGGGCATCCTGCTCGGCGCCGTGCCCGCGGCCATCTGGCTGGGCTGGTTCTGGCGGCCGCTGCGCGTGCTGATGCTGGTGGTGGCCGGCGCGGCCCTGCTGGGCATCGTCTCCTACCAGGGCAGCCTGGCGCGCGCGGACAACGTGTTCTGGCTGAAGTATTTCCTGTCGAGCCAATCGGCCATCCTGTGGATGAGCATGCTGTTCTTCATGAGCACGGCCTTCTACTGGATCGGCATGTTCTCGCGCAACCAGAGCGCCGCGATGGAGACGATCGGCTCGCGCCTGGCCTGGACCGCCGTCGGCATGGCGCTGGTCGGCACCCTGGTGCGCTGGTACGAGAGCTACCTGGTGGGCAGCGACATCGGCCACATCCCGGTGAGCAACCTGTACGAGGTGTTCGTGCTGTTCTGCTGGCTCACCACCACCTTCTACCTGTACTTCGAGGACCAGTACCGCACGCGCGCGCTGGGTGCCTTCGTCATGCTGGTGGTCAGCGCCGCGGTCGGCTTCCTGCTCTGGTACACGGTGGTGCGCGAGGCGCACGAGATCCAGCCGCTGGTGCCGGCCCTCAAGAGCTGGTGGATGAAGCTGCACGTGCCGGCCAACTTCATCGGCTACGGCACCTTCGCGCTGGCTGCCATGGTGGCCTTTGCCTACCTGATCAAGCAGCACGCCGGCGAGACGCGCTGGTACAAGCTGGCGCCGCTGTGGCTGCTTGGCGTGGTGCTGTGCTTCGAGCCGGTGGTGTTCCGCACCAAGGCGGCGGCATCGGGCAGCGGCTACTGGGCGGTGTACTTCGGCATCGCGTCGCTGATCGTCGCGGGCATCCTGCTGACGCGCCGGCACATCGCCGGGCGCCTGCCGCCCCTGGAAGTGCTGGACGACGTGATGTACAAGTCCATCGCCGTGGGCTTCGCCTTCTTCACCATCGCCACCGTGCTGGGCGCGCTGTGGGCGGCCGAGGCCTGGGGCGGCTATTGGAGCTGGGACCCCAAGGAGACTTGGGCGCTGATCGTCTGGCTGAACTACGCGGCCTGGCTGCACATGCGGCTGATGAAGGGCCTGCGCGGCACGGTGTCGGCCTGGTGGGCGCTGGGTGGCCTGGTAGTCACCACCTTCGCCTTCCTGGGCGTCAACATGTTCCTGTCGGGGCTGCACAGCTACGGCGAACTCTGAGCGCGGCCGCTCAACGCGGTTGAATCCATGTAAGAACGGCCGGCGTATCCAGACCAACGGCCAGGAACAGGAGATGCCATGCTGATCAAGACGGACCGCGACGGATTCAATCACCCGATTTCCAGCGAGATCACCCCGCAGGCGGTGTACCGCGACCGCCGCCAGATCATGAAGTGGATGGCCACGGGCGCCGCCGGCGCCGCGCTGGCCTCGTGGGCCGGGCGCCAGGCGATGGCGCAGCAGGTGCAGCGCCCCGGCAAGCTGGCGGCGCTGCAGGCCGTGAAAAGCGGCGTGGCGGGCGCGGCGACCATGGAAAAGGTCACCGAGTACAAGGACGCCACCAGCTACAACAACTTCTACGAATTCGGCACCGACAAGGCCGACCCGGCGAAGAATGCGCACACGCTGAACACCAAGCCGTGGACGGTGGAGGTCGACGGCCTGGTGAAGAAGCCGGCCAAGTACCAGCTGGAAGACCTGCTGAAGCTGAGCGCGCAGGAAGAGCGCATCTACCGCCTGCGCTGTGTCGAAGGCTGGTCGATGGTGGTCCCGTGGGTGGGCTACTCGCTGGCCAAGCTGATCGAGCGCGTGGAGCCGCTGGGCAACGCCAAGTACGTGGAATTCATCAGCCAGGCCGATCCCAAGACCATGCCCTTCGTCGGATCGCGCGTGCTGGACTGGCCGTACACCGAGGGCCTGCGCATCGACGAAGCCATGAACCCGCTGGCGCTGCTAACCTTCGGCATGTACGGCGAGGTGCTGCCCAACCAGAACGGCGCGCCGGTGCGCCTGGTGGTGCCATGGAAGTACGGCTTCAAGAGCGGCAAGAGCATCGTGCGCATCCGCTTCACCGACAAGGAGCCGCACACCGCGTGGAACAAGGCCGCGCAGCAGGAGTACGGCTTCTATTCCAACGTGAATCCGAACGTCGACCACCCGCGCTGGTCGCAGGCCACCGAGCGCCGCATCGGCGAAGACGGGCTGTTTGCCAAGAAGCGCAAGACGCTCATGTTCAACGGGTATGAAGCGCAGGTGGCGCAGCTCTACGCGGGCATGGACCTCAAGAAGAACTTCTGAGTCCGGCCTGGCTGCGCGTCAGCTGCGACCGATTCGGTAAGAACATGCGGGTCCACCGCGACATAGACGCATGACCGATTCGAAAGGATGCTGATGGCCGCCTCGCTCTCCAAAGCCTTGATGCACCCGGCGACCAAGCCGGTGGTGTTCGTGCTGTCCCTGCTGCCCTTCGCCTGGCTGTTCTACGGCGCCCTCACCAACAACCTGGGTGCGAACCCGGCGGAATACCTGATCCGCGCCACTGGCGACTGGACCTTGCGCTTCCTGTGCATCACGCTGGCCGTGACGCCGCTGCGGGTGGTCGGCGGCCTGCCCACGCTGGCGCGGCTGCGGCGCATGCTGGGCCTGTTCGTGTACTTCTACGTGGTGGTCCACCTTTTCAGCTACAGCTGGTTCGACATGGGCTTCGACGTCCCGGAGATCGCCAAGGACATCGCCAAGCGGCCGTTCATCCTGGTGGGCTTCTCCGCTTTCTTGCTGCTCACGCCGCTGGCCGCCACCTCGTTCAACCGCGCGGTGAAGGCGCTGGGCGCCAAGCGCTGGCAGGCGCTGCACAAGCTGGTCTACGCCATCGCCGGCTTGGGGCTGCTGCATTTCTTCTGGATGCGCGCGGGCAAGAACAACTTCGCCGAAGTCGCGGTCTACGCGGCCATCCTCGCCGTGCTGCTCGGCTGGCGCGTGGCGCAGTTCCTGAAGAAGAAAAGGAAGCTGGCCGCGGCTCAGCCCGCCGGCAGCAGCTTTTCCTTGCGCAGCTGATCGTCGATGGTTTCGCGCTCGCGGATCAGCGTGGCTTTGGCGGCATCCACCAGCACCTCGGCGGCGCGGCCGCGGGTGTTGTAGTTGCTGGCCATGCTCATGCAGTACGCGCCGGCCGACAGCACGGCCAGCACGTCGCCAGGCTGAGTGGCCAGCGTGCGGTCGCGGCCGATCCAGTCGCCGCTTTCGCACACCGGGCCGACCACGTCGTAGGTGCCGCCAGCGCCGTTGGGCGCTTCGCGCACCGGCATGATGGCGTGGAAGGCCTGGTACATGGCCGGGCGCGGCAGGTCGTTCATGGCGGCGTCGATCACGACGAACTGCTTTTGCTCGCCGGGCTTCAGGTACAGCACCTCGGTGAGGCAGATGCCCGCGTTGCCCACCAGCGAGCGGCCGGGCTCGGCCATCACCATGCGGTCGCCGTAGCCGCGCGCATCCAGCTTCGCGAACAGCTGCTTCCACAGCGCGTCGGCCTGCGGCGGCTGGTTGTCCTCTTCATAGCCGATGCCCAGGCCGCCGCCGAAGTCGACGTGCTGCAGCCGGATGCCAGCGGCTTCCACCGCGGCCACCATGTCCAGCACCCGGTCCAGCGCGTCCAGGAACGGCGCCGATTCGGTGATCTGCGAGCCGATGTGGCAGTCGATGCCGGCCACATTCAAGCCGGGCAGGCCGGCCGCGTGGCGGTACGCCTGCACCGTGCGGTCGCTGGCAATGCCGAACTTGTTGCCCTTCAGGCCGGTGGAGATGTAGGGGTGGGTTTTGGCGTCCACGTCGGGGTTGACGCGCAGGCTCACGGTGGCGGTGCGGCCCACGCGCGTCGCGACCTCGTTCAACACGTCGAGCTCTTCCTCGCTCTCGACGTTGAAGCAGCCGATGCCCAGTTCCAGGGCGCGCTGCATCTCGGCGCGCGTCTTGCCGACGCCGGAGAAGATCACGTCGGCCGGCTTGCCGCCCGCGGCGAGGGCGCGTTCCAGTTCGCCGCCCGACACGATGTCGAAGCCGCAGCCGGCCTGCGCGAACACCTGCAGCACGGCAAGCGACGAGTTCGCCTTCACGGCGTAGAAGATCTTCGCCTTGCGCCCGGCGAAGCCGCGCTGGTAGGCGCCCAGTGCCGCCAGCATGGCCGCCTTGGAATAGACGAACAGCGGCGTGCCGTGCTCGCGCGCCAGGGCGGACAGCGCCACCTGTTCGGCGTGCAGTTCGCCATCGCGGTACGCGAAATGCGGACCGCCGGGAAGTTGGATGTCTTTCATTCGACGCGTACCGGAGAAGCGGTGCCCGTGGGCGGAGCGGAAGCGGGCGCGGCCGGTGCGCCAGCGGGGCTGAGGGTCTGGGGCAGCGTGGCACGCCCGGACGCCTGCGCGCCCGTGGGCAGCATCAGCGGTCCCTTCTGGCCGCAGGCCGCCAGCATCGCGACCATGCAAGCCGCAAGGGCAAGCCGCCGCGCCGGCGCGCTGACTAGAATTTCGGGAACAACATTGAACATCGGCGGATTGTAATGAGCGATTTCGACTACCTCGACCGCGCGGAAGCGCTGCTGACGCACATCGAGGCCTGCTGCGATCGCATCAACGACCGCACCGACGCCGACATCGACAACCAGCGCACGGGCGGCATGGTCACGCTGAGTTTTCCGAACGGCAGCCAGATCATCGTCAACATGCAAAAGCCCCTGGAAGAGGTGTGGATGGCGGCACGCGCCGGCGGTTTCCATTACAAGCTGGACGCCGCGGGGCAATGGCGCGATACCAAGACGCGCGGCGAATTCCTCGCAGACCTGTCGCGCTACGCCGGCGAGCAGGCCGCCCTGGTGCTGGATTTCAGTTCCTGAACAGGTCCAGGATGCTGCGCCGCTCCTCGTTTTGCGGGCGGGTGGGCGGCTGGCCGTCGGAGTTCATCAGGCTGCGGTCGCCGGGCACGCCGGGCACGCCGGGCGTGCGTTCGCCCGAGGGACCGGCGACGCGCGGCGTGCCGGGATCCACGTGCGCGCCGCCGCCCGCATCCACCGGGGCGCCGCCGCCGCCGGACGACATGCCCACGCTGCCGACACCGCCGCCGCGCGCATATTCCTCGTAGTACCACTCGCCGTTGACGTTGACCACGCCCTCGGGCGCGGTGGGCTCCATCTGCGGCACGCCCTTGAGCGCCGTCTGCATGTAATCGATCCAAACCGGCAGGCTCAGGCCGCCGCCGGTTTCCTTGTCGCCCAGCGACTTGGGCTGGTCGTAGCCCATCCAGACGACCGCCACCACCGTCGGGTGGAAGCCGTTGAACCAGGTGTCGATGGAGTCGTTGGTGGTGCCGGTCTTGCCGTACAGGTCGGGGCGCTTGAAGGTCTGGTACACCTTGGCCGCAGTGCCCGAGCGCGTGATCTCGCCCAGCAGGCGGTCCATGACGAAGGCGTTGCGCGCATCGATGGCGCGCACCGATTCATTGGGCAGCGGCGGTTGGCTTTCCACCAGCACCTTGCCCTTCTGGTCGACGATCTTGGTGATCAGCCAGGGGTTGACGCGGTAGCCGCCGTTGGCGAACACGGCATAGCCGGTGGCCATCTGCATCGGCGTGACCGAGCCGGCGCCCAGCGCCATCGTCAGGTAGGGCGGGTGCTTTTCCGCCTCGAAACCAAAGCGCGTGATCCACTCCTGCGCGTTCTGCGCGCCCACCGCCTGCAGCACGCGGATCGACACCATGTTCTTGGACTTGGCCAGCGCCGTGTGCAGCGGCATCGGGCCTTCGAATTTGCCGTCGTAGTTCTTCGGCTCCCAGGGCTGGCCGCCGGTGACGCCGGCGTCGAAGAACAGCGGCGCGTCGTTCACCATGGTGGTGGGCGTGAAGCCCTTTTCCAGTGCGGCCGAATAGATGAAGGGCTTGAAGCCCGAGCCCGGCTGGCGCCACGCCTGCGTGACGTGGTTGAACTTGTTCTTGTTGAAGTCGAAGCCGCCCACCAGCGCGCGCACGCCGCCGTCGCGCGGGTCCAGCGCCACGAAGGCGCCTTCCACTTCGGGCAGCTGGGTGATCTCCCAGGTGCCCTTGGCGGTTTTCATCGCGCGGATCACCGCGCCGCGGCGGATCTTGATCTTGGGCGGTGCCTTGTCCGACAGGCCCGACTGCCCCGCCCGCAGGCCTTCGCCCATGATCTCCATGCGCTCGCCCGTGAGGCGCGTGGCGACGATCTTCTTCGGGTTGGCTTCCAGCACCACGGCGGCCAGCACGTCGCCGTTGTCCGGATGGTCGGACAGCGCGTCCTCGACCGCCTCGTCCAGTTCCTTGGGGTTGGAGGGCAGGTCGACGAACTCCTCGGGGCCGCGGTAGATCTGCCGCTTCTCGTAGTCCATGATGCCCTTGCGCAGGGCCTTGTACGCGGCTTCCTGCTCGTCGGCCTTGACGGTGGTGAACACGTTCAGGCCGCGCGTGTAGGTGTCGTCGCCGTACTGCGCGAACATCAGCTGGCGCACGGTCTCGGCGATGTATTCGGCGTGCACCGGCAGCGTGGGCGCGCCCGAGCGGATCTTCAGCTCCTCCTTCTTCGCGACTTCGGCCTGTTCGGCGGTGATGAAGCCGTTGTCCTGCATCCGCTCGATGATGTAGAGCTGGCGCTGGCGTGCGCGCGCAAAGTTGGTGATGGGGTTGTTGCCCGAGGGTGACTTGGGCAGGCCGGCCAGCATGGCGGCCTCGGCGATGCTGATGTCCTTCAGGGGCTTGCCGAAATACGCTTCCGAGGCGGCCGCGAACCCGTAGGCGCGGTTGCCCAGGAAGATCTGGTTCATGTAGATCTCGAGGATCTGGTTCTTCGTCAGCAAGTGTTCAAGCTTGAACGTGAGCAGCACCTCGTACAGCTTGCGCGTGAACGTTTTTTCCGACGACAGGTACACGTTGCGCGCCACCTGCATGGTGATGGTGGAGGCGCCCTGGCTCTTGGCGCGCCCCAGGTTGGCGATGCCGGCGCGCAGCAGGCCCTTGTAGTCCACGCCGCCGTGCGAATAGAACCGCGCGTCCTCGATGGCCAGCACCGCGTTCTTCATCACCGCGGGAATCTGGTCGATCGGCGTGAGGTTGCGGCGCTCCTCGCCGAATTCGCCGATCAGCGTGCCTTCGACCGAGAAGATGCGCAGCGGCAGCTTGGGGCGGTAGTCGGCCAGCTCGGACAGGTCCGGCAGGTTGGGGTAGGCAACGGCGAGCCCGAGGCCCACGACGGCCGCCACGGACACGATGCCGGCCAGCGCCAGCCCGCCGATCCACATCGCGACCCGCAACAAGGTGCGGACCAGCGGCGAGCGGGCGGAACGGGAGGAGCCGGGATCGGGGGTAGGTGAATCAGAGGACATACGTCTCCAAGGGCATCCCTGGCCGGCCGATTATAGAAACCGGACGGCGGGCTAAATGGGATTGAGTAAGCCGTTTTTCTACATTGCAGTGAGCGGATGCCAAGGATTTCACAGCTCGGCAGCACTGCGGGCTGGCTCGTCAGTTTTTGGCAACGGGAAGTTGAGCACGGCGGAAAAATCCTTTGGCGACAAGGATGTTACTGCTAGCATTGAAGTGGAATCTTAAGTTTGTTACGCATTAGAAATACTGCTTCAGGAGGCCGGCTTGATCTCTTTGGGTTCATTGTTCAGAAAGCAGCAGCCCCCCCTGCTGGGCCTGGACATCAGCTCGTCCAGTCTGAAGCTGGTCGAGCTCGGCCGTGACAGCGACGGCAACCTGATCCTGGAACGCTGCGCCATCGAGCCATTGGAGCGCGGCTGGATCACGGACGGCAATGTCGAGAAATTCGACGAAGTCGCCGAGGCCATGCGCCGGGTGGTGAAGAAAAGCGGCAGCCGCACCAGGAACGTCGCGATGGCGCTTCCCGCTTCCGCGGTCATCACCAAGAAAATCATTCTGCCAGGGGGCTTGACCGAGCAGGAGCTCGAAGTCCAGGTCGAATCCGAGGCCAACCAGTACATCCCCTTCTCGCTGGACGAGGTCAGCCTCGACTTCTGCGTGGTGGGCCCCAGCCCCTCGTCCGCCGGCGACGTGGAAGTGCTGATCGCCGCCTCCCGCCGCGAGAAGGTGCAGGACCGCCAGGGCCTGGCCGAAGCCGCCGGGCTGAAGCCGGTGATCGTTGACGTCGAATCCTATGCCTCGCGCCTGGCCGCCAGCCGCCTGATCCAGTCGCTGCCCAACGAGGGGCTGGACCTGATGGTGGCGCTGTTCGAAGTCGGTGCCTCCAACACCAGCATGCAAGTGCTGCGCAACGACGAAGTGCTGTACGACCGCGACCAGGCGTTCGGCGGCGCGCAGCTCACACAGCTGGTCGTGCGGCAATACGGCTTCTCGCAGGAAGAGGCCGAGACCAAGAAGCGCAGCGGCGACCTGCCCGAGGACTACGAGTCCAGCGTTCTCAAGCCCTTCGTGGACAGCATGTCGCAGGAAATCGCGCGCGCGCTGCAGTTCTTCTTCACCAGCACGCCGCACAACCGGGTCGACTACATCCTGCTGGCCGGCGGCTCCGCCGCCCTGCCGGGCCTGACCAACGCGGTGACGGCGCAGACCTCGTTCGCCTGTTCCCTGGCCGACCCGTTCCAGGGCATGCAGTTCGGCTCGCCGGTGCGCGAAAAGAAGGTGCGGCGTGAGGCGCCGTCCTATCTCACCTCGTGCGGCCTGGCCATGCGGAGGTTCGAGCAGTGATCCTGATCAACCTGCTGCCGCACCGCGAAGCGGCCCGCAAGCGCCGCAAGGAAAACTTCTATGCCGCGCTCGGCGCCTCGGCGCTGGCCGGCGGCATCGTGGCCGGCATGGTGTTCCTCTGGTTCGCCGCGCAGATCTCCACCCAGCAGACCCGCAACGCCGTGCTGCAAAGCGAGATCAAGCGGCTCGAGGCGCAGATCAAGGACATTGCCAACCTGCAGCAGGAAATCGCCGCCCTGCGCGCGCGCCAGCAGGCGGTGGAAGACCTGCAGGCCGACCGCAACATGCCGGTGCACCTGCTCAACGAACTGGTCAAGCAGCTGCCCGACGGCGTCTACGTCACCACCTTGAAGCAGGAAGCGCAGACCGTCGCCATCCAGGGCGTGGCGCAGTCCAACGAGCGGGTGTCCGAGCTGCTGCGCAACCTGGGCAACAACAGCCCCTGGCTGACGCGCCCGGAGCTGGTCGAAATCGTGGCCGGCAGCGTCAGCCTGGGCGGACGCGACCAGCGCCGCGTGTCCAACTTCAACATTCGCGTGCGCCTGCTGCGTTCCAGCGAAATCCAGAAACCGGGCGCCGCAGCGAGCGGTGCCGCGGCATCGGCTTCCTCCGTTCCGGCCAAGACCTGACCGCCATGGCAACTCTTTCCGCACCGAAACTGGATACAGGCGCACTGCAGCAATCGCTGCGCGCGCAGTTCCAGGGCCTCAACCGCAACGACCCGTCCTCCTGGCCCGCGCTGCCGCGCGCGCTGCTGTATCTCGCCCTCATGGCCGCCATCGTCGTGGCCCTGTGGTTCGCCTGGCTGAACACCTCGGCCGACGAGCTGGAAGCGGAGCAGAAAAAGGAACTGGCGCTGCGTGAAGATTACAAGAAGAAGCTGGCGCAGGCGGTGAACCTGGAGGCCTTGCGCAAGCAGCGCGAACAGGTGCAGCAGTACGTGACGCAGCTGGAAAAGCAGCTGCCCAGCAAGGCTGAAATGGACGCACTGCTGTCGGACATCAACCAGGCCGGCCTGGGCCGCAGCCTGCATTTCGAGCTGTTCCGCCCCGGCCTGGTGAACGTCAAGGAGTACTACGCGGAGCTGCCGATCACCTTGCGCGTCACCGGCAAATACCACGACGTCGGCGCCTTCGCTTCGGACATCGCCTTTCTGTCGCGCATCGTGACCTTGAACAACCTGGGGATTTCTCCCGCCAAGGACGGTGTGCTGACCCTTGACGCCACGGCCAAGACCTTCCGCTACCTCGACAAGGACGAGATCGCTGCGCAGCAGAAGGCTGCACCGGCGACGAAGAAATGAAGGCCCGCACCCTCTCCTTGACCCTGCTGGCCGCGCTCGGCCTGTCGGCCTGCGGCAGCTCCGACCAGGACGAACTCGCCAAATGGATGGCCGAGCAGCGCGTCCAGACCAAACCCAATATCCAGCCCATTCCGGAGCCGAAGAAATACACGCCCGAGCCGTACACGCAGGAAGCCGCGACCGACCCGTTCAGCAACCAGAAGCTGGCACAGGCCCTCAAGCGGGAATCGACACAAAGCGCGGCCAGTTCCGCGCTGATCCAGCCGGAACTCAACCGCCGGCGCGAGCCCCTGGAAGGTTTTCCGCTGGATGCCATGAGCATGGTGGGCAGCCTGGTCAAGCTGGGCCAGCCTGTGGCGCTGGTGCGGGTGGACAACCTGCTCTACCAGGTGCGGCCGGGCAACTACCTGGGACAGAACTATGGACGCATTACCAAAGTGACAGAAAGCGAACTGGTGCTGCGCGAGCTGGTGCAAGACGCCGCCGGCGAATGGACGGAGCGCACGGCTGCGCTGCAGCTGCAAGAGAGGTCGAAATGAACCAATACAACGCAACCCCCTGGCGCCGGCTGATCGCGGTGCTCGGCTTCCTGCTGGCGTCCTGCTTCTGCCTGGGTGCCGCCGCGCAGCCGGCGATCGAGGCGGTCACCGGCTCGATCCAGGGCGGCTCCGAAATCGTGCGCATCGATTTCTCGCAGCCGCTCGCCGCGGTGCCCGCCGGCTTCGCCGTGCAAAGCCCGGCGCGCATCGCGCTGGACATCCCCGGCGCGACCAACGCCATGGGGCGCTCGGCGGTGGACATCAACGTCGGCAACGTGCGTTCGGTGAACGTGGTGCAGTCGGGCGACCGCACCCGTCTGGTACTGAACCTCAAGAGCGCCACCGGCTACAAGACCCAGCTGCAAGGCAAGTCGCTGCTGGTGCTGCTGGACACCTCGGGCGCCGTGGCCGCCAGTGCCGCGCCCGCGCCCGTCTTCGCCGAAAGCCGCAACCGCGACACGCAGCCGCTGCGCGACCTGGACTTCCGCCGCGGCCCCGACGGCTCCGGCCGCGTGGTGGTCGATCTGCCCAGCAACCAGGTGGGTGTCGACATCCGCCAGCAGGGCCAGGCGCTGGTGGTGGAATTCCTGAAGTCCACGCTGCCCGAAGGCCTGCGCCGACGCATGGACGTGTCCGATTTCGGCACGCCGGTGAACACGGTGACCACCTTCCAGAGCGGTGACCGGGTGCGGGTGATGATCGAGCCCAAGGGCGCGTGGGAGCACAGCGCCTACCAGAGCGACAACCAGTTCGTGATCGAGGTGCGGCAGCAGAAGATCGACCCGAACAAGGTGAGCCAGGGGCCGGGCTACACCGGCGAGAAGCTGTCGCTCAACTTCCAGAACATCGAAGTGCGGGCGCTGCTGCAGGTGATCGCCGACTTCACCAACTTCAACGTGGTCACCTCCGACTCCGTCAGCGGAGCGGTGACGCTGCGCCTGAAGGACGTTCCATGGGACCAAGCGCTGGACATCATCCTGCAGGCCAAGGGCCTGGGCATGCGCAAGTCCGGCAACGTGCTGTGGATCGCGCCGAAGGACGAGATCGCCTCCAAGGAAAAGCTGGAGCTCGAATCCCGCGCCGCCATCCAGAGCCTGGAGCCGCTGCGCACGCAGTCCTTCCAGCTGAACTACACGAAGGCCGCGGACATCGCGGTGCAGCTCACCGGCTCCGGCAGCGCCCGCCTGCTTAGCGTGCGCGGCAGCGTGATCGCGGAAGCGCGCACCAACCAGATCTTCGTGACCGATGTGCCCAATCGCCTGGAAGCGGTGCAGCAGCTGATCTCCAAGATCGACATCGCCGTGCGCCAGGTGCTGATCGAGGCGCGCATCGTCGAAGCGTCGGATACGTTCGGCAAGTCGCTCGGCGTGCGCCTGGGCGGCAGCGACCTGCGCGGCATCCGTGGCGGCGACCCCGGCTACTCCGTGGGCGGCAACAACCGGGTTTCGATCGGCGGCACCTACGACGCGGTGTCCATGCAGAACACCGAAACCGAGAACAAGCTCTCGACCGTGAACACAACCTTGTTCAACCTCCCGGCGGTCGGCCAAGGCGGATTTGCACCGGCAAGTTTTGCGCTGTCGTTGTTCAGCGCGGCTGCCAACCGTTTTCTGAATCTTGAGCTGTCCGCGCTCGAAGCCGACGGCAAGGGCAAGCTGGTGTCCAGCCCGCGCATCGTGACTGCGGATCAGACCAAGGCATTGATCGAGCAAGGCACGGAAATCCCTTACCAAAGGTTTACCTCCAGCGGCGCCACGTCCATCGATTTCCGGCGCGCGACGCTCAAGCTCGAGGTCACGCCGCAGATCACGCCGGAAGGCAACATCATTCTCGACCTGGACATCAACAAGGATGCCATCGGACAGGTCATCGAAGGCGCCATCACCATCAACACCAAGAAGGTGAAAACCCAGGTGTTGGTGGAGAACGGCGGCACCGTCGTCATCGGCGGCATCTTCGAGCTGGTCGAGACCGAATCAGAGGCTCGCGTGCCTCTGCTGGGCGATGTCCCCTATCTGGGGAATTTGTTCAAGAACAAGGGGCGCTCCTCCAAAAAGCAGGAGATGCTGGTGTTCATCACCCCCAAAATGATTTCCGACCGCGCCGCGGCACGTTAACCAGATCAATCACCACCACCCATCCATGAGTTCCACCATGCGTTTCTTCTCCTATCTGGTGACATTACTACTTGCGACCATGCTCGCCGCGTGCGGCGGAGGCGGTGGTTCACCCGGCGTCATCGTCGGCCCGCAAGCGCTCGCAACCAACGCTCCGACCCCTTTGACGATCCTGATCGGCACGGCGCGTTCCTTTTCGATCACCGGCGGCAAGGCCCCCTATAGCGCGATCAGCAACAACGAACTGGTCGCCGTCGCCGGCGTGGAGGGCGGCACTCTGTACATCGGCACGGTCGGCATCGGTACTGCCACGATCACGGTGCGCGACGTCTTCGGCGCCACCATCACGATTCCGTTGACGAGTGCCCAGGCCCGCCCGCTGGGAACCTCGGCGCCAAGCAATATCACATTGGAAATGGGTGCGTCGCAGACGTTCAGCGTATCGGGTGGCGCACCTGGATACAGCGCGCGCAGTGCCAACACCAACATTGCATCGGCTTCCATCATCGGCGGCAGCCTGCGGGTCACCGGCGTGACGCCGGGCACCACCAGCGTGCTGGTGACCGACGGGATCGGAACCACAGTGTCGATCGGTGTGACGGTGACCACGGTCGGCAACATCGCGCTCTTCACCACGGCGCCCGCGACCCTAACGCAGTCCATCAACACCACGGCCACCTTCTCGGTGGGTGGCGGCGTTCCGTTCACCGGCGGGGCAGCCTACCAGGTGAGCTCCAGCAACAACGGTGTGGCAACGGCCACCCTGAGCGGCAACACGCTGACGGTCCATACTGCTGCGGTGGGCAGCGCCACCATCACCATCCGCGACAGCGTGAACGCGACCGTGGTCGTGACTGTCACCGTTCCCTCGCCGGGCAGCGTGTTCACGACGGCGCCCGCCGCGGTGACGATCGGCATCGGCTCGCACCCGACATACGACGTCGGCGGCGGTCTGGCCCCCTACACGGTTGTGACCAGCAACGCGGCGGTGGCAACGGCTTCGCTGAGCGGCACGGTGCTCACGATCAATGGTGTCGGCGCCGGCACAGCGAACATCATCGTGCGCGACAGCCTGGGCTCGACCGCCACGATCGGCGTGACGGTGCCGGCAGCGAACAACTCCACGTCGACGAGCCTGTTCACGACGGCTCCTGCAACCATCACAATGGCTGCAGGCACCTCGCAGAACTTCACCGTCAGCGGCGGCACGGGGTCCTACTTCCTCACGAGCAACAACGTCAGTGTCGCTACCGTGTCGCCCGCCACCAGCAATGGCCCGATGACGATCACCGGCGTTGCTGCCGGAACGGCGCAAATCCAGATCCAGGACAGCGCCGGCGCGAGTGTTCTCACTGTGGGCGTGACCGTGACGCCCGCGGGTACCGTGGTGCCGCTGACGACGACAGCTCCGTCAGGAGGCGTCACTGTTGCCTTGAATACGACGTCGAACTACGATGTCAGTGGAGGCACGGCACCTTACTCCGTCTCGAGCAGCAATCCGAGCGTAGTCACCGGCGCGATCATGTCCGGATCGGTTCTGCGCCTGACGGGCATGACCAGCGGTTCTGCCGTCGTGACAGTGTTCGACAGTGCCGGCGCATCGAAGCAGATCAGTGTGACGGTGAACCAGCCGGGACCGGTTTTGCAGCTGCTTCCTGCTGCGTTCTCGGTCAGCGAGACATACAGCGGAAACGTCGTGCTGAACATCTTTGGAGGCACCGGCCCGTACAAGGTGCTGACCGGCGATCTGGCTCGCGCTCCGGTGTCTATCGCTGGCAGCCAGGTCACGGTGACCCTCAGCAACCAGTGCGTGAGTGCCGATACAGCGGTGACGATTACCGTGATCGACAGTCTGGGTGCATCGGCGACCAGCGCTTTGACCATCGTCGACAACGGTGGCACGTGCCCTTGACGCTTGACCGCTAGCCTCTAGGGATCCGCCTGGCCGGCTTTTCCCTCATCGGCCTCCCCGGCAGTGGTAAATCCACTGCCGGACGCCAGCTGGCTCGCCGGCTGGCGTTGTCGTTTCTGGACTCCGATCACCTGATCGAGCAGCGCATCGGCTGCTCGATCCGTTCTTTTTTCGAACGCGAAGGCGAGGCCGCCTTCCGCGACGTCGAGGAAGAAGTGATCAGCGATCTGGTTGCGCAAGGAGGAGGCGTGCTTGCCACAGGCGGCGGGGCCGTGTTGCGGCCTGCCAACCGGCAGCGGCTGCACGCCGGCGGTTCCGTCGTCTACCTGCATGTTTTACCGGACGAGCTGTTTCGCCGGCTCAAGCGCGACACGCAGCGTCCGCTGCTGCAGGTTGCCGACCCGCTGGCGCGCCTGCGCGAGATGTACGAGCAACGCGACCCGCTCTACCGCGGGACGGCGCATTTCGTCGTGGAAGCGGGGCGGTCGTCGGCAGCCACCCTGGCAAACATGGTCCTGATGCAGCTGGAGCTGGCCGGCGCCTTGCCGCCGCGCCCGTAAACTGCGGGCATGCCCCCGCTTTCCGACAGTCCTTCCAATCCCGTCGCCTTGCAGCGCGTCCCCATCGACCTGGGGGAGCGCAGCTATGCCATCGACATCGGCGCCGGCCTGCTCGACGACCCGCGCAGCTGGGACGGCCTGCCTGCCGCCGCCGCGGCACTGATCGTCACCAACACCGTGGTCGCGCCGCTGTACGAGGCGCGGCTGCGCGCCGCGCTTGCGAACCGCTACAAGACCGTGCACACGGTCACGCTGCCGGACGGCGAAGACCGCAAGGACTGGAGCACGCTCAACCTCATTTTCGACGCGCTACTGGCCAACGGCTGCGACCGCAAGACCGTGCTGTTCGCCCTTGGTGGCGGCGTGGTGGGGGACATGGCCGGCTTTGCCGCCGCCTGCTACATGCGTGGCGTGCCGTTCGTGCAGGTCCCCACCACCTTGCTGGCGCAGGTCGACTCGTCGGTTGGCGGCAAGACGGCGATCAACCATCCGCTGGGCAAGAACATGGTCGGCGCGTTCTACCAGCCGCAGCGCGTGGTGTGCGATCTCGACGTGCTGAACACGCTGCCGCTGCGCGAACTGAGCGCGGGATTGGCGGAAGTGATCAAGTACGGCCCGATCGCCGACGCCGCGTTCCTGGACTGGATCGAAACCAATATCGACGCGCTGCTGGCGCGCGACCCCGCGGCACTCGCCCATGCCGTGCGCCGCAGCTGCGAGATCAAGGCCTGGGTGGTCGGCCAGGACGAGCGCGAAGGCGGCCTGCGCGCCATCCTGAATTTCGGCCACACCTTCGGCCACGCGATCGAGGCCGGCATGGGCTACGGGCAGTGGCTGCACGGCGAAGCTGTGGGCTGCGGCATGGTGATGGCGCTGCAGCTGTCGCAGCGGCTGGGCCTGGTGGATGCGGCTTATGTGCGGCGGGTGACCACCCTCATCGAGCGTGCCGGGCTGCCGGTCACCGGACCCGCGCTGGGCGCGGACCGCTACCTGGAGCTGATGCGCGTGGACAAGAAGGCCGAAGGCGGCGAGATTCGCTTCGTGGTCATCGCGCGCCCGGGCGAGGCGGCGGTGCGCGGCGCGCCCGACGCGCTGGTGCGCGACGTGCTCGCAGCCTGCTGCCGCTGAAGCCTGGCATGGCGCTCGCACCGTACGCCAGCGATCCCGCGCGTTCGCGCGGCAGGCGCTTTCCGGAGGCGCCGGCGCCCACGCGCACCGAGCACCAGCGCGACCGCGACCGGATCGTGCATTCCACCGCGTTCCGGCGCCTGGTCTACAAGACCCAGGTGTTCCTGAACCACGAGGGCGACCTGTTCCGCACGCGGCTGACGCATTCCATCGAGGTGGCGCAGCTGGCGCGCTCCATGGCGCGGCCGCTGGCGCTGAACGAAGACCTGGTGGAAGCGATCGCGCTGGCGCACGACCTGGGGCACACGCCGTTCGGCCATGCGGGGCAGGATGCGCTCAACGATTGCATGGCCGGCCACGGCGGCTTCGAGCACAACCTGCAAAGCCTGCGCGTGGTCGATGCGCTGGAGGAGCGCTACCCGCGATTCGACGGCCTGAACCTCACCTTCGAGACGCGCGAGGGTGTGCTCAAGCACTGCTCGCGCGCCAATGCGCAACTGCTGGAAGCCAGGGAGCCCAACGGCGTGGCGCGGCGCTTCCTGGACCGCACGCAGCCGGGGCTGGAGGCGCAGCTGTGCAACCTGGCCGACGAGATCGCCTACAACGCGCACGACATCGACGACGGCGTGCGTTCCGGTCTCATCACGCTGGAGCAGGTGCGCGGGGTCGAACTGTTCGACCACTACTGCCGCGAGACGCTGGGTGAGCATCCGCAGCTGCAAGGCCGCCGCCTGCTGTACGAGGCGATCCGCCGCATGCTGAGCGCCCAGGTGTACGACGTCATCGCCGCGACGCGGGTGGCGATCGCGCGCGCGGCGCCGGCGGACGCGGACCAGGCGCGCGCAGCGCCGCCGCTGGTGCTGTTCAGCGACGCCATGCGCGCGCGCTCGGCCGAACTGAAGCGCTTCCTGCTGGCCAACCTGTATCGCCACCCGCAGGTCATGGCCAAGACCGACCAGGCCAAGCAGGTGGTGCGCGAGCTGTTCGCCGCGTACCGGGAAGTGCCGGGCGAGATGCAGGCAGGCTTTGCCGCCCGCGCCGATGCGCCGCGCGCCGTGGCCGACTACATCGCCGGCATGACTGATCGTTTCGCGCTGCGCGAGCACGAGCGCCTGACCGGGCGCAAGCTGCCCCTGTAGGCTGGTTGGCCTGTCTCTCTCCCGTCCATCCCCTATCATCGGCCGCAAGTACGGGTGGATACATTTTCATGAGCTTTCTCAACCAACTGAAGTCGCAGGCCAAGGCGGCGCAGGGCCAGCGCGAGCAGCAGGACTCGCAACTGGAGGAGCGTGCCGCAAAAACCGAGGCCGCCTGCGATGCGGTGTTGTCGTATCTGAAGGATCTGGCGCGCCAGCTCAACGTGCTGCAGCCGTCCGCGCCGCCGTTCAGCCTGGACGGCAAGACGCCGTGGCCGGCGATGAAGCTGGTGGATTTCCGGGTGGACGCGCGCCGCAAGAGCGTGCGCGGCCGCGAGTCGTGCGCCTACATCGCCATGGGCGGGCAGGTGGTTCCGCAGATCGGCGAACCGGTGGCCGGCGTGGTCAGCGTCAACTTTCCGCCCGACCTGCAGCGCGTGGAGTCGCGCCTGGCCATGGGCCCGGTGAAGCACGACCGGCAGGAGGTGCGCGACCCGGCCAAGAACGTGCTGCGCGCGATCCGCTTCGAGTACATGACGCAGACGCGCGCCAGCGTGCACGTGACCGCCGAGCACGATGACGGCCAGCTCGCGTTCCGCCTGCTCAACACCGCGGGCTTCGAGATCGTCAACGCGCGCTGGCCGGCCGAGCGGGTCAACCAGTCGCTGCTGGACGAGCTGGCCAAGCGCATCGTGTCGGAACCCAGCCGGTTCGCGTGAGTCCCACGTCCATGCAAGCTGTTGTGGAGGCCACCCGCCGGTGGCTGGAGCGCGCCGTGATCGGCCTCAACCTGTGCCCCTTCGCCAAGGCGGTGGTCGTGAAGCAGCAGGTGCACTTCGCCGTTAGCTACGCACGCGACGTGCCGGGTGTGCTCGAGGACCTGGGGCGGGAGCTGGACGCGCTGCTGGCCTGCGTGCCGCAGCAGCGGGACACCACCTTGCTGATCGTGCCGCATGGGTTCGACGATTTCCTGGACTTCACCGCGCTCGTACAGCCGGCGCAGCGCCTGCTGCGCAAGCGCCGGCTGGAAGGTGTTCTCCAGCTGGCCGAATTCCATCCGCGCTATGTGTTCGCGGGCAATGAGGACGACGATCCGGGCAATCGGACCAACCGCGCGCCGTATCCCATCCTGCACCTGCTGCGCGAAGACAGCATCGACCGTGCGGTCAGCGCGTTCCCGGATCCGGCGGACATCTACGAGGCCAACGTCGCGACCCTTGAGCGCCTGGGCGCCGAGGGCTGGGCGGCTTTGGACGTGGGGCCGGCGCGATGACGGCGAAGCACAAGGAAAAGCAGAAGGAGAAGCCCGTGGCGGCGGAACTGCAGGAGTTGCGACCCGGCCAGTCGGTCGAGCTGCTGAAGGAGCTGCACGTCCTCACCCGCGAAGGGCGGATGAACCAGGACTCGCGCCGCAAGCTCAAGCAGGTCTACCACCTGTACCAATTCATCGAAAAGCTGTTGCTGGAGCTGCCGCCGTCGCCCGAAGGAGAAGGCCCGACGGTGGCGGACCATGGCGCCGGCAAGTCGTACCTTGGGTTCATCCTGTACGACCTGTTCTTCAAGCAGCGCGACGCGGGGCACATCTGGGGCATCGAGACGCGCGACGACCTGGTGCAGCGCTCGCGCGAACTGGCGGCCCGGCTCGGGTTCGCGCGCATGTCGTTCCTCAACATCAGTGCGGCCGATGCGGCCGATGTGCCGGGCCTGCCCGAGCGCTTCGACGTCGTCACGGCGCTGCATGCCTGCGACACGGCCACGGACGACGCCATCGCGTTCGGCCTGCGCAAGAACGCGCGCTGCATGGTGCTGGTTCCGTGCTGCCAGGCTGAAGTCGCCGCCTGCCTGCGGCAGAACAAAGCCTTGTCGCTGTCGCGCACCCCGCTGGCCGAGCTGTGGCGGCATCCGCTGCACACCCGCGAGCTGGGCAGCCAGCTCACCAATGTGCTGCGCTGCCTGTACCTGGAAGCCATGGGTTACCAGGTGACCGTGACCGAACTGGTGGGCTGGGAGCACAGCATGAAGAACGAGCTGATCCTGGCCAGACACACCGGCCAGCGCAAATCCAGTGCCGCCGAACGCCTGCGCGCCGTGCTCGCGGAGTTCGGCCTGCAGGACCTGGAGCGGCAACGCTTTCCAGCCCTCCAATAATTGGGGTCAGACTCCAATTTATGATGGGTCGATATGGCCCGTCTCCCACGCCTCACTGTTCCCGGTTACCCGCACCACATCATCCAGCGGGGAAACAACCGGCAGGCGATCTTCGCGTCGAATGCAGACTACGAGGTGGTGCTCGGCCTGCTGGACGAACACGCCAGGAAGCATCAGGTCGCGCTGCATGCCTATGTGCTGATGAGCAATCACTTCCATCTGCTGGCGACGCCCCAATCCGACGACGGCGTGCCGAAGTTGATGCAGGCCGTAGGACGCAGCTACGTGCGTTATTTCAACCAGCGGCATGCGCGCACCGGCACGCTGTGGGAGGGCCGCTACAGGTCCACCCTGATCCAGGCCGAGCGCTATCTTTTGGCGTGCATGGTTTACATCGATCTGAATCCGGTGCGTGCCGGGATGGTCGCCGACCCGGCCGACTATCCGTGGTCCAGCCACGCGCATTACGTCGGCAAGCGGCCCGACAAGCTGGTGACACCGCATCCGCTGTACTGGGAGCTGGGGAACACGCCATTTGCGCGCGAGGTGGCTTACCAGCAGCTCGTCCGCAGTGGTTTGTCTTCTGCGCAGCAGAAGGCGCTCACTGACTCGGCGATACGGGGCTGGGCTCTAGGAGAGCAGGACTATGTGCAAGACCTGCAGCGAAGGACGGAAAGGCGGGTCAGCAAGGGAAGGGCGGGGAGGCCACCGTTGCTTGGTCCTCTCGCAGATTAATCCGTCCCTAATTTACTTGGCAGTTAAGAGTTGGTAAATTAATTAGAATCTGACCCCAATTATTTTGCTTGGCGTTCGTGTTGCACTGCACTATCCTCGGGTTTCCCCGAGCTTTTCAGGAGTGCGCCATGACGACGGCCGCAGAGATTTCGCATCTTCAGGAACAAGGCCTTTACACCGGTGCCAATGAGCACGATGCCTGCGGCGTCGGCTTCGTCGCGCACATCAAGGGCGAGAAAAGCCACGAGATCATCCGGCAGGCGCTCAAGATCCTGGAGAACCTGGACCACCGCGGCGCGGTGGGCGCGGACAAGCTGATGGGCGACGGTGCGGGCATCCTGGTGCAGCTGCCCGATGCGCTCTACCGCGAAGAACTCGCCAAGCAGGGTGTGGAGCTGCCGCCCCCTGGCGAGTACGGTGTCGGCATGATCTTCCTGCCCAAGGAGCACGCCTCGCGTCTGGCTTGCGAGCAGGAACTGGAGCGCGCGGTCAAGGCTGAAGGGCAGGTGCTGCTGGGCTGGCGCGACGTGCCGGTGGACCGCGACATGCCCATGTCGCCGGCCGTGCGCAAGAAGGAGCCGGTGATCCGCCAGATCTTCATCGGCCGCGGCGACGACGTGATCGTGCAGGACGCGCTGGAGCGCAAGCTCTACGTCATCCGCAAGACGGCCAGCGCAGCCATCCAGAAGCTGCGGCTCAAGCACTCCAAGGAGTACTACGTCCCCAGCATGTCCAGCCGCACCGTCATCTACAAGGGCCTGCTGCTGGCCGAGCAGGTCGGCCAGTACTACCACGACCTGCGCGACGCACGCTGCATCTCCTCGCTGGGCTTGGTGCACCAGCGCTTTTCCACCAACACCTTTCCCGAGTGGCCGCTGGCCCACCCGTACCGCTACGTCGCGCACAACGGCGAGATCAACACGGTCAAGGGCAACTACAACTGGATGCGCGCGCGCGAAGGCGTCATGTCCTCGCCGGTACTGGCCGCCGACCTGAAGAAGCTGTACCCCATCAGCTTCCCCGACCAGTCCGACACCGCCACCTTCGACAACTGCCTGGAACTGCTCACCATGGCCGGCTACCCGCTGTCGCAGGCGGTGATGATGATGATCCCCGAGCCGTGGGAGCAGCACACGCTGATGGACGAGCGGCGCAGGGCTTTCTACGAGTACCACGCCTCCATGCTGGAGCCCTGGGACGGTCCGGCGTCCATTGTGTTCACCGACGGCCGCCAGATCGGCGCCACGCTGGACCGCAACGGCCTGCGCCCCTCGCGCTACTGCGTCACCGACGACAACCTGGTGATCATGGCGTCGGAGACCGGCGTGCTGCCGGTGCCGGAAAACCGCATCGTGCGCAAGTGGCGCCTGCAGCCCGGCAAGATGTTCCTGATCGACCTGGAACAGGGCCGCATGATCGACGACGAGGAACTGAAAGCGTCGCTGGCCAACGCCAAGCCCTACAAGCAGTGGATCGAGAACCTGCGCATCAAGCTCGACGACCTGTCCGATACCTCGGGCCAGGCACCCGGCAGCGAGGTCACGCTGCTGGATCGCCAGCAGGCCTTCGGCTACACGCAGGAGGACATCAAGTTCCTGATGTCGCCGATGGCGCAGGCCGGCGAGGAAGGCATCGGCTCCATGGGCAACGACAGCCCGCTGGCCGTGCTGTCGGACAAGAACAAGCCGCTGTACAACTACTTCAAGCAGCTGTTCGCGCAGGTGACCAACCCGCCGATCGACCCGATCCGCGAAGCCATCGTGATGTCGCTGGTGTCCTTCATCGGACCCAAGCCCAACCTGCTGGACATCAACCAGGTCAACCCGCCGATGCGGCTGGAAGTCAGCCAGCCGGTGCTCGACTTCGCCGACATGCAGAAGCTGCGCGAAATCGAAAAGCACACGCACGGCAAGTTCCGCAGCTACACGCTGGACATCACCTACCCGCTGGCCTGGGGCCACGAAGGCGTGGAAGCGAAGCTGGCGTCGCTCAACGCGGAGGCGGTGGATGCACTGCGCAGCGGCAAGAACATCCTGATCATCAGCGACCGCGGCGTGGGCGACGCGCAGGTGGCGATTCCGGCGCTGCTGGCGCTGTCGTCGGTGCACCAGCACCTGATCCGCGAGGGCCTGCGCACGACCGCCGGCCTGGTGGTGGAAACCGGCTCGGCGCGCGAGGTGCACCACTTCGGCGTGCTGGCCGGCTACGGCGCGGAGGCCGTGCATCCCTACCTGGCGATGGAAACCCTGGTGTCCATCCACAAGGACCTGCCGGGCGACTTGTCGGCCGACAAGGCCATCTACAACTACGTGAAGGCGATCGGCAAGGGCCTGTCGAAGATCATGTCCAAGATGGGCGTGTCCACGTACATGAGCTACTGCGGCGCGCAGCTGTTCGAGGCCATCGGCATCAACAGCGACACCATCGAGAAGTACTTCACCGGCACCTCCAGCCGCATCGAGGGCATCGGCGTGTTCGAGATCGCGCAGGAGGCGATCCGCCTGCACAAGGCGGCTTTCGGCGACGACCCGGTGCTGGCCGGCATGCTGGACGCCGGCGGCGAATACGCCTGGCGCACCCGCGGCGAAGAGCACATGTGGACGCCCGACGCCATCGCCAAGCTGCAGCACAGCGCGCGTGCCAACAACTTCGGCACCTACAAGGAATACGCGCAGATCATCAACGACCAGAGCCGCCGGCACATGACCTTGCGCGGCCTGTTCGAGTTCAGGATCGATCCGTCCAAGGCCATTCCGGTGGACGAAGTGGAATCGGCCAAGGAGATCGTCAAGCGCTTTGCCACCGGCGCCATGTCGCTCGGCTCCATCTCCACCGAGGCGCATTCCACGCTGGCCATCGCCATGAACCGCATCGGTGGCAAGAGCAACACCGGCGAGGGCGGCGAGGACCCGGCGCGCTACCGGCAGGAACTCAAGGGCATCCCGATCAAGGCCGGCCAGACCATGGCTGACATCATCGGCAGCGAGGCGGTCGCGGTCGACATTCCGCTGCAGGCGGGCGATTCGCTGCGCTCGCGCATCAAGCAGGTCGCCTCGGGCCGCTTCGGCGTGACGGCGGAATACCTGTCCTCGGCTGACCAGATCCAGATCAAGATGGCTCAGGGCGCCAAGCCGGGCGAGGGCGGCCAGCTGCCCGGCGGCAAGGTGTCCAAGTACATCGGCATGCTGCGCTACTCGGTGCCCGGCGTCGGCCTGATCTCGCCGCCGCCGCACCACGACATCTATTCCATCGAAGACCTGGCGCAGCTGATCCACGACCTGAAGAACGTGGCGCCGCATGCCTCCATCAGCGTCAAGCTGGTGTCCGAAGTGGGCGTGGGCACCATCGCCGCGGGCGTGGCCAAGTGCAAGGCCGACCACGTGGTGATCGCCGGCCACGACGGCGGCACCGGCGCCTCGCCCTGGTCGTCGATCAAGCATGCCGGCAGCCCCTGGGAAATCGGCCTGGCCGAAACCCAGCAGACCCTGGTGCTGAACCGCCTGCGCGGGCGCATCCGCGTGCAGGCCGACGGCCAGATGAAGACCGGCCGTGACGTCGTCATCGGCGCGCTGCTGGGCGCCGACGAATTCGGCTTCGCCACCGCGCCGCTGGTGGTGGAAGGCTGCATCATGATGCGCAAGTGCCACCTGAACACCTGCCCGGTGGGCGTGGCCACGCAGGACCCGGCGCTGCGCGCCAAGTTCGCCGGCAAGCCCGAGCACGTGGTGAATTTCTTCTTCTTCGTGGCCGAGGAAGTGCGCCAGATCATGGCGCAGCTGGGCATCCGCAGCTTCGACGAGCTGATCGGCCGCAGCGACCTGCTGGACACCCGCAAGGGTTTGTCGCACTGGAAGGCGCGCGGCCTGGACTTCTCCCGCCTGTTCGCGCAGCCCAAGGTGCCCGTGGAGGTGTCGCGCTTCCACACCGAAGCGCAGGACCACAAGCTGGACAAGAGCCTGGACCGCGTGCTGATCGAGAAGTCGCGCCCAGCCATCGAGCGCGGCGAGAAGGTGCAGTTCATCGAGGTGGCGCGCAACGTCAACCGTTCGGTCGGCGCCATGCTGTCGGGCGCGCTGACCAAGGTGCATCCCGAAGGCCTGCCCGACGACTCCATCCGCATCCAGCTGGAAGGCACCGGCGGGCAGTCGTTCGGCGCGTTCCTGGCGCGCGGCATCACGCTGTACCTGATCGGCGACGCCAACGACTACACCGGCAAGGGCCTGTCGGGCGGCCGCATCGTGGTGCGCCCGAGCATCGACTTCCGCGGCGTCGCCACCGAGAACATCATCATCGGCAACACGGCGCTGTACGGCGCCACCTCCGGCGAGGCGTTCTTCAGCGGCGTGGCGGGCGAGCGCTTCGCGGTCCGCCTGTCGGGCGCCACCGCTGTGGTGGAGGGCACCGGCGACCACGGCTGCGAATACATGACCGGCGGCACCGTTGTCGTGCTGGGCAGGACCGGCCGCAACTTCGCCGCCGGCATGTCGGGCGGCGTGGCCTACGTGTACGACGAGGACGGCCAGTTCGCCGGCCGCTGCAACACGGCGATGGTGTCGCTCGACCGCGTGGCCAGCGTCTCGGAGCAGAAGGCGGCCTCGGCCGGCACCAAGCTGCACCGCGACCAGGCCGACGAGACGCTGCTCAAGAAACTGCTGGAAGAGCACAACCGCTGGACCGGCAGCCGCCGTGCGCGCGAACTGCTGGACAACTGGCCGGTGGCCCGCACCAAGTTCGTGAAGGTGTTCCCCAACGAATACAAGCGCGCGCTGGCCGAGATGCACCTGCGCGACGTTGCACTCGCGAGCGACGGCAACGAAACCAAGCTGGCCATGCCGCACGACGAGCCGGTCGCGGCGAAATAAGAGGACGGACACGCACCATGGGAAAAGTCACCGGCTTCATGGAGTACGAACGCGTCGAGGAGGGCTACAAGCCCGCGCCCGAGCGCGTGAAGCACTACAAGGAATTCGTCATCGGCCTGAGCGACGAGCAGGCCAAGGTGCAGGGCGCGCGCTGCATGGACTGCGGCACGCCGTTCTGCAACAGCGGCTGCCCGGTCAACAACATCATTCCGGACTTCAACGACCTGGTGTACCGGCAGGACTGGGCCAACGCCTGGGCGGTGCTGGACTCCACCAACAACTTCCCGGAGTTCACCGGCCGCATCTGCCCCGCGCCCTGCGAGGCGGCCTGCACGCTGAACGTGAACGACGACGCGGTCGGCATCAAGTCGATCGAGCACGCCATCATCGACCGTGCCTGGGAACACGGCTGGGTGAAGCCGCGCGTCGCGCGCATCAGGACCGGCAAGAAGGTGGCGGTGGTCGGCTCCGGCCCGGCCGGCATGGCAGCGGCGCAGCAACTCGCGCGCGCCGGCCACGACGTGACCCTGTTCGAGAAGAATGACCGCGTCGGCGGCCTGCTGCGCTACGGCATTCCCGACTTCAAGATGGAGAAGTCCCATATCGATCGGCGCGTCGAGCAGATGAAGGCCGAGGGTGTCACCATCCGCACCGGCGTGATGATCGGCAAGCTGCCCAAGGACTCCAAAGTCACCAACTGGGCCAAGGACACCATCGCGCCCGAGCAGCTGCAAAAGGACTTCGACGCCGTGCTGCTGGCCGGCGGCGCCGAGCAGTCGCGCGACTTGCCGGCACCGGGCCGCGAGCTGGACGGCATCCATTTCGCGATGGAGTTCCTGCCGCAACAAAACAAAGTGAACGCCGGCGACAAGGTCAAGGGCCAGCTGCGCGCCGACGGCAAGCACGTCATCGTGATCGGCGGCGGGGACACCGGCTCGGACTGCGTGGGCACCAGCAACCGCCATGGCGCGGCGAGCGTCACGCAGTTCGAGCTGATGCCGCAGCCGCCGGAAGAAGAGAACCGGCCGCTCACCTGGCCGTACTGGCCGTACAAGATGCGCACCAGCTCCAGCCACGAGGAAGGCTGCGAGCGCGAATTCGCCATCGCCACCAAGGAGTTCATCGGTGAAAAAGGCAAGATCACGGCGCTGAAGACCGTCCGCGTGGAGTGGAAGGACGGCAAGATGGTCGAAGTGCCCGGCAGCGAGCAGGTGCTCAAGGCCGACCTGGTGCTGCTGGCCATGGGGTTCGTGAGCCCGGTGCAATCCATCCTGGAAGGCTTCGGCATCGACAAGGACGCGCGCGGCAACGCCAAGGCCACGACCGACTTCACCGGCGGCTACGCCACCAGCGTGCCCAATGTGTTCGCCGCCGGCGACATGCGCCGCGGCCAGAGCCTGGTGGTGTGGGCGATTCGCGAAGGCCGGCAGGCCGCGCGGTCGGTCGACGAATTCCTGATGGGATTCAGCGACCTGCCCCGCTGACGTTGGGCTAACTAACGCCTGTCGAAGAGTCTTTTGTAGAACAAGGACTTATCATCCAGGGTTTCCCCCCAATCCCCTGGATGACCGAATCCGACCCGAATGCGCTGGTCGAATGCCGCAACCTGAGCTTCGGTTACGGCCAGCGCCTGATCCTCGACGACGTGAGCTTCACCGTGCCCCGTGGCAAGGTGACGGCGCTCATGGGCGCGTCGGGCGGGGGCAAGACCACGGTGCTGCGCCTGATCGGCGGCCAATTGCGCGCCACACGCGGCACGCTGCTGTTCGACGGCCGGGAGGTCGGCACGCTGGACCAGAAAAGCCTGTACGCCATCCGGCGCCGCATGGGCATGCTGTTCCAGTTCGGCGCCCTGTTCACCGACCTGAGCGTGTTCGACAACGTGGCGTTCCCGCTGCGCGAGCACGCCGGCCTGCCCGAGGCGCTGGTGCGCGACATCGTGCTGATGAAGCTCAACGCCGTCGGCCTGCGCGGCGCGCGCGACCTGATGCCCGGCGAAATCTCCGGCGGCATGGCGCGGCGCGTGGCGCTGGCGCGGGCCATTGCACTCGACCCTGACCTGGTGATGTACGACGAGCCGTTCGCCGGACTCGACCCGATCTCGCTGGGGACGGCCGCGCAGCTGATCCGCCGCCTGAACGACACCCTGGGCATCACCAGCATCGTGGTCTCGCACGACCTGGAGGAAACCTTCCGCATCGCCGACCGCGTGATCGTGCTGGCCAACGGCAAGGTGGCGGCGCAGGACACGCCAGAGGAGATGCGCCGCTCCACCGATCCGCTGGTGCACCAGTTCGTGAATGCGGAGCCCGAAGGTCCGGTGCGCTTCCACTACCCCGGCCCCGGCGTGGCCGAGGATTTCAGCGCGGGGCTGCGATGAGCTGGGGACCCTCGGCCGTCGGCTTCGCGGTGCGCTCCCGGCTCGCCGGCCTGGGCTATGGGTCGCGGCTGTTCGTGCGCCTGCTGGCGCTGTCGGGTGCCTGCCTGCGCCGCTTCGGGCTGGTGCGCGACCAGATCCATTTCCTGGGCAACTACTCGTTGGCCATCATCACGGTGTCGGGCCTGTTCGTCGGCTTCGTGCTGAGCCTGCAGGGCTACTACACCCTGCAGCGCTACGGCTCGTCCGAGGCGCTGGGGCTGCTGGTGGCCCTGAGCCTGGTGCGCGAGCTGGGGCCGGTGGTCACGGCGCTGCTGTTCGCCGGCCGCGCCGGCACCGCGCTCACCGCCGAAATCGGGCTGATGAAGGCGGGCGAGCAGCTCTCCGCCATGGAAATGATGGCGGTCGACCCGGTGCAGCGCATCCTGGCGCCGCGCTTTTGGGGCGGCGTCATCGCCATGCCGCTGCTGACGGCGGTGTTCAGCGCGGTCGGCATCCTTGGGGGCTATGTTGTCGGCGTGCTGCTGATCGGGGTGGACCCGGGCGCCTTCTGGAGCCAGATGCAGGGCGGCGTGGACGTGCTCAAGGACGTCGGCAACGGCGTCATCAAGAGCTTCGTGTTCGGCGTGGCCGTGACCTTCATCGCGCTGCTGCAGGGCTACCTGGCGGTGCCCACGCCCGAAGGCGTCTCCCGCGCCACCACGCGCACCGTGGTGACCGCTTCACTCGTGGTGCTGGGCCTGGACTTCGTGCTCACCGCGATGATGTTCAGCCTCTGAGGTAAATATGGAACGTTCGAAAAATGACATCTGGGTCGGCCTGTTCGTGCTGCTGGGCGCGGCCGCCCTCGTGTTCCTGGCGCTTAAGGCGGCCAACCTGCTGAGCCTGAACTTCGAGTCCACCTACGCGGTGGTCGGCAAATTCGACAACATCGGCGGCCTGAAGGCGCGCGCGGCCGTGAAGAGCGCCGGCGTGGTGGTCGGCCGGGTCGACTCCATCGCCTTCGACGACAAGGGCTACCAAGCCCGCGTGACGCTGGCGTTGCAAAGCCGCCACAGGTTTCCGAAGGACAGCTCGCTGAAAATCCTCACCAGCGGCCTGCTGGGCGAGCAGTACATCGGAATCGAAGCCGGGGCCGACGAAAAGGTCTTGGCTGCCGGCGATACCATCGCCTCCACCCAGTCCGCCGTCGTCCTGGAAAACCTGATCGGCCAGTTCCTCTACAACAAGGCCGCCGACGGCGGCAACGCGGCGCAGGCGCCTGCCAAGAAATGATGTACAACCCACTCGCCTTCCCGCTCGTTCCCCACCGCGCCGCGGCGGCCGCATTGCTGGCCGCCCTGGCCCTGGCGGGCTGCGCCACCGGCCCCAACGCCGATCCGCGCGACCCGTTCGAGCCCATGAACCGCCACATCTCGGTCTTCAACGAAGGCGTGGACGCGGTGGTGCTCAAGCCGGTGGCCACGGCCTACCGCGAAGGCGTGCCGCCGCTGATCCGCACCGGCGTGGCCAACTTCTTCGGCAACCTGAGCGACCTCTGGTCGGCCGTCAACAGCGCGCTGCAGCTGAAGCTGCAGAACGCCGCCGAGAACTTCATGCGGGTGAACGTCAACACCCTGTTCGGCCTTGGTGGCCTCATCGACGTGGCCAGCGAGCTGAACATCGAGCGCCACCGCGAGGACTTCGGCCAGACGCTGGGGCGCTGGGGCGTGCCTGCCGGCCCGTACATCGTGCTGCCGTTTCTTGGCCCCTCCACGCTGCGCGACACGCTGGCACTGCCGCTCGACCGCAAGGGCGACCCGCTTTCCTACTTGAACGCCGACCCGGCGCGCGAAGTCCTGTACGGCCTGCGCATCGTGGACCAGCGCTCCAACCTGCTGCGCGCCAGTTCGGTGCTGGACCAGGCCGCGCTGGACAAGTACAGCTTCACGCGCGATGCGCACCTGCAGCGCCGCCGCGCGCAGGTGTTCGAGAACAAGCCCGCGCCGTCCGGCAGTCCGGACAGCGGCCAGTTGCCGGCGTCGGACGGCCAGCAGCCGACGTCGCCGACGGACGGCCAGGTGCCGCGCGAAGACGATCCGGCCGTCCCCGCGGGGGCTGCGCCGTCGGCCGGACAGGGCGCCGTCCCACAGGCTCCTGCCGCACCGTCGCGTTGAATCCCCAAGCTTGCGTGCAAGACAAATGAAGGTGAGCGAATGAACCGACGATTCCTGGGCCGCCTGGCGGCCGCCTCCCTGGCGCTGCTGGCCATGGTGCATGTGCCGGCGCAGGCGGCCGACGAGGCGCCGGACGCCCTGATCAAGCGGCTGTCCGATGAAGTGCTGCAGCAGATCCGCAGCGACAAGGCTTTGCAGGCCGGCAACCTGGAGCGTGTTCTTCAAGTGGTGGACAGCAGGCTCATGCCCAACGTGGACTTCCGCCGCATGACCGCCGCGGCGGTCGGCCCGGCCTGGCGGCAGGCCACGCCGGAGCAGCAAAAGCGCCTGCAGGACGAATTCAAGACGCTTCTGGTGCGCACCTATTCGGGCGCGCTGGCGCAGGTGAGCGACCAGACGGTGAGCGTCAAGCCGCTGCGCGCCGAGCCGGCCGACACCGAGGTGATCGTGCGCACCGAAGTCCGCGGACGCGGCGACCCGATCCAGTTGGACTACCGGCTGGAGAAGACGCCCGGCCAGGGGGCCGGCTGGAAGATCTACAACCTGAACGTGCTGGGCGTGTGGCTGGTCGATACCTACCGCAGCCAGTTCGCCCAGGAGATCAACGCCAAGGGCGTGGACGGGCTGATCGCCTCGCTGGCCGAGCGCAACAAGACCAACGCCGCGGGTCCGGCCAAGAAGGGCTGACGCATGGCGCCAGCGCAGGCCATGCTGGTGCTGCCGGCCGAACTGATGCACGAGCAGGCGACCGCCTGCTGCCGCATGCTGGCCCAGGCGCTGCGCGCGCAGCCCGGCGACCAGGCGGTGGCCGACGCCTCGGCCCTGGAGCGCTTCGATTCGTCCGCGCTGGCCGTGCTGCTGGACTGCCGGCGCGAGGCGCTGGCGCTCGGCAAGCGCCTGCTGGTCAGCCGCATGCCGCGGCGCCTGCACGACCTGGCCATGCTCTACGGCGTGGCCGACCTGCTGCCGTCCGCGCCGTAGGTCTCTGGCGTGCTGCCCGGCGACGCCGGGTGCCGCTGGCTAGAATGGCCGGTTCCCATGACCGCGATCTCGTTCCAATCCGTCTCCAAGATCTACCCAGGCGCACGCGGTCCCTTCAATGCGCTCGACGGCGTCAGCTTCGACATCGCCGAAGGCGAATTCTTCGGGCTGCTCGGCCCGAACGGCGCCGGCAAGACCACCCTCATCAGCATCCTGGCCGGCCTGGCGCGCGCCAGCGGTGGGAGCATCACCGTGCGCGGCTTCGACGTGCAGGCCGATTACGCGCAGGCGCGCCGGCAGCTGGGCGTGGTGCCGCAGGAGCTGGTGTTCGACCCGTTCTTCACGGTGCGCGAGGCGCTGCGCATCCAGTCGGGCTACTTCGGCTTTCGCAAGAACGACGCCTGGATCGACGAGCTGCTGCACAGCCTGGGCCTGGCCGACAAGGGCGACGCCAACATGCGGCAGCTGTCGGGCGGCATGAAGCGCCGCGTGCTGGTGGCCCAGGCGCTGGTGCACCGCCCGCCGGTGATCGTGCTGGACGAGCCCACCGCCGGCGTCGACGTGGAGCTGCGCCAGACCCTGTGGCAGTTCATCGCCAGGCTGAACCGTGAAGGCCACAGCGTGCTGCTGACCACGCACTACCTGGAAGAGGCCGAGGCGCTGTGCGGCCGCATCGCCATGCTGAAGGCGGGCCGCGTGGTGGCGCTGGAGCGCACCAGCGACCTGCTGAAGGCCGCGTCCAGCAACGTGCTGCGCTTCAAGCTCGACGGCGCGCTGCCGGCGGCATTCCAGGGCAAGGCGCGCGTCACCGGCCGCATCGTGCAGTTGCCCGCGCACGACGCGCACGAGATCGAGCAGTACCTGGCCGTGATCCGCCAGGCCGGGCTGCGGGTCGAGGACGTGGAAGTCCGCAAGGCGGACCTGGAGGACGTGTTCCTGGACGTCATGGCCGACCGGGGCGCGTATCAAGAGGCGATGGCTGCCGAGGTGCCCCTGTGACCGGCTGGGAGACCCTGCTGTACAAGGAGGTGCTGCGCTTCTGGAAGGTGGCCTTCCAGACGGTGGCCGCGCCGGTGCTCACGGCGCTGCTGTACCTGCTGATCTTCGGCCACGTGCTGGAAGGGCACGTGAAGGTGTACGACCGCATCGAGTACACGGCCTTTCTGGTTCCCGGCCTGGTGATGATGAGCGTGCTGCAGAACGCCTTCGCCAACAGCTCGTCGTCGCTGATCCAGAGCAAAATCATGGGCAACCTGGTGTTCGTGCTCGTCACGCCGCTGTCGCACTGGAGCTGGTTCGTGGCCTACGTGGGTTCGTCCATGGTCCGCGGGCTGGCGGTCGGCCTCGGCGTCCTCTTCGTCACCGTATGGTTCACCCCGCTGGGCTTCGCCGCGCCGCTTTGGATTCTGGTGTTCGCCGTGCTGGGCGCCGGCATGCTGGGCGCGCTGGGCTTGGTTGCCGGCCTGTGGGCCGAGAAGTTCGACCAGATGGCGGCCTTCCAGAATTTCGTGATCGTGCCCATGACGTTCCTGTCGGGCGTGTTCTATTCCATCCATTCGCTGCCCGCGTTCTGGCAGGGTGTGAGCCACCTCAACCCGTTTTTCTACATGATCGACGGCTTCCGCTACGGCTTCTTCGGCGTGAGCGACGTGTCGCCCTGGCTGAGCCTGGGCGTCGTCGGCACGGCGATGCTGGTGGTGGGCGGGGTGGCCGTGCACCTGCTGCGCATCGGCTACAAGATCAGAGGATGACCATGACCGCCGACCAACTGCGCGACATCATCGCCGCCGGCCTCCAGTGCGACCACATCGAGGTCGAGGGCGACGGCCGCCACTGGCAGGCCGTGATCGTTTCCCCCGAATTCGAGGGCAAGCGCGCGATCCAGCGCCACCAGCGCGTTTACGTCACGCTCGGTGCGAAAATGCACACCGACGAGGTCCATGCCCTGTCGATGAAAACCATGACGCCCGCCGAATGGGCGGCGTCGACCCCCGAATGACCGCCGCCCCGCGGGGCGGCAACCACACTGGATTGCGATGGACAAGCTTCTGATCCGCGGGGGCCGCCAGCTCAATGGCGAACTCCGGATTTCCGGCGCCAAGAATGCGGCGCTGCCCGAACTGTGCGCCGCGCTGCTCACCTCGGATCCCGTGATCCTCGAGAACGTGCCGCGCCTGCACGACGTGGCCACCATGCTCAAGCTCATCCGCAACATGGCGGCCAAGGCCGACGTGCTGGAAAACGGCGACGTGCGGCTCGACGCCGGGCCGCTGAGCTTTCCCGAAGCACCCTACGAGATGGTGAAGACCATGCGCGCCGCCGTGCTGGCGCTGGGCCCGCTGCTGGCGCGCTTCGGCGAGGCCACGGTGTCGCTGCCGGGCGGTTGCGCCATCGGCTCGCGCCCGGTGGACCAGCACATCAAGGGCATGCTGGCCATGGGCGCCGACATCACGGTTGAGCACGGCTACATGATCGCCAAGCTGCCCAAGGGCCGCGAGCGGCTGAAGGGCGCGAGCATCACCACCGACATGGTCACCGTCACCGGAACCGAGAACTTCCTGATGGCCGCCACGCTGGCCGAGGGTGAGACGGTGCTGGAGAACGCGGCGCAGGAGCCGGAAATCATTGACCTGGCCGAGATGCTCATCAAGATGGGCGCGAAGATCGAGGGCCACGGGACCGCCCGCATCCGCATCCAGGGCGTGGAGCGCCTGCACGGCTGCACCCACGCCGTGGTGCCCGACCGCATCGAGGCGGGCACCTTCCTGTGCGCGGTGGCAGCCGCCGGCGGCGACGTGCTGCTGCGCGGCGCGCGCGCCGATCACCTGGACGCCGTCATCGACAAGCTGCGCGATGCCGGCGCGCAGATCGAGAGCGTGCCAGAAGGCATCCGCATCCGGGCCCAGGGCCGCATGCGCGCGCAGAGCTTCCGCACCACCGAGTACCCGGGCTTTCCCACCGACATGCAGGCGCAGTTCATGGCGCTCAACGTGGTGGCCGAAGGCTCGTCCAAGGTGACCGAGACCATCTTCGAGAACCGCTTCATGCACGTCAATGAACTGGTTCGCCTGGGCGCGCGCATCCAGGTGGACGGCAAGTCGGCGGCGATCGACGGCACCCAGGAGCTGTCCGGCGCCACCGTGATGGCGACCGACCTGCGCGCCTCCGCCGGCCTGGTGATCGCCGGCCTGGTGGCCGACGGCGAGACGCTGGTCGACCGCATCTACCACCTGGACCGCGGCTACGAGTGCATGGAAGACAAGCTGCGCTCCATCGGCGCCGACATCGAGCGGATTAAATAAGAGCAGAACGGATGATCACCCTCGCGCTGTCCAAGGGACGCATCTTCGACGAGACCCTGCCGCTGCTGAAAGCGGCCGGCATCGCCGTGCTGGAAGACCCCGAGACCTCGCGCAAGCTGATCCTCTCGACCAACTTGCCGGACGTGCGCGTGGTCATCGTGCGCGCCACCGACGTGCCGACCTACGTGCAGTACGGCGGCGCCGACCTGGGCGTGACCGGGCTGGACACGCTGATCGAGTACGGCGCGGACGGCGGCGGCGGCCTGTACCAGCCGCTGGACCTGAAGATCGCCAAGTGCCGGGTCAGCGTGGCGGTGCGCGCCGACTTCGACTACGCCAGCGCGGTGCGCCAGGGCGCGCGCCTGCGCGTGGCCACCAAGTACGTGAACATCGCGCGCGAATTCTTCGCCGCCAAGGGCGTGCACGTGGACCTGATCAAGCTGTACGGCAGCATGGAACTGGCACCTCTCACCGGCCTGGCCGACGCCATCGTGGACCTGGTGTCCACCGGCGGCACGCTCAAGGCCAACCACCTGCTGGAAGTCGAGCGCATCATGGACATCAGCTCGCGGCTGGTGGTGAACCAGGCCGCGCTCAAGCTCAAACAGGAGCCGATCCGCCGCTTGATCGACGCGTTCGCCGCCGCGACCGCGCAGCGTTGAATCCTTGACGTTGAGGCCATGACCTTTTCCGCCCGCCCGCTTCGCCTGTCCACCGCCGACGCCGGCTTCGATGCCGCCTTGCAGCAGCGCCTGCACTGGTCGGACGAGACCGACGGCGAAGTGGAGCAGGCGGTGGCATCCATCCTGGCCAACGTGCGCAAGCGCGGCGACGCGGCGGTGCTGGAGTACACGCAGCGCTTCGACCGGCTGGCCGCGGCGTCGCTGCCGGAACTGGAGCTGCGGGCCGACGAATTGAAGGCGGCGTTCGACGCGCTGCCCGGCGCGCAGCGCGAGGCGCTGCAGATTGCCGCGGTGCGCGTGCGCAGCTACCACGAGGCGCAGAAGAAGGCCTGCGGCGAAAGCTGGAGCTACCGCGATGCCGACGGCACGCTGCTGGGCCAGAAGGTCACGCCGCTGGACCGCGTGGGCATCTACGTGCCGGGCGGCAAGGCGGCGTATCCGTCCTCGGTGCTGATGAACGCCATTCCGGCGCACGTGGCCGGCGTGCCCGAGATCATCATGGTGGTGCCCACGCCGGGCGGCGAGAAGAGCCCGCTGGTGCTGGCCGCCGCCTACGTGGCGGGCGTGACGCGCATCTTCACCATCGGCGGCGCGCAGGCGGTGGCGGCGCTCGCCTACGGAACCCAGACCGTGCCGCGCGTGGACAAGGTCACCGGCCCGGGCAACGCCTACGTGGCGAGCGCGAAACGCCGCGTGTTCGGCCAGGTCGGCATCGACATGATCGCCGGGCCCAGCGAGATCCTGGTGCTGGCCGACGGCAGCACGCCGGCCGACTGGGTGGCGATGGACCTGTTCTCGCAGGCCGAGCACGACGAGCTGGCGCAAAGCATCCTGTTGTGCCCCGACGCTGTCTACATCGACGAGGTGCAGGCCGCCATCGACCGGCTGCTGCCGGAGATGCCGCGCGCGGAGATCATCGCCAAATCGCTCAACGGCCGTGGCGCGCTGATCCTCACGCGCTCGCTGGACGAGGCCTGCGCCATCAGCAACCGCATCGCGCCCGAGCACCTGGAAATCGCCAGCACCGAGCCGCAGCGCTGGGAGCCGCAGCTGCGCCATGCCGGCGCCATCTTCCTGGGCAGCTTCACCAGCGAATCGCTGGGCGACTACTGCGCCGGCCCCAACCACGTGCTGCCCACCAGCGGCACGGCGCGTTTTTCCAGCCCGCTGGGCGTGTACGACTTCCAGAAGCGCAGCAGCCTGATCGAGGTGAGCGAGGCCGGCGCGCAGACGCTGGGCGCGGTCGCCTCCATCCTCGCGCACGGCGAGGGGCTGCAGGCCCACGCGCGCGCCGCCGAAATGCGCCTGAAGCGCTGACATTCCCGACGACCCACCACCGGCATCCACCGCATGAGCAATCGCCTCGACACCCTGATCGCCACCCGCATCCGCCAGGACGTGAAGTCGATGCACGCCTATACCGTGCAGGATGCGCGCGGCATGATCAAGCTGGACGCGATGGAGAACCCGCACCGGCTGCCGCCCGAACTGCGGCGTGCTCTCGGCGAGCGGCTGGCCGAAGTGGCGCTGAACCGCTACCCCGGCGAGCGCGTGCAGGCGCTGCGCGAGGCGCTGGCCAGGCACGCCCGCATGCCGGCCGGCTTCAGCCTGATGCTGGGCAACGGGTCGGATGAATTGATCTCGCTGCTGGCCATGGCCTGCGACCTGCCGGGTGCCTCCATCCTGGCGCCGCTGCCGGGCTTCGTCATGTACGGCATGAGCGCGCAGCTGCAGGGCCTGAAGTTCATCGGCGTGGACCTGACGCCGGAGTTCGAACTGGACGAGCGCGCCATGCTGGAAGCCATCGAGCAGCACCAGCCGTCCATCGTCTACCTGGCCTATCCGAACAACCCCACGGCCAACCTGTGGGACGACGCCGTGATCGAGAAGGTCGTCGCCGCCGCACCCGGCTTCGTGGTGATCGACGAGGCCTACCAGCCGTTCTCCAGCCGCAGCTACATCGACCGCGTGGCGCGCCACGAGCACGTGCTGCTGATGCGCACCATGAGCAAGTTCGGCCTGGCCGGCGTGCGCATCGGCTACATGATGGGCCCGCAGGCGCTGGTGGCCGAAATCGACAAGGTGCGCCCGCCCTACAACATCAGCGTGCTGAATGCCGAGGCGGCGCTGTTCGCGCTGGAGCACGAGGCCGTGTTCGCCGCCCAGGCGCGCGACCTGCGCCACGAGCGCGAAGGCATCCAGCGCACGCTGGCGGCGCTGCCGGGCGTGAAAGCCTGGCAGAGCGACGCCAACATGGTGCTGGTGCGGCTGCCCGACGCCGACCGCGCGTTCGAGGCCCTGAAGGCCGGCGGCGTGCTGGTCAAGAACGTTTCTAAAATGCACCCGCTGCTGGCCAACTGCCTGCGCCTGACCGTCGGCACCGCCGACGAGAATGCCCAGATGCTGGCGGCCCTGCAAGCCTCGCTATGACCACCGACATCGCCACCTCCACTGCCGCCGGCCCCAGGATCGCCCAGGTCACCCGCAACACCGCGGAGACCAGGATCACCGCGCGCGTCAACCTGGACGGCACCGGCCAGGCGAAGCTCGCCACCGGCATCGGATTTTTCGACCACATGCTCGACCAGATCGCCCGCCACGGGCTGATCGACCTGGACATCGCGGCCGACGGCGACCTGCACATCGACGGCCACCACACGGTGGAAGACGTGGGCATCACGTTCGGCCAGGCGGTCCTGCAGGCGGTGGGCGACAAGAAGGGCATCCGCCGCTACGGCTATGCCTACGTGCCGCTGGACGAGGCGCTGTCGCGCGTGGTGATCGACTTCTCCGGCCGTCCCGGGCTGGTGATGAACGTGCCGTTCAAGGGCGGCATGATCGGCACCTTCGACACCCAGCTGGCGCACGAATTCTTCCAAGGCTTTTGCAACCACGCCTTCGTCACGCTGCACATCGACAATCTGCGCGGCGAGAACGCGCACCACCAGTGCGAGACCGTGTTCAAGGCGTTCGCCCGGGCGCTGCGCTTCGCGCTGGAGATCGACCCGCGCGCGGTCGGCACCATTCCGTCCACGAAAGGCTCGCTTTGAGCCGCAGGACCGTCGCCGTCGTGGACTACGGCATGGGCAACCTGTTCTCGGTGTCCCAGGCGGTGCGGCATGTGGCCCAGGCCACCGGCTTCGAGGTGGTGGTGACGGCGCGCCCCGAGGAAGTACGCGCGGCCGAACGCGTGGTGCTGCCGGGGCAGGGCGCCATGCCGGACTGCATGCGCGAATTGCGCGAGTCCGGCCTGCAGGAATCGGTGCTGGAAGCGGCCGCCGCCAAGCCGCTGTTCGGCGTGTGCGTGGGCATGCAGATGGTGCTGGACCGCAGCCACGAAGGACCCACGGATGGGCTGGGGCTGATCCCCGGCGAGGTGCTGCGCTTCGACCTGGAATCGCAGCTTCAGCCCGACGGCAGCCGCTACAAGGTGCCCCAGATGGGCTGGAACCAGGTCTGGCAGGCACAACCGCATTCCTTGTGGGACGGTGTCGCGGACGGTAGCTACTTCTACTTCGTGCATAGTTACTATGCCCGCCCGTCGGATGCACGCCACAGCGTAGGGGAAGCCGATTACGGCCCCCGCTTTACCGCCGCGGTTGCCCGCGATAATATTTTCGCGACCCAGTTCCACCCTGAAAAAAGCGCCGACCAGGGACTCGCCCTTTATCGCAACTTCCTTCACTGGATGCCCTGACCCTCGCCCTGCGGGTTCCTGCCCCGCCCGACCTTTATGCTTCTGATACCAGCGATCGACCTGAAAGACGGCCATTGCGTGCGCCTCAAACAGGGCGACATGGACCAAGCCACCATCTTCAGCGAGGACCCCGCGGCCATGGCGCGCAACTGGCTGGCCAGGGGCGCGCGCCGCCTGCATCTGGTGGACCTGAACGGCGCGTTCGCCGGCAAGCCGCAGAACATGACGGCGATCAAGAGCATCCTGCGGGCGGTGGGCGACGACATCCCGGTGCAATTGGGCGGCGGCATCCGCGACCTGGACACCATCGAGAAATACATCGACGCCGGGCTGCGCTACGTGATCATCGGCACCGCCGCGGTGAAGAACCCGGGCTTCCTGAAGGACGCCTGCACCGCGTTCGGCGGCCACGTGATCGTGGGGCTGGACGCCAAGGACGGCAAGGTCGCCACCGACGGCTGGAGCAAGCTCACCGGCCACGAGGTGGTGGACATCGCGCGCAAGTTCGAGGACTACGGCGTGGACTCCATCGTCTACACCGATATCGGCCGCGACGGCATGCTGACCGGCATCAACATCGAGGCCACGGTGAAGCTGGCGCAGTCGCTCAGCATCCCGGTCATCGCCTCGGGCGGGCTGTCCAACATGGCCGACATCGAGAAGCTGTGCGCGGTGGAAGCCGAAGGCATCGAGGGCGTGATCTGCGGGCGCGCCATCTATTCCGGCGACCTGGACTTCGTCAAGGCGCAGGAGCGCGCCGACCAGCTGGCGAGCTGACGCCCGCCGGCGTCGCGATGCCGGTGAGCGCGTAGCTGACCACCTGCTCGGCGACCGCCTCGATGGACAGGGCGCCGCCGGGTCGGTACCAGCGCGCGATCCAGTTCACCGCCCCCAGCAGCGTGAGTGAAGCCAGCTTGGGATCGCAGGGGCGGATCGAGCCGTCGTCCACCCCCCGCTGAATGAGCTCGCGCAGGCCGCGGTCGAAAGCGTCGCGGCATCCCAGGACCTGGGTCACCTGCTCGTCGCTGAATTCGCGCGAGTCCAGGAACATCACCGACTGGAAGTTTCCGTCCATCACGTGCAGTGCATAGCGTTGCAGGCACACGGAAAGACCCTGCAGGCCGTTCGCGCCGCCGTCGTCGCGCAAAGCCTCTTCCACCACGCGCTGGGCACCCTGGTGGGCCACCAGCGAGCAGGCGAACAAGAGGCTCTGCTTGTCTTTGAAATAGTAGTAGAGCGCCGCCTTGGTGAGCGCCAGGCTTTGCGCCACGTCGGTCAGCGAGGTGCGCATGTAGCCATTGCGGTTGAACAGCTCCGCCGCCGCGGCGAGGATGGCTTCGCGCTTTTGTTCCTGGACCGCATCGGGCGCCGCATTGCCCGGTCCCCAGCGGAAGTTGGCCGGGGTATCCGAGCGATCTTCTGGGGTATGGAGTTTTCTCATGGGAGAATTAATCTTACCCTTGGGTAAATTCAGGGCGGTGAGACCAATGATAGACAGGGAAGGCCGGATACCCGGCTACTACGACAGCCCGTGGCCCGCCGAGTGCGGCGGACCGCGCCGGCAGAAGGCGCCCCGTTCGGCGGGCATCGGCTTGCGCCAGGGCGAGCGGCTGGCCCAGGTGACGCGCCACAACGGCGAGTGGAACGTCATGATGGTGCTGCGCGCTCCTGGCGAGCTATACCTGCTTTACAACAACCACCTGGACAGCGCCGAGCGCTATGCCGCGGTGGAACGGCTCGATCCGCTGACGCTGGAGACCATTTCCGCGTCGCCCAGGCTGCCGGCGGGCGGGCACACCTGGTGCGGCGGGATCGTGGTGCACGAGAACGGCTACCTGTACGCGAACAACGGCAACCGGTGCTTCAAGCTGGACAGGGACTGCCAGGTCGTCGCCCAGGCGGTGCTGCCGCAGGACGCGGCATACAACAGCCTGCTGGTGATGCACGACGGCATGCTGGTCATGAAGAACATCGAGCGCGACGCTTCGCGCGCCTCGAAGTTCGTCGTGCTGGAGGCCGAGCGGCTGGAGCAGGTCGGCCCGGAGATCGCGATTCCCGAGGTGTCCATGGGCCGCATCGCGATGGGCACGGACGCCGGCGGCCAGCGGGTGTACGTGCCGGGCAGCCACCATTTCTACAGGTACCGCTACGAGAGCGGCACGCTGGCGCTGGACGAGGGCTGGCAGCCGCTCTACCGCACGCTGCCGGACGACGCGCAATCCTTTTCCTGGGATTCGTGCATCACCCCGGGCGCGTGCTGGTGCCAGGACAACGGCGACAACGAAGCCAATGTGGCGATCTTCTCCACGCCGCAGGTCGGTGCCGTGCGCCCGCGCCGGGGCGCCGCGTTCCACGGCCTCGCGTCCAGCCCGCAGAAGCTGATCCGCATCGACACGGCGAACACTGCGGACGGGGCCCGGATGGAGGTGCTGGACATGTTCGGCCTGCCGCGCGGCAGCATCTTCAGCCCGCCGGGGTTCGACCCGGTGCGCCAGGTCGCGATCGGCTTCGACACGGGCAACGGCTGGATCGGCGGCTGGCGCCACACGGCCGGCGGCTTCGAGAAGCTATGGGCCAAGCCCTGCCGCATTTCCATGCAGATGATCCTCTTTCCGGACACCGGCGAAGTGATGGTCAACGACTTCCAGCGCGGTCGCGACGAACTGGTGCTGCTCGACGTGGAGACCGGGGCCGAGATAGGCCGCGTCGCCACGCAGAGCACCACCGCCAATGGGATGTTCCTCTCCGCCGGCTGGCACCGGGACGTCATGTACTGCTCGATCGGCTCGATTGCCCGCATTTTCGTGGAGTGACCTCGGTATGAATTTCCTGGACATGGTGAAGCAGCACCCGGGGGGGGTGGATGCACCCGCCATCACCTTCGGCGACGGACCCGCGATCTCCTACGGGGAACTGCTCCAGCGCGCCGACGACGTCGCCCAATGGCTGCGCGCCGCCGGCGTGCAGCCGGGCGACAGGATCGCGCTGGTGGCCAAGAACGGACCCTGGTTCTTCGAGCTGCTGCTGGCCTGCTGCGCCATCGGCGCCGCGCTGGTGCCGATCAACACGCGGCTCTCGCCGTCGGAGATCGGCGGCATCCTGGACGACTGCGCGCCGAGCCGCATCGTGGCGGACTCCGCCGGCATGGCTGGCGTGCCGGGCCGCTTCGGCTCGCTCGACGCGGCCGAGAGCCTGGGGCGCGCGCCGGAGGCGCAGGGCGCGGCGGCCGCATCGCCGCAGCGCGCGGAAGCAACCGCCGTGCTGCTGCAGATGTACACCTCCGGCACCACGGGCAAGCCCAAGGGCGTGATGCTGACGCACGCCAACATCGCGTCCATCGCGCAGACCGGCGCGCGCGCGCTCGGGGCGTTCAACCCGGAAGACCGGGCGCTGGTGTGCCTTCCGCTGTTCCACATCGCCGGCGTCGACTGGGCGCTGTTCTCGCTCATCTCGGGCGCGCACATCTTCCTGCACGGCGAGGTGCAGGCCGCGGCGATCGTCGACGCCATGGTGCAGCACCGGATCACCAAGACGCTGCTGGTCCCGGCCGTGATCCGCATGGTGACCGAGGAAATGGAGCGCAGGTGCGTGCACGTGGAGTCGCTCGGCGCCCTGTGCTTCGGCGCCTCCGCCATGCCCGAGGAGTTGATCGCGCGCGCGCGCGCCGCGTTTCCCCGCGCCCGCATGTACCACGTGTACGGCATGACCGAGAGCACGGGCATGTTCACCGCGCTCGACCCCGCGGAAATCGAGGCCGGGCGGCGCCTGCTGTCGTGCGGCAAGGCATTCGACACGGGCGAGATCCGTGTCGTGGACGAGCGCGGCAAGGCGGTGGCCGCGGGCGCCGTCGGCCACATCGTCTACCGGGGGCCGCAATGCATGCTTGGCTACTGGGGCAACACGCAGGCGACGGCATCCACGGTGCTGGACGGCTGGCTGCAGACCGGCGACCTGGGCTCGCTGGACGAGGAAGGATTCCTGTACGTGCGCGACCGGATCAAGGACGTCATCGACACCGGCGGGGAGAAGGTGTCTCCCGCGGAAGTCGAGAACGTGCTGGCCGCGCATCCCGCCATCGCCGACGTCGCGGTCATCGGCTGCCCGGATCCCCGCTGGGGCGAGGCCGTGACGGCCGTGGTCGTGCGCCGCCAGGGCGAGCACCTGCTGCTGGAGCAGCTGCGCGCGTTCGCGCGCGACCGGCTGGCCGGCTTCAAGCTGCCGCAACGGCTGGTGTTCATGGCGCAGCTGCCGCGCAATGCCTCGGGGAAGGTGTTGAAGCACGTGCTGCGCGACCAGCTGGGCAGCGGCCTGGAATGACGGACAACGCATAGCAACAACGAACGACAACAGGGAGGACCCACGTGAACGAGAGCAACAAGACGTCCCGCCGCACGGCCATGCTGGCCGTGCCCGCGCTGCTGGCCGGGCTGGGCACGGTCAGAGCCCAGCCCGCGTGGCCGACGCGCCCGATCCGCTGGGTCGTGGGCTATCCGCCTGGCGGCATCACCGACGTGATGGCGCGCCTCATGGCGCAAAAGGTCGGTGCCGACATAGGCCAGCAGATCACCATCGAGAACCGGCCCGGCGCGAGCAGCAACATCGCGGCGCTGGAAGTGGCGCGTGCCGGCGGCGAGGGGCAGGCCTTCCTGTTCGCGCCCACCGGTGTGGAGACGGCCAATCCGTGGCTCTACAAATCGCAGCTGGTGCCGTCGCGCGACCTGCAGCCCGTCTGCGCCGTTGCGTCCAGCCAGCTGTACCTCGTTGCCCGCCCCGACCTGCCCGGCAGCGACGCGCGAGCCTTGGTCGCCCAGGCGCGTTCGACGCCCGGCCGCATGACGTATGCGTCGGCCGGCAATGCCACGCCTCCGCATCTTGCGGGCGAGCTGTTCAAGCAGCAGGCGCAGATCTTCGTGACGCACATTCCCTACCGCGGCGCCGCGCCCGCGCTGCAGGACGTGGCCTCCGGGCAGGTGGATTTCGTCTTCGACCCGGGAAGTGCCTTGCCCTTCATCCGGGCCGGCAAGGTCAAGCTGCTGGGGGTGGCCAGCGCACGCCGCTCGCCTTTCTTCCCCGAGACGCCCACGCTGGCCGAACAGGGCGTGAAGGCCTCCGAGCTGGACATCTGGTATGGCCTGTGGGCTCCGCCGGCGACGCCGGCCGACGTGGTCGGCACGCTGGGCAACGCGGTGCGCAAGGCGCTCGTGGACGCCGACGTGCGCCAGCGCTTCGCGACCTTCGCGGCCGAACCGCAATGGCTGGACCAGCGCGGCTTCAAGACGCTGCTGAACCGCGAATCCGAGATGCTGGCGTCCCTGATCAAGGCACGCGGCATCGCGGCCGAGTAGCCGCGGCCTGCCCGGCGATGAAACCTAGAATGGCGGCATGCTCGCAAAACGCATCATTCCCTGCCTGGACGTCACCGGCGGGCGCGTCGTCAAAGGCGTCAACTTCCTCGAACTGCGCGACGCCGGCGACCCGGTGGAGATCGCCGCGCGCTACAACGAGCAGGGCGCCGACGAACTCACCTTCCTGGACATCACCGCCACCAGCGACGACCGCGACCTGATCCTGCACATCATCGAGGGCGTCGCCTCGCAGGTGTTCATTCCGCTCACGGTGGGCGGCGGCGTGCGCACGGTGGAAGACGTGCGGCGCCTGCTGAACGCGGGTGCGGACAAGACCAGCTTCAATTCCGCCGCCATCGCCAATCCCGACGTGATCACCGCGGCGTCGGCCAAGTACGGCGCGCAGTGCATCGTGGTGGCGATCGACGCCAAGCGGCGCAGCGCCGGCGAGGCCGCCACCCGCGGGCCGGGCTGGGACGTGTACAGCCACGGCGGGCGCCGCAACACCGGCCTGGACGCGGTGCAGTGGGCCGCCGAGATGGCGCGGCGCGGCGCCGGCGAGATCCTGCTGACCAGCATGGACCGCGACGGCACCAAGGCCGGCTTCGACCTGGAACTCACCCGCGCCGTCAGCGACGCGGTGCCGGTGCCGGTGATCGCCTCGGGCGGCGTCGGCAACCTGGACCACTTGGCCGACGGCATCCAGCAGGGCGGTGCCGACGCGGTGCTGGCTGCCAGCATCTTCCACTACGGCGAATACACCGTGGGCCAGGCCAAGGCGCGCATGGCCGAGCGCGGCATTCCGGTTCGGCTCTAATAGCGCCATGGATTGGCTGGACGAAATCAAGTGGGACGCCCAGGGGCTGGTCCCCGTCATTGCGCAGGAAGCGTCGTCCGGCGACGTGCTGATGTTCGCCTGGATGGACCGCGAAGCCCTGCGCGAGACCGCGGCGCTCGGGCGCGCCGTGTACTTCAGCCGCTCGCGCGCGAGGCTGTGGTTCAAGGGCGAGGAATCGGGCCACGTGCAGCAGGTGCACGAAATCCGCATGGACTGCGACAACGACGTGCTGCTGCTCAAAGTCACCCAGCACGGGCACGATCCGTCCATCGCCTGCCACACCGGCCGCCACAGCTGCTTCTTCCATCTTTACAAGGACGGCGCCTGGCATGCGGTCGAGCCGGTCTTGAAAGATCCCTCGGCCATCTACACCTGAGCACCATGCGCTCCAACGATTCGCTCGCCCGGCTGGCCGCCATCATCGAAAGCCGCAAGCCCGCCAATGGCGGCGACCCCGAGGCCAGCTACGTGGCGCGGCTGCTGCACAAGGGCCCGGACGCCTTCCTCAAGAAGATCGGCGAGGAAGCCACCGAGGTGGTCATGGCTGCCAAGGACGCGGACCATGGCGGCGCGCCGCACAAGCTGGTCGGCGAGGTGGCCGACCTGTGGTTCCACTCGATGATCGCGCTGGCCCACTACGGCCTGTCGCCGGCCGACGTGATCGCCGAACTGGAGCGCCGCGAAGGCATGAGTGGTCTGGAAGAAAAAGCCCTGCGCAAGGCGCTCGGGCGCGAAGGAGCAGGCGAATGAACCGACGCATGGGCGGACAGCAGGACATCACCACCATCGACGCGAAGACCTCGGGCGACCGCACCATGATGAACGTGCTGTACGCCATGCACGCCGTGGCGCCGTTCACGCTGTGGTCGGCGTCGGTGGTGGCGCTGATCATCAACTACGTCAAGCGCGGCGACGAACACGACGCGCTGTACACGGCGCACCACGACTACATGATCTCCACCTTCTGGTGGACGATGCTGTGGCTGCTGGTGTCCAGCCCGCTGTGGCTGCTGTTCTTCGTGCCGGGCGCGACCGCCTGGTTCGTGATCGGCGCCTGGTACGTGTACCGTTTCGTGCGCGGCTGGCTGCGCTTCGACAGCCTGCGCATGCCCTCTTGAAAGAGCCACCGGTATGAGCCATTCCGACCCGAACTGCATCTTCTGCAAGATCGCCGAGGGCAAGATCCCCTCGCGCAAGGTCTACGAAGACGAGGAGATGTTCGCCTTCCACGACATCAACCCGTGGGCGCCGGTGCACTTCCTGATGATTCCCAAGGAGCACATCGTGTCGATTGCCCACGTCGAGGAGCGCCACGCGGCGATGCTCGGGCGCATGATGGCGCGGGTGCCCCAGCTGGCCCAGCAGGAGGGCTGCGTGCCGTACCCGGACGGCGGCTTCCGGCTGGTGTCCAACGTCGGCGAACACGGCGGCCAGGAGGTGCACCACCTGCACTTCCACGTGATCGGCGGCCCCCGCCCGTGGAAGAAAGGCTGAGCTTGAGCTCGGCACTTTGCCGCAAGTGAACTTCCGGCGCGGGTCTAGAATCCACCTCATTGCATTACTGTCGCGTCCGTAGGAGACACCATGGGTTCGTTTTCCATTTGGCACTGGCTGATCGTGCTGTTGATCGTCGTGCTGGTGTTCGGCACCAAGAAGCTCAAGAACATGGGCGGAGACCTCGGCGGCGCCGTCAAGGGGTTCAAGGACGGCATGCGCGACGGCTCCGCGCCCGACACGCCGGTGCCGCCCGCCGGCCAGGTGACGGCGGCGCAGCAGCCCGTCGACAAGGGCACCATCGACGTCGAAGCCAAAAACCGTTCCTGAGCCGAGCGGTTTCCCAGCGCCCATGATCGACCTCGGCCTCTCGAAGATGATGCTCATCGGCGCCGTGGCGCTGATCGTCATCGGGCCGGAGAAACTGCCGCGCGTGGCGCGCACTGTCGGCACGCTGCTGGGCAAGGCCCAGCGCTACGTGAACGACGTGAAGGCGGAGGTCAACCGCTCGATGGAGCTGGACGAGCTGCGCAAGATGAAGGAATCGGTGGAGACCGCCGCGCGCGACGTCGAAACCTCCATCCACTCCACCGCCGCCGATTTCGAGAAGCACTGGGAGGATGCGACCTCCACCGCGCTGGACCAGCGGCCGCCTGGTTTCCCCGAGTACCGGCACCCGAAGAAGAAATGGCGCCTGAAGCAGGGCGCCGTGCCGCACTGGTTCAAGGCGCGCAGCGGTGTGCGCACCCGCGCGCTGTCGGGCGCGGCGCGCGTGGCGAAGTACCGGCCGCAAAAATTCAACTGAGCGGCCGCGCCGGCGATCCTGTTCCTTCTTTCCGCGCGGATGCGCCGGCCAACGATTCCCCATGTCCTCTTCCCCGCCCGATCCCAAAGACGAACTCGAAGGCACCGAGCAGCCCTTCGTCGAACACCTGTTCGAGCTGCGCGACCGGCTGATCAAGGCCGCCCTCGCGGTGGGGGTGATGGCGGCGCTGCTGGCGCTGTACCCCGGGCCGTCGGCGCTGTACGACCTGCTGGCCGCGCCGCTGGTGGCCTACCTGCCCAAGGGCGCGACCCTGATCGCCACCTCGGTCATCTCGCCGTTCATCGTGCCGCTGAAGATCATGTTCATGGCGGCCTTCCTGCTGGCGCTGCCGGTCGTGCTCTACCAGGTGTGGGCCTTCGTCGCGCCCGGCCTGTATTCGCACGAAAAGAAGCTGGTGATGCCGCTGGTGATCTCCAGCAGCATCCTGTTCTTCATCGGCGTCGGGTTCTGCTACTTCTTCGTGTTCGGCCAGGTGTTCAAGTTCATCCAGGGCTTCGCGCCCAAGAGCATCACGGCGGCGCCTGACATCGAGGAGTACCTGAGCTTCGTGCTGGGCATGTTCCTGGCCTTTGGCTTGGCCTTCGAGGTGCCGGTGGCGGTCATCCTGCTGGTGCGCATGGGCGTGGTGCAGGTGGCGCAGCTGCGCGCCTGGCGCGGGTACTTCTGGGTCCTCGCGGCCGTGGCCACGGCGCTGGTCACGCCGCCGGATGCCGGTTCCATGCTGATCCTGCTGGCGGTGGTGGGGGGCCTGTACGAGGTCGGCATCGTGTGCGCGCACCTGTTCGTGCGCACCACCAAAGCGCCGGAAGACGACCCCGCCGAGGCGGCGAAGCCGTAAGCGCCATTCGCCATTAGCGCTGCTGGGGCGGCTGGCGCTGGTCCTGCGGCTGCTGCTTGGGCTTGGGCCGCTTGCCGGGCGTGACAGTGAGCTCGCTCGTGTCGTCGCGCCGCTGGATGCGGAATTTCGCCGGCGCGCCCGGCTTCAAGCCCGCCACGCTGCTGAGCAGTTCCGACACGGTGCTGACGTCCTTGCCCGCCACCTCCACGATCACGTCGCCGGGCCGGATGCCGGCCTGCGCAGCCGGCGCGTTCTGCAGCACGCCGGTGATCAGCACGCCCTTCTTGGCCTTCACGCCGAAGGTTTCCATCAGCTCGGGCGAGAGCTCGGCCGGCTCCACCCCGATCCAGCCGCGCGTGACCACGCCTTCCTTGACGATGCCTTCCAGCACCAGCTTGGCGGTGGACACCGGAATGGCGAAGCCGATGCCCATGCTGCCGCCCGAGCGCGAATAGATCGCGGTGTTGATGCCCATCAGGTTGCCGTTCACGTCGACCAGGGCGCCGCCCGAGTTGCCGGGGTTGATGGCCGCATCGGTCTGGATGAAGTTCTCGAAGGTGTTGATGCCCAGCTGGTTGCGCCCCAGCGCGCTCACGATGCCGCTGGTCACCGTCTGTCCGACGCCGAAGGGGTTGCCGATCGCCAGCACCTGGTCGCCCACCTGCAGGCTGTCGGAGTTGCCCAGCGTGATGACCGGCAGCCGGTCCAGGGCGACCTTCAGGATGGCGAGGTCGGTGTCGGGGTCGGTGCCGATCACCTTGGCCCGCGCGTGCCGGCTGTCGTTGAGCACCACGTCGATCTCGTCGGCGCCTTCCACCACGTGGTTGTTGGTCAGGATGAAGCCGTCGGTGCTGATGATCACGCCGCTGCCCAGGCCCATCTGCGGCTCTGCGCCCTGTTCGCCGAAGAAGAAGCGGAACCACGGGTCGTTGGACGGATGGCGCTCGGGCGCCTTGCTGGTGTTGATGCTGACCACCGCCGCCGAGGCGCGCTGCGCCGCCT
>NZ_JACCWG010000158.1 GCF_013697775.1 Ramlibacter sp. | reverse complement strand
TGCCGCCCTTGCTCGCGAGCGTGATGTCCCAGCGGCGGTTCCTGAACACGCGCCCGACCAGGGTTTCGTTGGCGCCGAAGCCGTACAGCGCCGCGGTGTCGAACAGCATCACGCCCGCATCCAGCGCAGACAGCAGCACGCGCTCGCCCTGCTGCGCCGAAGGCGGCGTGCCGTAGGCGTGGCTGAGGTTCATGCAGCCCAGCCCGATGGCCGAGACAGAAAAAGGTCCGAGTTGCCGTTGTTGCATGGCCGTGAGCCTACCCGACCAACTGTTGCTCCAGCTGGTCCAGCACCTCGTAGCAGGGCAGCACCTTGGCGACGCTGGAGTTCGGCTCGCGCCCTTCGCGGATGGCGGCGATGAACTCGCGGTCCTGCAGCTCGATGCCGTTCATCGACAGGTCCACCTGGGACACGTCGATCTTCTCTTCCTTCCCGTTCACCAGGTCGTCGTAGCGCGCGATGTACGTCGCGGTGTCGCCGATGTAGCGGAAGAAGGTGCCCAGCGGGCCGTCGTTGTTGAAGGACAGCGACAGCGTGCAGATGGCGCCGCTCTCGGTCTTGAGCTGGATGCTCATGTCCATGGCGATGCCCAGCTGCGGATGGACCGGCCCCTGCACCGCGTTGGCCTTCACCACCTTGCTGCCGGTCTGGTACTGGAACAGGTCCACCGTGTGCGCGGCGTGGTGCCATAGCAGGTGGTCGGTCCAGCTGCGCGGCTGGCCCAGCGCGTTCATGTTGCTGCGGCGAAAGAAGTAGGTCTGCACGTCCATCTGCTGGATGTGGAATTCGCCGGCCGCAATCTTCTCGTGCACGTACTGGTGGCTGGGGTTGAAGCGGCGCGTGTGGCCCACCATCGCCACCAGGCCGCTCTGCTTTTGCATCGCGACAACGGCGCGGCCGTCCTCCAGTTTGTCGCACAGCGGGATCTCCACCTGCACGTGCTTGCCGGCCTGCATGGCGGCGATGGACTGCGCGGCATGCATCTGCGTGGGCGTGCACAGGATCACGGCGTCCACGTCGGGGCGGGCCAGCGCCTCGCCCAGCTCGGTGGTCACGTGCTTCGCGCCGTACTTCTGCGCGACTTCCTGCGCCTTGGGCAGCTCGCGGCCGATGATGGACACCACCTCGACGCCGTCGATCAGCTTGAGGGCGTCCAGGTGCTTGATGCCGAAGGCGCCGGGCCCGGCCAGTGCGATGCGTACTGTCTTGCTCATTGTCTTTTCTCCTTGCAATCCGTTCGGCCTGAGCCTGTCGAAGGGTGGCGCGTGCCGGGGCTTCGACAAGCTCAGCCCGAACGGGTTATCGGTTCTCCAGGATCATGTGGCCCACCGCCGTGTTGGACGCGGGCACGTGGTAGAAGCGGTGCCGCAGCGTGGGCTTCGGTCCACCGTCGACATCGGCCATCGCGCCGCGGGCAATGAGCCACATCACCAGCTCGATGCCTTCGCTGCCGGCTTCCTGCACGTACTCCATGTGCGGCACGGCTGCGAGTCCTTCGGGGTCGGCGATCAGGCGGTCCAGGAAGGCGTTGTCCCACTCGCGGTTGATCAGGCCGGCACGCGGGCCCTGCAGCTGGTGGCTCATGCCGCCGGTGCCCCAGATCTGCACGTTCAGGTCTTCGTCGTAGCTCTCCACGGCCTTGCGGATCGCCTGGCCCAGGCGGAAGCAGCGCATGCCGCTAGGCACCGGGTACTGCACCACGTTGACCGCGAACGGCACCACCTTGAACGGCCATTCCTGCGCGTCGCCGCACAGCAGCGACAGCGGCACGGTGAGGCCGTGGTCCACGTCCATTTTGTTGACGATGGTGAGGTCGAAGTCCTGCTGGATCACCGAGTGCGCGATGTGCGCCGCGAAGTCGGGGTCGCCCTGCACGTCGGGCACCGGGCGCGGGCCCCAACCTTCATCCGCCACCTTGTAGTGCGCGGCGGTGCCGATGGCGAAGGTCGGGATCATCTCCAGGCTGAACGCGGTGGCGTGGTCGTTGAAGACCAGGAACACCACGTCGGGCTTGTTGTCCCTCATCCACTGGCGCGAGAACTCGTAGCCCGCGAACACCTTCTGCCAGTACGGCTCTTCGGTCTTCTTCAGGTCCATGGCCGCGCCGATGGCCGGCACGTGCGATGTGTAGACGGATGCGGTGATGCGGGCCATTACGTGTTCTCCCTTCCCCATTTCGGGTGGCGGCCGCCGCCGATCATCATCTCGCGGTAGGCGTCCTCGCTCATGCCGGTCATGGAACCGGCCATCTGCTGGAAGCTCTTGCCGTCGGTGGCGCCGATCTTGGCCAGGAAGTAGATGTTGCCGCCCAGCGCAATGCAGCGGTTCAGGTCGCGCGCCAGCACCGCCTGCTTCTGCTCCTCGGTCATCGGCCATTCGTCGAGGTAGGCGCGCTCGTCCTTCTTGAAGCGCTCGCGGTTCTCGGCCTTCATGAGCGACATGCAGAACTGGTTGAGTGCATAGCCCATGCGGCTTTGGTCGGCGTCGAAGATGGTCGTGCCGGGCACGCCTCTGTAGGGTTTGTCGAGTGGCATCGTGTTTCACCTCGTTCGGGTTGGTATCGCATCCGTTCGGGCTGAGCTTGTCGAAGCCCTTCGACAGGCTCAGGGCGAACGGTGGGTACCCTGATCGAACGGTCAAGTGCTCCAATAAAGTCGCGTCGGGTTGTCCACCAGCAGTTTGCGCTGCAGTTCCGGCGTGGTGGCGATGTGCGGGATGAAGTCCACCAGCAGGCCGTCGTCGGGCATGTGGTCCTTCAGGTTCGGGTGCGGCCAGTCGGTGCCCCACAGCACGCGGTCGGGGAAACTCTCCACCACCTTGCGCGCGAACGGCACCACGTCGCGGTAGGCGTTGCGCTCGCTATCCAGCGCCGGCGGGCCGGCCACCGACAGGCGTTCGGGGCAGCTCACCTTGCTCCACACGTTCTCATGCTCGCGCATGAATTTCAGGAACAGTGCGAACTCGGAGCCGTCGATCGGCTTGTTCACGTCGGGCCGGCCCATGTGGTCCACCACCACCGTGGTCGGCAACCGGGTGAAGAAGTCCCACAGCTCGGGCAGGTCCACCGCCTCGAAGTAGATCACCACCTGCCAGCCCAGCGGCGCGATGCGCGCGGCGATCTCCAGCAGTTCGTCCTTGGGCGTGAAATCCACCAGCCGCTTGACGAAGTTGAAGCGCACGCCGCGCACGCCGGCGGCGTTCATTGCTTGCAGTTCGTTGTCGGTCACACTGCGGCGCACGGTGGCGATGCCACGCGCCTTGCCGTTGGCGTGTTTCAGCGCATCCACCATCGCGCTGTTGTCCGCACCGTGGCATGTGGCCTGCACGATCACGTTTTTGTCGAAGCCCAGGTGGTCGCGCAGCGCGAACAGCTGCTGCCAGCTGGCGTCGCACGGCGTGTACTTGCGCTCGGGCGCGTAGGGGAACCGGTCGCCGGGGCCGAACACGTGGCAGTGCGCGTCCACCGCGCCCGGGGGCAGCTGGAAGTGCGGCTTGCTGGGGTTGGCGTACCAGTCGAGCCAGCCGGGCGTTTTGGTGAATTCCATGTGTTCTTCCGAATCCGTTCGCCTTGGAGGAAAGTCCGTTCGCCCTGAGCCTGTCGAAGGGCTTGCGCGGGCTTCGACAAGCTCAGCCCGAACGGGTGTGGGAACGGTGCTTCAATCGATGTATTTCAATCCCGCTTTCTCCAGCGGCTCGCGCATCTTGTACATGTCCAGCCCCAGCACGCCCGAGGCCAGCTTGGCGCGCTTCTCGCCTTCGTTGGCTTCGCGGGCTGCCGCGGCGTCCAGCGTCTTCTTGGCCATCGCGGCGGGCACGCACACCACGCCGTCGTCGTCGGCCACGATCACGTCGCCCGGCGTCACCAGCGCGCCGGCGCACACCACCGGGATGTTCACCGAACCGATGGTCGCCTTGATGGTTCCCTTGGAACTGATGCACTTGCTCCACACCGGGAACCGCATCTCGGTGAGCGTCTTCACGTCGCGCACGCCGGCGTCGATGACGAGCGCGCGCGCGCCGCGCGCCTGGAACGAGTTGGCCAGCAGGTCGCCGAAATAGCCGTCGGTGCATTCGGCGGTAATGGCCGCCACGACGATGTCGCCCGGCTGGATCTGCTCGGCCACCACGTGCATCATCCAGTTGTCGCCCGGATGCAGCAGCACCGTGACGGCCGTGCCGGACACCTGCGCGCCGGCATAGATCGGCCGCATATACGGCTTCAGCAAGCCCACGCGGCCCATGGCCTCGTGCACGGTGGCCGAGCCCAGGCCGGCCAGCGCATCGGCCACCTCGCGGTCGGCACGCTTGATGTTGCGGTAGACAACGCCCAGTTCGTACATCTCAACGTCCTTGCTGTTTCAAGCGCGCATCCAGCCGCGGAAAGACGCGCCGCGTGTTGGCCTCGAAAATCTGGTGCTTGTCTTCTGCGCTCAAAATCGTCGACGCGTCGATGTAGCGCTTGGTGTCGTCGTAGTAGTTGCCGGTGGTCGGGTCGATGCCGCGCACCGCGCCGATCATCTCGCTGGCGAACAGCACGTTCTTCACCGGGATCACCGTGTTCAGCAGGTCGATGCCCGGCTGGTGGTACACGCAGGTGTCGAAGAAGATGTTGTTCATCACATGGTCGTCCAGCAGCGGCTTCTTCATCTCCTGCGCCAGGCCGCGAAAGCGCCCCCAGTGGTAGGGCACGGCACCGCCGCCGTGGGGGATGAGGAAGCGCAGCGTCGGGAAGTCCTTGAACAGGTCGCCCTGCACGCACTGCATGAAGGCCGTGGTGTCCGCGTTCAGGTAGTGCGCGCCGGTGGTGTGGAAGCACGGGTTGCACGAGGTGGACACGTGGATCATGGCCGGAATGTCGTACTCCACCATCTTCTCGTAGATGGGGTACCACCATCTGTCGGTGAGCGGCGGCTCCTTCCAGTGCCCGCCCGAGGGATCGGGATTCAGGTTGATGCCGACGCAGCCGTACTGCTCCACGCACTTCACCAGCTCGGGAATGCAGGTCTTCGGATCGACGCCGGGCGACTGCGGCAGCATGGCCACCGGCGCGAAGTGTTCCGGGAACAGCTGCGACACGCGAAAGCACAGCGCGTTGCAGATGGCGGCCCAGGTGCTGGACACCTCGAAGTCGCCGATGTGGTGCGCCATGAAACTGGCGCGCGGCGAGAACAGCGTGAGGTCGTTGCCACGCTCCTTCATCAGGCGCAGCTGGTTGTTGACGATGGTCTCGCGGATGTCGTCGTCGGAGATTTTCAGCTCCGAGGGCTTGGGCATCTGCGCCGGGTCCTTGATGCCGGCGATCTGCCGGTTGCGCCACTCTTCCAGCGCCTTGGGCGCGGTGGTGTAGTGGCCGTGGCAATCGATGATGAGGCTCATGCGTGGTCCTTGCTGCGTCTTCTGTTTTAGCGGATTCAGGCGGGCTCCATGCCCTGACGGCGCTTGGCCTCGGCCCATTGCGGCGCGGCCATGAAGTCGAGCAGGTCGCGCGCCGCGTCGGCCTGCTGCGAAGCTGCGCACACCGCGCCGCTGAACACGGTGACGATGGCGATCGGCGCCGGCAGCGGCCCGACGACGTCGATGCCTTCGAGGTGGATCAACTCGCTGCGCTGCTGGAAGCCCAGCGCCACGTCGCCCCGTGCCACCAGCGAACCCACCGGCACGCCCGGCGGTGCCTGCACGATGCGCGGGCGCACCTGGTCTGCGATGCCCCAGCGCTCGAACAGCTGCACCAGCGCCACGCCGCTCGGCCCGGTGGAATAGCCCAGCGTCGGCGCGGCCAGCACGGCCTGCTTCACGGCTTCTTCGGTGGACAAGTCTGGCCGCGGCGCGCCGGCGCGCACAGCGACCGCGACGTCCGAGCGCACCAGATCCACGCGGCTGCCCGCGACGGCATGGCCGCTAGCCACCAGCTTGTCGATGGCAGCGTCGGCGAGGAATACGACGTCGAAGGCTTCGCCCGCCTGCACGCGCTTGGCGGCATCGACGCCGCCGACGGACTCGATGGCCACGGCGACGCCGGTGCGCGCTTCATAGGCAGACGCCAGCTCAGCCAGCACCTGGCGGGTGGCCATGGACGAGATTCCGCGGATCGGCATGCGAGGCATTGTGCGTGCGCTGGCAAGCCCCTGGAAGCCGGAGGCCCCGCTATCAGCTAGAACAAACGCGCATAGCTGTGTCTCAGCTATGTTCTAGACTGGTGAGCCCATGGACCTGAAACAGCTCGCCTACTTCGTGCGCGTGGCCGAGCTCGGCAGCTTCACGCGCGCCGCCATCGAGCTGGACGTGGCCCAGCCTGCGCTCAGCCGCCAGGTGCGGCTACTGGAGGTGGAGCTGCGCCAGACCCTGCTGGTGCGCAACGGCCGCGGGGCGGTGCCCACCGAAGCCGGCCGCGTGCTGCTGGACCATGGAAGGGGCATCCTGCACCAGGTGGAGCGCGCCCGCGAAGACCTGGGCCGCCTGCGCGGCGGCCTGGCCGGCCGCGTGGCCGTGGGCCTGCCCAGCAGCGTGGCCCGCGTGCTGGCCGTGCCCCTGACCCGCGTCGTCGGCCAAGCCATGCCGGATGCGCGCCTGTCGATCAGCGAAGGCTTGTCGGGCGCGCTGCAGGACGCCCTGACCAGCGGCCGGCTGGACATCGCCGTGCTGTACAACGCCCAGCCCTCGCGCGAACTGGACATCACGCCACTGCTGGAAGAAGACCTGCTGCTGGTGCGCGCC
>NZ_JACCWG010000151.1 GCF_013697775.1 Ramlibacter sp. | reverse complement strand
AGGTGCCGGCCACGCCCTGCACGTCGGCCTGGCCGCCCAGCTTGCCTTCGGTGCCCACTTCCCGCGCCACCCGCGTCACTTCCGAAGCGAAGGACCGCAGCTGGTCCACCATGGTGTTGATGGTGTTCTTGAGTTCGAGAATTTCGCCCTTCACGTCCACCGTGATCTTCTTGGACAGGTCGCCGGTGGCCACCGCCTTCGTGACGTCGGCGATGTTCCGGACCTGCGAGGTCAGGTTACCGGCCATGAAGTTCACGTTGTCGGTCAAATCCTTCCAGGTACCGGCCACGCCCTGCACATCGGCCTGGCCGCCCAGCTTTCCTTCGGTACCCACCTCGCGCGCCACCCGCGTCACTTCCGAAGCGAACGACCGCAGCTGGTCGACCATGGTGTTGATGGTGTTCTTCAGTTCCAGGATTTCACCCTTCACGTCCACGGTGATCTTCTTGGAGAGGTCACCGGCCGCCACGGCCGTCGTCACTTCCGCAATGTTCCGCACCTGGGACGTGAGGTTACCGGCCATGAAGTTCACGTTGTCGGTCAGGTCCTTCCAGGTGCCGGCCACGCCCTGCACATCGGCCTGGCCGCCCAGCTTGCCTTCGGTACCCACTTCGCGCGCCACCCGCGTCACTTCCGACGCGAACGACGAGAGCTGGTCCACCATGGTGTTGATCGTGGCCTTGAGTTCGAGAATCTCACCCTTCACGTCCACGGTGATTTTCTTGGAGAGGTCACCGGCCGCCACGGCTTTCGTCACGTCGGCAATGTTTCGCACCTGGGCCGTCAGGTTCGAGCCCATCGAGTTCACCGAGTCGGTCAAGTCTTTCCACGTGCCGGCCACGCCCTGCACATCGGCCTGGCCGCCCAGCTTGCCTTCGGTGCCCACTTCGCGCGCCACGCGCGTCACTTCGGCCGCGAAGGTGCCTAGCTGCTGCACCATCTTGTTGATGGTCATGGCGGTGCGCAGGAATTCGCCTTCAAGCGCCCGCCCGTCGGCCTCCAGCGCCATCGACTTGGACAGGTCGCCCTGTGCCACGGCGCCGATCACGCGCGCCACTTCGGACGTCGGATGCACCAGATCGGAGATCAGCGAGTTGATGGCTTCGGCGGAATCGCGCCAGAAGCCGCCGGCGTACGCCATCTGGGCGCGTTCCTTGAGCTTGCCTTCCTTGCCGACCACGCGCGACAGGCGGGCCAGCTCGTGCGACATGCGCACGTTCTCGCCGACCACATCGTTGAACGCGTCTGCCACCTTGCCGAACAGGCCCGTCCAATCGGCGGGCAGCTGCGCTTGCGCATTGCCCTTGCGCAGCTCCGTCAGCCCCGTCAGCATCGAGCGCGTGCGCTCGGACGACAGCTCCACGGCATCCACAACCGCGTTGACGCTGGCCACGTTGTCCTGCCAGAAGCCGGTGAGCTTGCCGTCTTCCACCCGCTTTTGCGCGCGCGTGCCGTTGTGCACCGCGCTTTCCACGGACTTGAGCTTGTGGCTGGTGCGCGCGGTCTGCGCGGACAGCTCGTTGAATTCCGACGCGATCTTGCCGTACAGGCCATCCCACTCCGTGGGCAGCGTCACGCCGCTTTCGCCCCGGCGGAACGCGCTCAGGGCCTTGAGCAGCAGTTTCAGGTCGCCGTCGTGCCGGTCCGTAGTGGGCAGTGTTGCCAGGACTTCCATCGTCTTTCCCCGAGTGTGTACAACTGTGACCAAGCCACAAAACAAGGCAGGGTAACGGCTTCGAACGGTCGAGACAATCGCGCGGAAACACTGCGCCCCGCGCCAAGCCAGTCCTGGTGCGGGGCGTAGGAAAAAACCGACAGGAGAAGGGCGGCCCTGCCTACAGCTCCAACATGGGCGGCGAGCAAACGAATGCGCCCCGCACAAAGAAAAAGGCCGCCCTTGCGGGCGGCCTTCAATCAGGCTCGGGAATCGCGCCGGATCAGTTCAGCGCAGACTTCTTGCCGTCCTTGTAGACGTACAGCGTCATGGCCGGGTTCTTCAGCTCGCCGTTGGGTTCGAAGGCGATGTTCGCCGTGATGCCCTTCATGTTGGTCTCAGCCAGCTTGGCGGTGTAGACCTTGGGATCCACGGAGTTCGCACGCTTCATCGCATCGACCAGAACGAACGTGGCGTCGTAGGTGTACGGCGCGTAGATCTGGAACTGGCTCGGGAACTTCGCGTCGTAACGCTTCTTCCACGCTTCGCCGCCGGGCATCTTGGCCAGCGAGGCGCCGCCTTCGGCGCACACCACGTTGCCCAGGACCTTGGAGCCGGCGGACAGCTTGGCCAGTTCGGCCGTGCAGATGCCGTCGCCGCCGAAGAACTTCACGTTGCCCATGCCCAGCTGCTCCAGCTGGCGCAGCATCGGGCCACCCTGGGCGTCCATGCCGCCGTAGAACACGCCGTCGGGGTTCTTGGACTTGATGGCCGTCAGGATGGCCATGAAGTCGGTCGCCTTGTCGGTCGTGAACTGCTCGTCGACGATGGTGACGCCCTTGGACTTGGCCGTGGCCTTGAACACGTCGGCGACGCCCTGGCCGTAGGCCGTGCGGTCGTCGATCACGGCAATGCGCTTGAGCTTGAGCGCGTCAGCCGCGTACAGGGCCAGACCGGCGCCCAGCGCGTTGTCGTTGGCGATGATGCGGTAGGTGGTCTTGTAAGCGGGCTTGGTCACCTGCGGGTTGGTGGCCGAACCGGTCACGTGCGGAATGCCGCAGTCGTTGTACACCTTGGAAGCCGGAATGGTGGTGCCCGAGTTCAGGTGACCCACCACGCCTGCAACCTTGGCGTCGCACAGCTTCTGGGCGGCGGCCGTGCCCTGCTTCGGGTCGGCAGCGTCGTCTTCGCTCTGCACTTCGAACTTGATCTTCTTGCCGCCGATCGTGATGTTCTGCGCGTTCAGATCTTCGATGGCCATCCGCACGCCGTTGTCGTTGTCGCGACCGTAGTGGGCCTGCGGACCGGACATCGGGGCGACGCCGCCGATCTTGACTGTTTGCACGTCTTGGGCGGCGGCCAGGCCGGACACGGCTGCCAGCGCGACGGCTGCCGTCAATTTCAGCTTGAATTGCATGGGTGAAACCTCCAGAGTAGGAATTAAGTTGAGAATTTGCTCAACGGGCGCGACCATATCGCAATTTCCGGACCCGAACCATAAGGGGAAACTTGGTGGGCCCTAAATAAGGTCATCTAATCAACATATGGCTCGTCTGATTGGATGACCGGGTTTTCCTCAAGTCCCCTTCGTGGCGCTGCCCGAGGCCCCGCTCTCCTGCGACACCGCCTGCGAGACCGCGTCGCGCACAAGATCTTCGATGCGCTCCCTGAGCGCCGGGCCGATGTCGCGGGTGTGCTCGAGCACGACGGTGGCGATGGCTTCGCGCAGCCGGCGCTCCAGCATCAGGTCCACGCGCTGCATCACGCGGCGCACGAGATCCTCCTGCGCGAGCGGCGCGGTGGGCACAGTGGTGCTCTCGCGCACCACCTCGGTCAGCGTGGGAACAAACCGGGGCGGATTGCGCGAGGACATCAGGCTTGCTCCTTGGTCGCGAGGTCGTGGCGCGTGATCGCATAGCCGCGGTCGGCATAGTGCTTCCAGCGCGCGCGCGCCTGCTTGCGGTCCTCATCCTCGCCGGTGACGACTTCGATCAAACGCTCGAAGCGCTCGAATCCTTCGGGCACCGGGACGCCGAGATTCACCAGCACCTGGTGGTGCGGCACGTCGCGCACGGCCGCAGCCAGGACCACCGGAGACGCGGCCAGCACCGCCGGCACGGCGTTCGCCGCGTTGCAGTGCGCCACGAACTCCAGCGGCGCGAAGGTCCACAGCGCGACGTCCAGTTCGGCCAGCAGGGGTGCTTCGCCGGTGACCACCACGCGCGCGCCAGCGCCCGCCGCCTTGCGCAGCAGCCGGCACGCATAGCCCACTTTGCCGGGCGCGTTGAAATGGAAGGCGACTTCGGTCACGCGCGCCTGGCGCGCGCCGGCTTCTTCGGCGCGGCTTCGGAGGCTGCCTGCTGCGACTGCGCCAGCACGTATTCGACCAGCAGGCCGACCGGCCGGCCGGTGGCGCTCTTGCCGGCGCCGCTCTTCCACGCGCTGCCGGCGATGTCCAGGTGCGCCCATCGATAGTTCTGCGCGAAGCGCTGCAGGAACTTCGCCGCGGTGATCGCGCCGCCGTAGCGGCCGGCCACGTTGGCCATGTCGGCGAAATTGCTCTTCAGGCCTTCGCCGTATTCGTCGTCCATCGGCATCGGCCAGCACGGGTCGAGCGCGGCGTCGCCCGCCGCCTTCAGGTCAGCGGCCAGCGCGTCGTCGGTGGTGAACAGGCCGGTGCGCGTGCTGCCCAGGGCCACCACGCAGGCGCCGGTGAGCGTGGCCAGGTCGATCACCATGCGCGGCTTGAAGCGCTCGGCGTAGGTCAGCGCGTCGCACAGGATCAGCCGGCCCTCGGCATCGGTGTTCAGCACCTCGATGGTCTGGCCGCTCAGGCTGGTGAGCACGTCGCCCGGTTTCAGCGCATTGCCGTCGGGCATGTTCTCGCAGGCGGGGATCAGCCCCACCAGGTTGATGCGCGGCTTCAGTTCGGCCAGCGCGCGGAAGGCGCCCAGCACGCCGGCGGCGCCGCACATGTCGAACTTCATTTCGTCCATGTCGGCCGACGGCTTGATCGAGATGCCGCCCGAATCGAAGGTGATGCCCTTGCCGACCAGTACGCAGGGCGCTTCGCCCTTGCCCGCGCCGGTGTAGCGCAGCACGATGAAGCGCGGCGGCTGCGCCGAGCCCTGGCCCACGGCCAGGAACGAACCCATGCCGACCTGCGCGATCTCCTTGGGGCCCAGCACCTCGCACTGCAGGCCGTGCGCCTTGGCCAGCTTCTTCGCCTCTTCGCCCAGGCGGGTCGGCGTGGCCACGTTGGGCGGCAGGTTGCCCAGCTCGCGCGCGAGCTCGATGCCGGCGGCCGCGGCGCGCGCGCGCGCGAACGTCTCGCGGTGCGCGCC
>NZ_JACCWG010000125.1 GCF_013697775.1 Ramlibacter sp. | reverse complement strand
CGCTCCTCGTCCGACAAGATCAAATCCGCCTTTGGCCTGCCCGTTCTCATTGCGTATCTCCGCTCGAAAGATACCGCAAGAGCAAGCACGATTAATGCCTGTTATTTACGGGACAGGACACTAGGTGATGGCTAAAATGGCCATCACCTAGGAGCCCGCGATGCAAACCACTGCCACCGACGCGAAGAACCGTTTCGGGTACTTTTGCGCCCAGGCCAAAAACGAGCCCGTCATTGTCGAGAAGGACGGCCGGCCGGACACGGTGCTGCTGGATTTCGAGGAGTACAAGGCGCTGAAGGAAGCGGCTCAGAAAAAGTCGCTGGCCGAACGCAAGAAGGAATTCGACGAGACGTACAAGGACTGGATCGCCGAGCAGCACGCGCTGGTGGAGAAGTACGGCATTCCGGGCGAAGAATTCCGTACCTGGTGAGCCCTTGGCAATGGCCCAGTTCGATGTCTACTGCAACCCCAGTCCCGTCAGCCGCGACGGCGTGCCGTATCTGGTGGATATGCAAAGCGAGTTGCTGAGCGGATTGCCGACACGGCTGATGGTGCCCTTGGGCAAGCCTGAAGTCGCCCCGAGCAAGTGCCCTCGATCGCTGTGTCCCGAGGTTCGGGTCGACGGGCAGCCGTTGCGCGTGCTGCCGCATCTGGCCGCTGCCTTCCGTTCGCGCGACCTCGGGCGTCCGCTTGCCTCGCTGACCGCCGAATCCAGCGCACTGGTCGCGGCGCTGGATGCGGTGCTCAGTGGCATCTGACCCGCGCCCCTTCAAGATCCCTCAATCGGTGCTGGTCGTGATCCACACGCCGGCGCTCGACGTCCTGCTCATCCGTCGCGCGCACGCGGGCAACTTCTGGCAGTCGGTGACGGGGTCCAAGGACCACGAGGACGAGACCTTCGCGCAGACCGCGGTGCGCGAGGTGCAGGAAGAGACCGGCATCGGCTGCGATGTAGGCACGCTCACCGACTGGGGCATCGAGAACGTCTACGACATCTACCCGCGCTGGCTGCACCGCTATGCGCCGGGTGTCACGCGCAACACCGAGCACGTGTTCGGCCTGCGCGTGCCCGAAGGCACGCCGGTGCGCCTGAACCCGCGCGAGCACACCGAATGGCGCTGGCTGCCCTGGCGCGCGGCGGCCGACGCATGTTTTTCGCCGTCCAACGCCGAAGCGATCCTGCTGCTGCCACAATTTGCGCAATGACAGTGCTTCGCGTTGCCACATACAACATCCACAAGGGCGTGCAAGGCATCGGCCCCGTGCGGCGGCTGGAAATCCACAACCTCGGCCATGCCGTGGAGCAATTGGACGCCGACATCGTGTGCCTGCAGGAGGTGCGCAAGCTGCACCGTGGCGAGGAGCGGTATTTCACGCGCTGGCCCGAGCTGCCGCAAGCCGAGTTCCTGGCGCCCGAGGGCTACCAGTCGGTGTACCAGACCAACGCGACCACGCGCCACGGCGAGCACGGCAATGCGCTGCTGACGCGCTGGCCGGTGGTGGCGCAGGGGCATGAGGACATGTCGGACCACCGCTTCGAGCAGCGCGGCCTGCTGCACGTGAAGGTGCAGGTGCAGCGGCGCGTGGTGCACGTCATCGTGGTGCACCTGGGGCTGATCGCCGCCAGCCGCCTGCGCCAGGTGGAACAGCTGGGCCGCTTCATCGCGCGCGAGATCCCGTTGCGCGAACCGGTGCTGGTGGCCGGGGACTTCAACGACTGGGGCGCCAAGCTGCGCGAACCGATGGGCCGCTTCGGCATGAAGGACTTCACCGGCCAGAAGGCGGCCACCTATCCCTCGCGCCTGCCGCTCGCGCAGCTGGACTTCGTCTACGCGCGCGGCCTGAAGCCGGTGGGCCTGCAGGTGCCCAAGGGCCCCATCTGGGGGCGCATGTCGGATCACCTGCCGCTGCTCGCGGAGTTCCGGCTCTAGGGGCGCGGCATGTCGCAGGGCGCGTCTCCATTGCGCAGCGGCCACGACCTGCGGCTGCTGGTGGGCAGCGGCGAATATTTCCCCGCGCTGGTGGCGGCCATCGACGCGGCGCGCGCCGAGGTGCGGCTGGAAACCTACATCTTCGACTTCACCGGCAGCGGCGCCGACGTCGCCAATGCGCTGGAGCGCGCGGCCAGGCGCGGCGTCGCGGTGCGGGTGGTGGTGGACGGCTACGGCACGCCGGAGCTGCCGGCCTCCTGGCGCCTGCGCCTGGAGGCGGCCGGCGTGCAATGGGTGGTGTTCCTGCCGCCGGGGCCGTTCGGCCTGCTGTACCCGCGGCAGTGGCGCCGCATGCACCGCAAGCTGTGCGTGGTGGACGGCACCGTGGGGTTTTGCGGCGGCATCAACGTGCTCGACGATTTCCACGATCCCAACCACGGCGTGCTGGAGGCGCCGCGCTTCGACTTCGCGATGCGCGTCACCGGCGCGCTGGTGCAGCAGATGCACGCCACCATGGAGACGCAGTGGCGCCGGCTGCAGGCCGTGCGCCAGCTGCGCCATGCGCAGCTCGCCGGCGCGGTGGATTCGCTGCTGCCGCACGGGGCGCACGGCACGCCCGCGC
>NZ_JACCWG010000113.1 GCF_013697775.1 Ramlibacter sp. | reverse complement strand
CGCGCGCCACTGCTGCGCGGCGCGGCGCGCCGAGGCCCAGTCGAGCGCGCCCACCAGCACGGCGACCTGGCGCGAGACGCCTTCGGCGAGCACGCGGCCGGACTGCGCCACTTCCGGCGCCTGCTCGGTCTGGGGCAGCAGGGCCAGCACGTCGGTGTTGAGCCGGCCGTGCCGCCAGAACTGGACCTGGTGCGCAACCACCACGATGGCGAATGCCAGCCACAGCCACGCCGCCACCGTCCACAGGCGCGACGGCGCGGCTGGCTGCGCGAGCGGAGGAACGTCCGCCGCGGCGGACAGCTCAGTCAAGCTCCGCTCCTTCGGGCGCGGTGAGCGACGCGGCGCCCGCCTGCTGCGACAGCCGGATCAGCGTCTGGTCGCCGGAAGCTTCCTGCAGGCGCACGGTACGCAGGTAGCGGTCGCCCTCCAGGTCGACGCGCGCCAGCCAGCGCGCCAGCGCCGCATCGCGCGGGCGCAGCACCAGGCGCCAGCCGTCCTTGCCGGATGTTTCGCCTTCGATCTGGAAGCGCTGGCCCAGCGCCGCCAAGTCGGCCGCCATCAAGGCGAACAGGGTTTCGCTGATGGCGCGCACAGCGGGCTCGTCGGCCGCGCTCAGGCGGCGCGCCACGGTGCCGTCGGCCTGCCGCGTCAGCACCCGGCCGCGCGTGACCACCAGGGTCGAGGCGAACGGTTCCTGCGTGCGCCAGATCACGCCGCGGTCGTGCGCCACCACGAAGTCGCCGTGCGACACCATCGGGTTGCGAAATCCCTTGATGCTCTTGCGCTGCTCGAAGCTGCCGCGCAGCACGGGTTCCTGCGCCAGGCGCTGGCGCACCTCGCCCACGATGGGCGGTACGGCTTCGGCCCAGGCCTTCGGTACGGCAAGCGCGGCCAGCAGCAGGCCGAAGCGGCGGCGCGTGCTCACGTGCCCACTCCCAGCCGCTGCCACAGCACGGGCGGGCAGACATAGCGCATCTCGCCGGTGGCGAGTTCCACCGCCACCTGGATCGTGTGGGCCTGGCTCAGTTTGCTTTCGGTGACGGCATCGCGGATCAGGTAGTCGATGCGCAGGCGGCTCTCCCATTCCACGATGGTCGCGCGCACGATGAGCCGCTGGCCCAGGTGCGCCGGCCGCACGTATTTCAGGCGCATGTCCACGATGGGCCAGGCGAAGCCCGACTCGCGCATGCGCGGATAGTCGTAGTCGTACTTCTTGAGCAGCGCGCTGCGCGCCACCTCGAGGTACTTCACATAGTGGCCGTGCCAGACCACTTCCATCGGGTCGATGTCGTAGAAGGCCGGAACGACCTCGATGTCGTGGCTCAACGCGCTCGTCATGGGACTTTCGGTGCGGCGCCGGCGCCGCTGCGGCCCTGCGCCCAGAAGGGAAAGAAGTTGAACCAGTCGTATGGAGCGCGCACCAGCAGCGCCTCGACACGGGCGGCGAACAGCGCGGCCAGCTGGATCAGCCGCTGCTCGCGCTGCGCGCGCGGCAGCTCGACGCGCGCGGACAGCAGCTCGAAATGGACCACGTGGCCCGCTGCTTCGCGCACGCACCCCATCAGCAGCAACGGGCATTGCATGAGCGACGCCAGGACATAGGCGCCGACGGGAAACGGCGCATCGTGGCCGAGGAAGCGGGCGCGGGTGATCTTGCTCGCGCTGACCGGAACGCGGTCGCCGACGATGGCGACGAATTCGCCCGCGGCAACGCGTTCGCCGAGCATGACCGCCGTGGCGGCATCGACCTCGGTCACCTGCAGCAGCTCCACCGGATTGCGCGGCTGCAGGCGCCGCAGCAGCCGGTTGAAACGCTCGGCATGGCGCGTGTGGACCAGCACGGTGAGTTTCAATTCGGGCACGCGGCCGGCCATCGCCTGGCACAGCTCCAGGCAGCCCATGTGCGCGGTCACCAGCAGGGCGCCCTGGCGGCGCGCGACCAATGCGTCGACCAGCGCGAGCCCTTCGAAGCGCAGGCTGTCCCAGGGGTAGCGGCCACTGAAGGCCAGCAGCTTGTCGAGGATGGTCTCGGCGAACGACAGCAGGTGGCGCAGCCAGTGGCGCGTGCCCAGGCGCCCGGCCGGCACGCCGTGCGCCGCCTGCATGCGCCCCAGGTACTCCAGCGAAGCGTGGCGTGCCGTGGGCTGCGCCAGGCCCCAGCACAGCGCAACCGGCCACAGCAGCAGGCGCAGCACGCGCCGGCCCAGCACGCGGTGCACGCCGTAGAGAAACCAGATGCCCGCGACGAACGTGCTTTCCCCCAGCTCGGCCCAGTGCGGCGCGGCACGCGCCGTCATGGCCGCGCCACCTTGCGCCACAGCAGCAACGGTGCGCGCCACAGCATGCCCAGGAACAGCCGGGCGTGCATCAGCGAGATGCGGACGTTGTCGCGCCACATGCGGAAATGCGAGATGCCGTCCTGCGGGTAGCGCACCGGCGTGGGCAGGTTCACCACCGGCACGCCGCGCCAGTACAGCCGCACGATGATGTCGCTGTCGAAGTCCATGCGCTGTCCGATGCGCGTGCGCCGCAGCAGCGCCGTCACCGGCGCCAGCGGGTAGACGCGAAAGCCGCACATCGAATCGCGGATGTCCAGCGACAGCGTGTTGATCCAGACCCAGACGTGGGTGGCATAGCGGCCGTACAGCCGGCCGCGCGGGACGCTGGCGTCGTACACCGGGCAGCCGCAGATCACCGCTTCCGGCCACTGGCGCGCCTGCGCCAGAAAGCGCGGAATGTCGGCGCAATCGTGCTGCCCGTCGGCGTCGATCTGCAGCGCGTGGCTGTAGCCGTGCCGGGCTGCCTCCGCGAAGCCGGCGGCCATGGCCGCGCCCTTGCCCTGGTTCGTGGCGAGGCGAACCAGCACGACCTGCGGCGCGCGGCCCTGGGCGAGGAGGTCGAGAACGGCGGCGCAGTCCGCTTCGCTGCCGTCGTCCACCAGGATGCACGGCAGGCCAAGTGCCGCCACGGCGTGCGCAATCCGCCCGATGGTGGACGGGTGGTTGTACACCGGGATGACGACCACCGGCTCAAGCATCGTCCGGCCCAAAGACGAGGCGGCCGCTCGAATGGCTGCCGGCCGGCGAGCTGTACTGGAACGCCAGCTGCCCGGCGCCGGCTTCCCATTCGAGCGTGAGCACCAGGCGCAGCGGCGGCAGCACCGGCGCGTGGAACTTCAGCACGTCGGCGCGCAGAAAGCGCGGCGGCAGCGCGAAGCACTGGGCGGCGAAGGCGACCGCCCAATCGATCTGGACCACGCCGGGCAGCACCGGCATGCCGGGAAAGTGGCCGTCGAACACCCGCAGCTCGGGCGTGAGCTCCAGCGCCAGTTCACTGCGCTGCGCAGTTCGCTCATGCCATTCGGCCGGCGGCAAGACGCCATCGAACAGGGCGGCGAGCAGGGCCTCGGTGGATTTGCCTTGCGTGTTGGCCGGCAGCTCGCGCACGTAGCGAAAGCGCCGCGGCAGCGCGACGCGCTCGACCCGCAGCAGGAGCTCGCGCCGCAGATGCTCGTTGAACGCGCGCTTGCCGTCGCGCCGCAGCTGCGCCCAGCCCTGTTCGCTGGGCACGGCCACCAGCGCCAGCCGCGCGCCCCCGCCGTCGGCCTCGACCAGCAGGGCGCGCGCCTCGGCGGCCAGGCCGGTGGCGACGACGGCCTGCTCGAGGCCAGTCAGCGACACGCGTTTTTCCTCGATCTTGACGATGCGGTCCGCGCGCCCCCGCAGCACGAAACCGCCTTCGGGCAGGGCCTGGACCCGGTCCGAGGTTTCCCACCACGCGTCGTCCGCCAGGTGCGCGGAGCGGACCGACAGGATGCCGTCGTCGATGCGCCAGTCCACGCCCGGCAGGGGTTCCCAGCGGTCGCCGTGGGTCGCGCGCTGGCGCCACGCGATGCCGCCGGTTTCGGAGCTGCCATACACCTCGATGGGCGACTGGCCCAGCGTGGCCAGCGCCTGCTGCGCGGACTCGGGCGGCAGCGGACCGCCGGAGGAGAACACGGCGCGCAGCCGCGCCCGGGCAGCCGCCCAGTCGACGGACGCGGGCAAGCGCTTCAAGTGCGCGGGGCTCGACACCAGGACGCCGGGCCGGCCGTCCAGGCGCAGCGCCATTTCCTCCGGGTACGCCAGCCGCTCGACGCTGAAGGGCCGGCCGGCCGCCAGCGGCCAGAGCGTGCAAAACAGCAGCCCGTAGATATGCTGGTGCGTCACCGTCGCATGGACGGTGAGCCCTTCGGCGCCGTCCAGGCGATCGCCAAAGACCTGCTGCAGGTGCCGGACTTCGGCATCCATCTGGCCTAGCGTCTTCGCGATGGCGAGGGGCTGGCCGCTGGAGCCGGAGGTGTAGATCACCAGGCGGGTGGCGCGCAGGTCCAGCGGGTGCAGATTGGACGGCTGCGCGCTATCCGCGGGCGCAATGGCCCCTGGCAGCAGCCCGGCGCAGCCATCCACTTGGGGCAGCAGGCCTTGCACGGTGGCCGCTTGCGCGTCGCCTGGCAGCACCACCTCCTTGCCGGCGTGCCAGGCGCCGTACAGTGCCGCGGCAAAGTCGTAGCCGTCTTCAAAGAACAGGGCGATGCGGCGCCCCGGATGCGACGCGAACGCGGCGCGCCAGCGCGCAACGTCCTGTACCCAGCGGGCGTGGCGAATCAACGCGCCGGCGCGCCATGCGACCGGCCGTTCGGCCAGGCCCGCGCTTGCGCTGGAGGCCACCTCGGCCAGGCTCAGCCAGGCCGTCATCCGCGCGCTCCGGCCGCCGCCATGCGCGTCTTCAGGCGCTGGCGCACCAGCCATTCAGCGGCGAACAGGCCGCCCATCAGCACATAGGCAAGCAGGCCGTTGTAGAACAGCCAGAGCTCGTCGCTGCCCCACAGCACGGTGGCCAGCGCCAGCGTGCCGTTGACGGCGAAGAAGACGCACCACACCAGCGTTACCTTGCGCGTGTAGGCGACGCCCTCAGGCGCAAGGTGGGGATCGCTCAGGCGGGCAATCCGTTCGATGACGGACGGCGGGCGCAGCAGGCTGGCGCCGAAGACCAGCAGCAGCACGGCGCTGACCATCACGGGATAGAGCTTGAGCGGCAGCCAGCTGCCGCCGAACAGGCTGGCCAGGGCCAGCACCAGCGCTCCCGCCGCAGCGAACCACCACACCGGGTCCCGCCCGGCCCATGCGCGCACCGCCATCAGTCCGGCCAGCAGCAGCGCCAGCCAGACCGGGTTGAAGCGGCCGAGCCCGAAGTAGACGGCGAGCGGATAGGCCAGCGTCGCGCCAGCGGCCAATCCTTTGAACAGGCGGGACAAACCAGGCCCGCTCAAGCGTGGCTTGGGTTGTGGAACAGGCTGTGCAGGGCTTCCACCACGTCGGCCACGGTGCGCACCGACTTGAACGCCTCGGGCTCCAGGCGCCGGCCCACCAGCGGCTTCAGCTGCACGATCAGGTCCACCGCATCGATGCTGTCGATCTGCAGGTCGTCGTACAGGCGCGCCTGCAAGGTGACCGCGGCCGGATCGACTTCGAAGGTCTGCTCCAGGATGTTCACGATCCGTTGAAAGATGTCGTCCTTGGTCATGGATCACCTGTCCTGCGCGGTGGAAGAGGCCGATGCGGCAGGCGCGCGCGCGGCCGCGACGAAGCGGGCGAGCGCGCCGACGCTTGCGAAATGGCTGCGGGTCTCGGCGGAGTCGGCCGACATCGACACGCCATAGCGTTTTTGCAGGGCCACGCCCAGCTCCAGTGCGTCGATCGAGTCGAGCCCCAGCCCCTCGACGAACAGCGGCGCCTGCGCGTCGATGTCCGTGGGCGCGATGTCCTCCAGCGCGAGGCAGGAGATGATGAGTTCCTTGATGTCCTGCTCAAGCGCTTGCGAGTTCATGGTCTCTCGAAAAATAGTCGGTGAGGTGCTCGGTCAGCCGGCGCGCGGCGAGCGCGTGGCTGGGCGTCTCCAAAAGGAAGCGGGCCACCGGGATCGGTTCGCCGATCTCGATGTCGAAGTGGGCCTTGCGTGACGGGACCTGGTACCACTTCGCGCCCTTGGCGAGCGTGGGCGGCGTGCAGCGGATGCGCACCGGCGTGATGTCGATCTCGCCGTGCAGCGCCACCCGCGCCGCGCCGCGCTGCAGCCGCAGCGGCAGCGCGTGCGTGGAGCGCGTGCCTTCGGGAAAGATGATGAGGTTGTTGCCGGTGCGCATCGACCGGATGCAGTCCTCGACCAGGCCCTCGGCGGTGTCGTTCAGCACGAACCCCGCGGCACGCACCGAGCCACGGGTGAAGGGATTGCGCCCGAGCGCATGCTTGACGATGCAGTCGCCGCGCTCGATGAAGGACATCAGCAGGACCACGTCGATCAGCGTGGGATGGTTGGCCAGGATCAGCTGCCCGCCCGCGCGCAGCCGCTGGCGCCCGCTGATCTCGTAGCTCAGGATGCCCGTCAGGCACATCAGGCCGACGAGCCACTGGAATGCGTGGTGGATGACGCTGCGGGCAATCCGCTCGCGGCGCCGGGGGTCGCGCACCACCAGGCGCAGCAGCGGAAACCCGGCCACGCCGAGCAATGCGCCGCCGAACCCGAAGCAGGCAAAGCACAGGCCGGTGGCCAGCACGCGCCATGCGCGCTCGAGCCGTTCAAGCATGGCGGCTCCAGCGCCAGCGGCGGCCGGCACAGCGGCGCTCCAGATGCGGCGACCGCGACGCGACGAAGCGCATCGCGTCCAGCCCGAAGGGCAGCTCCTGCGCTTCATCCTCGCTGTCCGCGCTGCTGTCGTCGGCTTGCCAGGACAGGTGCATGCGCGGCTCTCCGGCATGGGCTGCCGACAGCCGCCAGGCCCACGCGTAGGCGCAGGCCGGGCCGCCTTCGAATGCGGCGTATTCCCCGGGCAACGCAGCGTCGTAGTTCACTAGCATGACCTCCTGCGCGCCATCGGCCAGCAAACCCGCCGCTTCGATCAAGCCGGCAGCGGCGCTCGCCGGCCCTGCCGCGACACTCGTGTAGGCGCTCGTATCGGAGCGCGCGATGGAATACATGGCACCGATGGCGTTGTGCACCGACAGCGCGAAATCAGCCGGCGACATCGCGCCGCTGTGCGCGAACTCCTTGAGCAATCCCAGGGCGCGCACGGCATCGCCGTAGCGGGACGCAAACACCATCGGCATATCCGGATCGTTCGGCTGGCAGTCGTACGCCACGGCCGCCGCCATGCGGCCCAGCGGCCCAAGCCGGCGGCGCTGCATGGCGGGCATCGCGGTCAACGCCGCACCGTGCTCGCCTTCGGGCAGCCAGGGCGCCTGCGCCCACTGGTGCCATTGGGCGGCCGCAGCCAAGCCGGGAGCGCACGCAGCCCAGTTCCTGATCTTGAAGAACACACCCATAGGTGCCGTCCCTGCTGCCACGGCAGTCCCCTCGTCATCCATCCTTAACAGAATGTTAATCGATGTAGCTGGAGATGCCCGTGCGCTTTCATGGGCGGGTCGCGCTTGGGGCAAATCGCACATCCACGCACCGCCTCGCGTCGGCAAAGCACCACATGCACGCCTGCCGAGCCCTCGCGCGGGGCGCAAGCGCGCCAGCGAGCGAGGCCTACAATCCGTTCCCCTCAAAGAACGTGGAGACTGCCAAGCCGGGGCGGCTGCAGCGGTCAGTCCATCCCGATCGGTACAACATGTCCACTCCGCCGGTGACTCCCAAAGACAAGCGCGCCGAGCTGCGCCAGCAGGCGCTCGAATACCACGAGTTCCCGACGCCCGGCAAGGTGGCGATCCACGCCACCAAGCAGCTGCTCAACCAGCACGACCTGGCGCTCGCCTATTCGCCCGGCGTGGCCGCGCCCTGCGAGGAGATCGTCAAGGACCCGAACTGCGCGTTCAAGTACACCAGCCGCGGCAACCTGGTCGCGGTCATCACCAACGGCACGGCCGTTCTGGGCCTGGGCGACATCGGGCCGCTGGCCGCCAAGCCGGTGATGGAAGGCAAGGCGGTTCTGTTCAAGAAGTTCGCCGGCATCGACGTGTTCGACATCGAGATCAACGAGAAGCACGACCTGGACAAGCTGGTCGACATCATCGCCGCGCTGGAGCCCACCTTCGGCGGCATCAACCTGGAAGACATCAAGGCGCCGGACTGCTTCTACGTGGAGCGCAAGCTGCGCGACCGCATGAAGATCCCGGTGTTCCACGACGACCAGCACGGCACCGCCATCGTCGTCGGCGCGGCCATCATCAACGGCCTGAAGGTGGTCGGCAAGGACATCTCCAAGGTCAAGCTGGTGACCTCCGGCGCCGGCGCCGCGGCGCTGGCCTGCCTGGGCCTGCTGCTCAAGCTGGGCATGCCGCGCGAGAACATCTGGGTGACCGACCTGGCCGGCGTGGTCTACCGGGGCCGCAAGGAGCTGATGGACGACGACAAGGCGCAGTTCGCGCAGCCCACCGACGCGCGCACGCTGACCGAAGTGATCCGCGACGCCGACGTGTTCCTGGGCCTGTCGGCCGCCGGCGTGCTCAAGGGCGAGATGGTCAAGACCATGGCGGCCAACCCGCTGATCCTGGCGCTGGCCAACCCGAACCCGGAAATCTCGCCGGAGGAGGCCAAGGCCGCGCGCGCCGACTGCATCATCGCCACCGGCCGCAGCGACTACGTCAACCAGGTCAACAACGTCCTGTGCTTTCCCTACATCTTCCGCGGCGCGCTCGACTGCGGCGCGACCACCATCACGGTGGAGATGGAGATCGCGGCGGTGCACGCCATTGCCGAACTGGCGCAGGCCGAGCAGAGCGAGGTGGTGGCCGCGGCGTACGCGGGCCAGCAGCTCTCGTTCGGGCCCGACTACCTGATCCCCAAGCCGTTCGATCCGCGGCTGATGATGAAGATCGCGCCGGCCGTGGCCGAAGCCGCCGCCGCCAGCGGCGTGGCGCTGCGGCCGATCGCCGACGTCGAGGCCTACCGCGAGCGCCTGCAAAGTTTCGTCTATGCCTCGGGCACGACGATGAAGCCGATCTTCACGGCCGCCAAGGGCGCCGCGAAGAAGCGCGTGGCGTATTGCGAAGGAGAAGAGGAGCGCATCCTGCGCGCGGCGCAGATCGTGGTGGACGAAGGCCTGGCGCGGCCCACGCTGATCGGGCGGCCGAAGATCATCGCCCAGCGCATCGAGAAATTCGGCCTGCGCCTGGCCGAGGGCCGCGACTACGACATCGTGAACATCGAGTGGGACGAGCGCTACCGCGAGTTCTGGCAGACCTACCACCACATGACCGAGCGCAAGGGCGTGACGGCGCAGATGGCCAAGATCGAGATGCGGCGGCGCCTGACGCTGATCGGCGCGATGCTGCTGCACAAGGACCAGGTGGACGGCATGATCTGCGGCACCTGGGGCACCACGCTGATCCACCTGCACTACATCGACCAGGTGATCGGCAAGCGCGCCGGCTGCAACACCTACGCCTGCATGAACGCGCTGATGCTGCCCACGCGCCAGGTGTTCCTGGTGGACACGCACGTCAACTACGACCCCAATGCCGCCCAGCTGGCCGAGATCACGGTCATGGCGGCCGAGGAAATGCTGCGCTTCGGCATCAAGCCCAAGGCCGCGCTGCTGTCGCACTCCAATTTCGGCCAGAGCAACCAGCCCAGCGCGGTGAAGATGCGCCAGACGCTGGACCTGCTGCGCGTGCAGGCGCCGTGGCTGGAAGTGGACGGTGAAATGCACGGCGATGTGGCGCTGGACGGCGCCGCGCGCCATGTGCTGATGCCCGACAGCACGCTGACCGGCGACGCCAACCTGCTGGTGCTGCCGAATATCGATGCAGCTAATATTTCTTACAACCTGCTCAAGACGGCCGCCGGTGGCAACATCGCCATCGGCCCGGTGCTGCTGGGGGCGGCCAAACCCCTGCACATCCTCACGCCCAGCGCGACAGTGCGCCGGATCGTGAACATGACAGCTCTGACCGTTGCCGACGCGAACGCGGGCCGATAAGGCTTGGCAAAAAAGCTGGCACTAACTCAGCAGCCAGCTGGCGAGAACGGAATGGCCTGGCGCGGCTGCCCAAAAAGTGGGCAGCCGCTTGCAATTTGGCACCACATGCCGCACACTAGACGACTTGAATTTCGGGTTTACCCCAGGATCACAAGTCCCAGGCACCCGGAGTGATGTCCCCCGAAGAAGGTCACCCAGAAGGTCCGTTCATGTCCCGCCTCGCGGCTGTCAAGTTTGCACTTACTAGCTGCTTGCTTTCCGCGATTCTCGGTACCGGCCCGGCGCAAGCCAGAGGCCTGACGGAGCCCCCAGGGTACGGCACTGCCACGATCCATGTGGTTGAGCTTCCCCGCCAGGGCCAGGAGACCTACGAACGCATCCGCCAGGGCGGTCCGTTCCGCTTCGACAAGGACGGCACGGTGTTCGGCAACCGGGAGCGCCAGCTGCCGGCCGCCAACCGCGGTTTTTACCGCGAGTACACCGTGGTGACACCAGGATCGCGCGACCGGGGTGCCCGGCGCATCGTGTGCGGTGGCCCGCAACGGGCACCGCAGAGCTGCTATTACACAGCAGACCATTACGCCAGTTTTCGCAAGATTGTGGAGTGACCCCCCGAAATGAAGCGGGATCTGTTTTTGACTAACGAGAAAGACGCGGAGATGGAAACACCACTTCGTAGCAAGGACGCGCACAGCACCCTGTTGAAGGGCGTGCGCACCAACATCGTCCAGTCCATCCGGGCGTTCCGTGTGCAGGGCCTGCAGGAAACTGCGACGGCCCTGGGCCACCACTTCCTGTACGCCAACTTGGCCACGGCCCAGAGCAAACAGGACGTGCTGGACATGATTGCCCAGCAATTCATGTTCCCGGCGCATTTCGGCAAGAACTTCGATGCGCTGTACGACTGCATGACCGACCCACTGCATAAATCGGGCCCGCAGCCCGGTTTCATCGTGGTGCTGGAACACATCCCGGCCAACGGTAAATTCGACAAGGAAGCACGCGAGCAGCTGCTGGACATCTTCCGCGACACCGCCGATTACTGGGCGGACCGAAAGGTGCCATTCCGATGTTTCTATTCTTTTCCGTAGCCCGTTCCGCACAACAAGGCCAAGTGGAACGGGCGAATGAGGCCCAACAGAGCGAACCCGTCACCGGGATTGCCCTGCCTGCCGACACAAACGGCGAAAAGATGCCGACGGACAAACTGCTCGACGTGTCGCCCCTGGCGCTGCGCATGAGCAGTCCGTTCAATGCCGGGTACTGGCTGACAGCGGCATAACTTCAAAAACACTGCGTGTTTTTGAAGTTGGTTTAGTCAGGTAAAAAAGCCGGGAAAACCCCGGCTTTTTTGTTGGCGGCGCGCTGCATGTTATTCCGCGCGCGGAACTCCAAGTGCTCCCACCAGCGCCAGGTACTCCCCCACGCCCACTTCTTCCGCCCTGCGCTGCACGTCGAACGTGCCGGCAAATTCCCGCTGCTCCAGCCATTTCCCCAGCGTGTGCCGCAGCAGTTTCCGGCGCTGGCTGAACGCCACCTGCACCAGTTCGGACAGCAGCTTCTGGTCGATGGCGGCCGGCTGCGCCAGCGGCACCATGCGCACCACCGCGCTGTGCACCCGGGGCGGCGGATCGAAGGCTTCGGGCGGCACGTGCAGCACGTTCTCCATGGCGTAGCGCCACTGCAGCATCACCGACAGCCGCCCGTAGTCGCTGGTGGCCGGTTTGGCCACCATGCGGTCCACCACTTCTTTTTGCAGCATGAAGTGCTGGTCCTGCACGCAGTCCACGAAGTCCAGCAGATGGAACAGGATCGGCGAGGAGATGTTGTAGGGCAGGTTGCCGGCCACGCGCAGCTTGCCGCCGCCAGCGTCCAGGCGCTGCGCCAGCGCGCGGAAATCCACCTTCAGCACGTCGGCTTCGACCACGTCCAGCTGCGCGTGTTGGCGCAGCCGCGCCGCCAGGTCGCGGTCGAGTTCGATGACGGTGAGCCGGCCGAGCCGCTCCACCAGCGGCTGCGTCAGCGCCGCCAGGCCGGGGCCGATTTCCACCATGGCCTGGCCAGCCCGCGGATCGATCTCGCGCACGATGGCGTGGACCACCCCGGCATCGGCAAGAAAATGCTGCCCGAAGCGCTTGCGGGCGATGTGCTTCATGCGCGCGGCGGCAAGGCGTGCGGTTATTGGGGGGGTTCGCGGTATTCGACGTAAGCGCGGCCGCGCACTTCCTGCGCCCAAAGCGCATACGCCTCATCCAGCTTGCGCTCGCGCAGCAGGTTGCGCACCATCTCGCGCTGCTCCCGCTGCCCCAGGGTGGCCTGGCGCCGCTCCAGCAGCTGCACCAGGTGCACGCCGAAGCGCGTGACGATCGGCTCGGTCATCTTGCCCGGCGCCAGGCCGGTGAGCGATTCCTCGAACTCGGGCACGAAGAGGCCCGGGTTGGCCCAGCCCAGGTCGCCGCCGTTGCGCGCGCTGCCGTCCTGCGAGTTGTCGCGCGCCAGCTGCGCGAAATCCGCGCCGGCCTCGATCCGCTTCTTGAAGTCGGCCAGCCGCGCGCGCGCTGCCGCCTCGCTCAGCTGCGGCGAGAGCTTCAGCAGGATGTGGCGCGCATGGGTCTGCGTGACTGCCAGGCCGGGCAGGCCGAGCTGGTGCTTCTCCACCACCTTGACGATGTGGAAGCCGCCGGCCGAGCGCACGACGTCGCTGACACCGCCTTGCGGCAGGCTGCGCACCGCCTCCAGAAAGACCGGCGGCAGCCGGTCGGCCGTGCGCATGCCGATCTGGCCGCCGTTGCCCGCGGCACTCGGCGCGTCCGAGTTCTCGCGCGCCAGCTTGGCGAAGTCCTCGCCGCTGCGCGCGCGCTGCTGCAGCAGCTGCGCCTTGGCACGCAGCCCCGCCACCTGGGCGTCGTTGGCTTTTTCGGGCACGGCTACCAGGATGTGCGCCAGGTTCAGTTCCATGCCGGCCGGGTCGGCCGCGCCGTTCTGCTGCTCGCGGATGTACTGGTCGATGTCCAGTTCGCCGACCTTCACCTTGGCTTCCAGTTCGCGCTCGCGCAGCCGCGTGAGCGTCAGCTGGTTGCGCAGGTCTTCCCGGAACTGCGCCGCGTCCAGGCCTTCGGAGCGCATGCGCCGGCGGAACTCGGCCACTTCCATCTGGTTCTGCCGCGCCACGTTCAGCTCGGCCTGGTCCACCGCCGCCTCTTCGGCCCTCACGCCGGCTTCGCGCGCCAGCTGCAGCTGCGCCTTCTCGCTCACCAGCCGCTCCAGCACCTCGCGCGCCAGCTGCGCGGGCGGCGGCAGGTTGCCGCCTTGCTGCTGCAGCTGCTGCGCGAAGCGCAGAGTGCGCAGCCGCACCTCGTTGTTGGTGATGGGCTCGGAATTGACCACCGCCACGATGTAGTCGGCCGACTGCGGACCGGTGCCGGCGCGCGCGGCCGGTGCAGCAGCCGGTGC
>NZ_JACCWG010000068.1 GCF_013697775.1 Ramlibacter sp. | reverse complement strand
GCCGGCGCCCGCGCCCGCGCCCGCGCCCGCGCCCGCCAAGACGGCGTCGAAGTAAGAAGGGGCCGGACCGCATGCTCTCCCGCTTCTTCATCGACCGCCCGATCTTCGCGGCGGTGCTGTCCATCTTCATCACCATCGCCGGCCTGGCCGCGATGCGCTCGCTGCCGATCGCGCAGTACCCCGAGATCGCCCCGCCGGTGGTGACGGTGCAGGCCGTCTACCCGGGCGCCAGCGCCCAGGTGCTGGAGCAGACCGTTGCCGCGCCGATCGAGAACGCGATCAACGGCGTGGAAAAGATGCTCTACATGAGCTCCACGTCCGCCGGCAACGGCGTGGTGCAGATCCAGGTGACCTTCGAGATCGGCACCAACGTCAACCAGGCCGCGCTGAACGTCAACAACCGCGTCAAGCAGGCCGAGCCCAAGCTGCCGCAGGAAGTGCGCAGGCAGGGCGTGACGGTGGAGAAGGGCTCCTCGTCGTTCCTGCAGGTGCTGGCGTTCTATTCGCCCGACGCCCGCTACGACGACATCTACACCAGCAACTACGTCACCCTGAACGTTCTGGACCAGCTCAAGCGCGTGCCGGGCACGACCAACGTGCAGATCTTCGGCGCCAAGGACTACGCCATGCGCGTCTGGCTCAAGCCGGACAAGCTGGCGCAGCTGCGCCTGACCACCTCGGACGTCGCACGCGCCATCAACGAGCAAAACGCGCAGTTCGCCGCCGGCAAGGTCGGGCAGTCGCCCACCGGCGGGCCGCAGGAGCTGGTCTACACCGTCACCACGCGGGGCCGGCTGACCGAGCCGGCGGAATTCGAAGAGATCATCGTCCGCTCGAACCCGGACGGCTCGGCCGTGCACCTGCGCGACGTGGCGCGGGTGGAGCTGGGCGGCAAGGACTACGACTTCATCGGCCGCATCAATGGCCAGCCGGCCACGCTGGTCGGCGTGTTCCTGCAGCCGGGCGCCAACGCGCTGGACGTGGCCAAGGAGGTCAAAACCGTCACCAAGACGCTGGCGGCGCGCTTCCCGGCGGGGCTGACGTATTCCATCCCCTACGACACCACGCGCTTCGTGGAAGTGTCGATCCGCGAGGTGATCAAGACCCTGGCCGAGGCCATGGTGCTGGTGTTCCTGGTGGTGTTCATCTTCCTGCAGAACTGGCGCGCGACGCTGATCCCCACGCTGGCCGTGCCGGTGTCGCTGATCGGCACCTTCGCCGGCCTGCTGATGCTGGGCTACTCGATCAACACGCTGACCTTGTTCGGCATGGTGCTGGCCATCGGCATCGTGGTGGACGACGCCATCGTGGTGCTGGAGAACGTCGAGCGGCTGATGCACGAGGAGCACATGCCCGCGCGCGAGGCCGCGATCCAGGCGATGCTGGAGGTCACCGGGCCCATCATCGCCATCGTGCTGGTGCTGTGCGCTGTGTTCGTGCCCATCGCCTTCCTGGGCGGCCTCACCGGCGAGCTGTACCGGCAGTTCGCCATCACCATCTCCATCGCGGTGGTGATTTCCGGCATCGTGGCGCTGACGCTCACCCCGGCGCTGTGCGTGCTGATCCTCAAGCGCGAGCAGAAAAGCGACAACCGGGTGTTCGCCGCCTTCAACCGCGGCTTCACCAGCATCACGCGCCGCTACACCACGGGCGTGGGCTTCATCATCCGGCGCGGCGGCATCGCGGCACTGCTGTTCCTGAGCATGGTGCTGGTCACGGCAGGCCTGTGGCGCGTGACACCGGGTTCACTGGTGCCCGACGAGGACCAGGGCTTCTACATCGCCGCGGTCATCCTGCCCGACGGGGCCTCGCTGCAGCGCACCGACAAGGTGGTCAACGAGGTGCTGCAGGTCATCAAGTCCAACCCGAACAACCTGGACGCGATCTCCTTCGCCGGCTTCGACTTCCTGGGCGGCGGCTTCCGCAACAACGCGGCCACCATCTTCGTGACGCAAAAGCACTGGGACGAGCGCAAGGTGCCGGTGCAGGCGCTGGTGGGCGAGCTGTTCATGAAGACCGCCGGCATCAAGGAGGCGCTGGTGCTGGCCTTCAACCCGCCGCCGATCTTCGGCCTGGGCAACGCCGGCGGCTTCGAGTTCTACATCCAGAACCGGGGCGAGGGCGGCGCGGCGCGCCTGTCGGAGGTGACGCAAAAGTTCCAGGCCGGCGTGGCGCAGAGCAAGCTGCTGGCCGGCGTGCAGACGCTGTGGCGCGCCTCCACGCCGCAGCTGTACGTGGACGTGGACCGCTCGCGCGCCAAGGCGCTGGGCGTGCCGGTGGACACCGTGTTCGACACGCTGTCGGCCACGCTCGGTTCCTACTACGTCAACGACTTCAACAAGTTCGGCCGCACCTGGCAGGTGCTGATGTCGGCCGACCCGTCCTACCGCAAGCAGCCCGACGACATCGGCCGCATGTGGGTGCGCTCGGACAAGGGCGAGATGGTGCCGGTCTCGGCGATCGCCAACGTGCGCTATTCGGCCGGCCCCGAGTCGCTGGACCGCTTCAACAACCTGCCGGCGGTCAAGCTGTTCGGCCAGGGCGCGCACGGGGTGAGTTCGGGCCAGGCCATTGCCGAGGTTGAGCGCATCGCCAAGGAAACGCTGCCGCCGGAATTCAGCTACGACTGGGGCGGCGCCTCGTTCCAGGAGAAGCGCTCCAGCGGCACCTCGGGCATCGCGCTGCTGCTGGGCGCGGTGATGGTGTTCCTGATCCTGTCGGCGCAGTACGAGCGCTGGTCGCTGCCGCTGTCTGTTCTGCTGGCGCTGCCGTTCGGCACCTTCGGCGCGCTGGCGGCGGTGTGGATGCGCGGCATGACCAACGACGTGTATTTCCAGATCGGCCTGGTCACGCTGCTGGGCCTGGCGGCCAAGAACGCCATCCTGATCGTGGAATACGCCTCTCTGAAGGTGAGCGAAGGCATGACGGCCTCGGCAGCCGCGCTGGAAGCCGCGCGGCTGCGCTTCCGGCCGATCGTGATGACCTCGCTGGCCTTCATCCTGGGCGTGTTGCCGCTGGCCTTCTCGCATGGCGCGGGTGCCGGCGCGCGGGTGTCGGTGGGTACAGGGGTGATGGGCGGCATGCTCGCGGCCACCTTCCTGGCGATTTTCTTCGTGCCCTGGTTCTTCCGGGTGCTGGTGGACCGGCGCCTGCGCGAGCGGCGCTCCACCGAAGAGCTTCGCAGCGAGGCGCGGCTTGCGCACGAGCAGGCCACAGGGGCGCAGTCCGCCTGAAATCGAGATATTTTTCATGTCATCCAGCCCGGCCGCGTGCCGGGCTTTTTTTTGGGTGTATCTACCGCTTGTTACTCAACCATAGTGGTTTCTTAAACTGAAATGACTACCTATTTCACGATTCATTAACCAGTGGTTACGGAGCGTCGGAATAAGTTGGCAAAGTTTCCTGATTTGAACGTAGGCGTGTTCCTACGCCACAGGGGTTGACTCAGCCATTAGCAGAATCCGTTTTGCCACAGGGGAAAACCCTGCGGGGACCGGCAGCCGAGTTAAACAAATAGGGGTTCGGCGGCCGAGAGGAGTCAACGATGTGCCGCCCTGGATTCACGCCAAGAGTGCGTGGTCCAGGGGCGAGCGCACAACCATACGGATTTTCACAATGCATCGTCGTGCATTCGTGTTGGCGCCAGCCTGCGCCGCATTTGCCACCGCCTACGCTTACGGTCGCGTCTCGAAGACGCCCGCGCCCGCACCCGCACCCGCACCCGCACCCGCACCGGCGCCAGCGCCAGCGCCAGCGCCAGCGCCGGCTCCAGCCCCCGCGC
>NZ_JACCWG010000010.1 GCF_013697775.1 Ramlibacter sp. | reverse complement strand
GCGCGGGTGTGGCCGGCATGCGCAGCGGCTCGGCGATGAGCGGCGGCTCGTCGCCCGGCGCTTTCAACGACAGCGGCCGCTGCGCGAGCGCGGCTTCGTAGCGCAGCGGCAGCGCCAGCGTGAAGGTGCTGCCCTGGCCGGGCGCGCTCTGCACCGACAGGGTGCCGCCCAGCAGGCGCGCCAGGTCGCGCGAGATCGACAGGCCCAGGCCGGTGCCGCCGTACTTGCGGCTGACCGTGCCGTCGGCCTGCTGGAACGCCTCGAAGATCAGCTCGTGCTGCGAGGCATCGATGCCGATGCCGCTGTCGCGCACGTCGAATGCAATCCCCAGCGGGTCGCGCCGCACGCGCAGCGCCACGCTGCCCTGCTCGGTGAACTTGACGGCGTTGGACAGCAGGTTCTTCAGGATCTGCTCGACCCGCTGCCGGTCGCTGAACAGCTGGGCCGGCGCGTCGCTGGCCAGTTCCACCTGCAGCTGCAGGCCGCGCTTGCCCGCCAGAGGATCGAAGGTGGTGCGCAGCGACTCGGCCAGCGAGGCGATGGTGGTGTTCTCCGGCTGCACGTCCAGCTTGCCGGCCTCGACCTTCGCAATGTCGAGGATGTCGTTGATGAGGTTGAGCAGGTCGTTGCCCGAGGAGTAGATCGCCTCGGCGAACTTCACCTGCTCCTCGTTCAGGTTGCCCTGCGTGTTGTCGCCCAGCAGCCGCGCCAGGATCAGCGAGCTGTTGAGCGGCGTGCGCAACTCGTGCGACATGTTGGCCAGGAACTCCGACTTGTAGCGGCTGGCGCGCTGCAGCTCGGCCGCGCGCGCCTCCAGCTCGCCTTGCGCGCCGGTCAGGGCGTCGCGTTGGTCGGCCAGCTGCTGCGTCTGCTCGGACAACTGCAGGTTGGTCTGCTCCAGCTCGGCCTGCTGGTGCTCCAGGTGCGCCTGCGATTCCTTCAGCGCGCGCGACTGCTCTTCCAGCTCCTCGTTGGCGGTGCGCAGTTCCTCCTGCTGCACCTGCAGTTCTTCGTTGAGCTGCTGGGTTTCCTCCAGCACGTCCTGCAGGCGCCTGCGAAAGCGCGCAGCCTCCAGCGCGGCGCCCAGCGCGCTGGAGCACAGCTGCACCAGCTCGCCGTCGCGCTCGGTCAACGGGCGCAGGAAGCCGAGCTCCACGATGGCGCACAGGCGCCGCTCGTTCTCCACCGGCGCGATCAGCACCGCATGCGCGGTGGCGTGGCCCAGGCCCGAGGCCACGCGCAGGTAGTCCTGCGGCACGGTGTCCAGCGCGATCTGGCGGCGCTGCGCGGCGGCTTCGGCCAGCAGGGTGCGCTCGGCGGCGAGCACCTGCTTGTGGGCCTTGGCCTCCAGCGCGTCCTGGTCCCAGCCCCAGGTGGCGATGCGCTCGTGGCCGCCGCCCTCGTGCGGCACGTACAGCACGGCCACCACCGCGTCCAGGTACTGCGAGAAGAATTCCAGCGCGCCGTGGGCCAGGCCGGCCAGCTGCTGCTCGCGCGCCAGCCGCTCGCCCAGCAGCGACTGCCCCTCGCGCAGCCAGGCCTGCGCCTGCAGCACCGCGGCCTGGCGCTGCTGCACGTCCTGCGCCTCGTCGTAGGTCGCCGCCAGCCCCGTCAGCTCGGAGCGGCCGCGCCAGGCGAGCAGGGCGCCCATGCCCAGCATGAAGGCGACGAAGGCGATCACCGTCCACAGCGTGTTGCGGTTGACGGCATCGGAGCGCTGCTGGCGCAGCCGCCGCTCCAGCAGGGTGAACTGATCGAACTCCTCGCGCACCGCTTCCTTGATCCGCCGGCCGTCGTTGACGCGCCCCGCCGGCGAGTAGGCAGGGTCGCGGCGCTTCAGCGTGATCTGCTCGGCGGCGAAGGCGGCCCACTGCTGCTGCAGCGCCTCGACGCGCTCCAGCCGCTCGACCTGCGGCGGGTTGTCGCTCACCAGCGCCTTCAGCCGGTTCGCATTGGTCTTGAGCGCCGCGGCGGACTGCTCATAGGTCTTCAGAAAGCCTTCGTCGCCGGCCAGCAGGAAGCCGCGCAGGCCGCTTTCCATTTCCAGGTCGACCTGCTGCAGCGCGTAGCTGCGCGACAGTACCTGGTCGGTGTGCTCGACCTCGCCGATGGCGCCCAGCAGGTAGGCAATGAGGCTCACGAACAGCAGCGCACTTGCCAGCCCGAGCGCGAGCGGCAGGGTGACGTTGCGGGCGAGGATGCGGCGAAAGCCGGCGGAGTCGGTGGTTGCTGTCGTCATGGATCGCCGTCGGAGGCAACCCATGAGTGTGCCGGAAAGAACTCGGCCGCGGGGTTACCGCGGCCGTAGCTCAACCGCCATCCGCCAGCGCGCCTTACCTGAAAGCACCCAAGCGGGCTTGGGCCGGGCGGCTGCCCTGGCTGGCCGCACGCTGCAGCCAGCGCATGGCCTGGCTCGGGTCCTGCGCCACGGTCACGCCTTCGAGGTAGGCGACGCCCAGGAAGTAGCTCATTTCGGTGCGGCCGAAGCGGATGCCGTCTTCGGTGGCCTTGCCCGAGCGCTTGACGATGGCCGGCACGTCGCCCTGGCCCTGGGCGAACTGCTGCATCTGGTCGATCGTCTGCGCGATGAAGCGGTCGCGCACCTGCTGGGCGGCGGGCTTTTCGGCGCTGGCCTGCACCAGCTCGTCGGCCAGCACCGGCAGGGCTTCGAAGGGCGTCATGCCGCCGCGCATGCGGGGCGAATACCAGGCGCGCAGCATCACCTTGTCCAGCGGCAGCAGGCCGTCGACCTTCCAGGGGAAATAGCTCAGCACGGTCTTGCCGGCGGGATGGCCGCGCACGCCCATCACGTGCATGGCCTCGTGGTACGCGCAGCGCCAGGCGTCGCGGGCGCGCATCTGCACGGCGGCCGAGTCGATGCGGTTCTCGGTATAGAAATTCAGGTAGGTGACACAAGGCTGGTTGTCTTCCAGCATGCTGTCGGGCGTGATTTCCACGCTGACGTTCGCGATTTGCGCGGCGTCGGGCCGGTCGCTCACGTCGACCAGCTTGATGTTGGCTTCCGTCGCGACGGAGCGCAAAGCCTGGATGGTATGTTCGCGGTGCGACGCCATATTGACGCCGTACACGCGAACACGCATCTCTTGTTCCCAACGCACCAGGCGCGTTGGCGTTCCGCTCTGGTGCCAGAGCACTTCCCACAACGTCCCCATGCCTTGCTCGATCTCTTCCGTCGCTGCATAGGCCGGACTGAGCAAAACAGCCCCCAAAAGGGCCAGCACACCCGACATCCTCATGAGTCACCCCTATCGAAGAGTGGAGTTTGAGGTAGGACAGTTCCTACGGCAAGTACTGTTACTTGTCCGACAGGTCCTACAAGGTGCTCAGCCTGACAAATTCACGCTTTTAGGGGTGCTCCTAGGGTTTATCAGAAGGAAGCACCCGAAGTTTCCTGCAGGAACTCCTCGATGAGTCGGGCAACTTCGGCCGGCTGGTCGTGGTGCATCATGTGCCCGGCGCTGTCCACACGGGCGCGGCGCACGTCGGACACGGCCTCCAGCCGATCGTGGAACTCGGCCATGGTGTAGCGGCCCTGGTACCACTGCGCGAACATGTCGTGCTCGGCCTCGACCATCAGCGTGGGCGCGGCAATGCGCTTGTAGATCTCCATCACTTCGTCCACCCGGAACAGCTGGGCATTGACGACCTTGTGCGCCGCGTGGCCAAGGATGTGCCACGTGCCGTCGGCCTCCGCGCGGGCCCAGTGGCGCGCCAGCCAGTCTGCCTTGTCGGCCGCAAGGCGCGGGTTGGTCTTCATCAGCCGTTTGGCCACCGCATCGGCATTGGGGTAGGTGTGCAGGGCGAAGTCGCCGCGGTGCAGCGCCTTCAGCTCGTCCATCCAGCGCGCGTAGCGGGTGGGCGCCTGCGCCGCCTGCGTGGCCGGCATGCCGAAGCCTTCCAGATTCACCAGCTTGCTCACCCGCGACGGCCGGGAGCCCGCGTACAGCATGGCCACGTTGCCGCCCATGCTGTGGCCCACCAGGTGCACCGGGGCGTCGGGCGCGTAGTGGTCGATGAGGAAATCCAGGTCGGCCAGGTAGTCGGGAAACCAGAAGTTGTCGGTGGCGGGCGCCTCGGTCAGGCCGTAGCCGCGCCAGTCGGGCGCGATCACGTAGTGGTTCTGCGCGAAGGCGTCGATCACGAACTGGTAGGACGCGGCGACGTCCATCCAGCCGTGCACCATCACCATCGGCACCTTGGCCGGGCCGGGCCGGCCCCACACCCGCACGTGGTAGTTCAGGCCGCGTATCGGGACAAACTCGCTGCGGGAGGTTCGCTTGACTTGGTACATTGCGCGCAATGATAGGAGAGCGGCTCATGGGCGGCAGCCAAGGACTGGACAACCACCGCGCGATGCACCAGGGCTTCGGCTGGCAGGTGCCGCGCAACTTCAACATGGCGCAGGCCTGCTGCGCGCGCTGGGCCCAGGCGCCGGATGCGGACAGCCGGGTAGCGGTCCGCGCCCACGGCGCGCGCGGCCATGACGCCACGCTCACCTACGCCCAGCTGCAGCGCCGCGCCAACCGCATGAGCAACCTGCTGGCCGGCCTGGGCGTGCGGCGCGGCGAGCGCGTGGCCATCGTCATGCCGCAGCGCTTCGAGACCGCCATCGCCTACATGGCGGTGCTGCAGATGGGCGCCGTGGCGATGCCGCTGTCGATGCTGTTCGGCCCCGAGGCGCTGGAGTACCGGCTGCAGGACAGCGAGGCGGTGGTCGCCATCTGCGACGAAAGCTCGGTCGCCAACATCGCGCAGGTGCGCAAGCACTGCCCGCGGCTGCGCACCGTGGTCGGCGTGGGCGCGGCAGCGCTCTCGGCCGACGTCGACTGGCAGGCCGAATCCGGCACCATGGCCGACGTGTTCACCACGGTGGAAACCAAGGCGGACGAGGGCGCGGTGCTGATTTACACCAGCGGCACCACCGGCCCGCCCAAGGGCGCGCTGATCCCGCACCGCGCGCTGATCGGCAACCTGCCGGGGTTTGTCTGCAGCCAGAACTGGTTCGGGTTTCCGGCAGCCGTTTGCCCTGAGCCTGTCGAAGGGCCCGGGGCTTCGACAGGCTCAGCCCGAACGGATTCGCAAGCCGTCTTCTGGTCCCCCGCCGACTGGGCCTGGACCGGCGGCCTGATGGACGCGCTGCTCCCCTCCCTCTACTTCGGCCGCCCCATCGTTGCCTACAACGGCCGATTCAGCCCCGAGCTCGCCTTCACCCTCATGCAGGAGCAGGGCGTCACGCACACCTTCCTGTTCCCGACGGCGCTCAAGGCCATGATGAAGGCCTACCCCGAGCCGAAAAAGCAGTTTCGCCTGAAGCTGCAGGCAATCATGAGCGCGGGCGAGGCGGTCGGCGACGCGGTGTTCGCCTACTGCCGCCAGCACCTCGGGGTGACCGTCAACGAGATGTTCGGCCAGACCGAGATCAACTACGTCGTCGGCAACTGCAGCATGAACGGCCGCACTGAAGGCGGCATCGGCTGGCCGGCGCGCCCGGGCAGCATGGGCCGGCCGTACCCCGGCCACCGCGTGGCGGTGATCGACGATGCGGGCAACGAATGCCCGCCCGGCGTGCCGGGCGATGTGGCAGTGAACCGCTGCGACGTGCACGGCGACCCCGACCCGATCTTCTTTCTCGGCTATTGGAAGAACGAAGGCGCGACCGGGCGCAAGTTCACCGGCGACTGGTGCCGCACCGGCGACTTGGCCACGCGCGACGATGACGGCTACCTCTGGTACCAGGGCCGCGCCGACGACGTGTTCAAGGCGGCCGGCTACCGCATCGGGCCGAGCGAGATCGAGAACTGCCTGGTCAAGCACCCAGCCGTGGTCAACGCGGCCGTGGTGCCCAAGCCCGACGCCGAGCGCGGCGCGCTGGTCAAGGCCTATGTGGTGCTGGCGCCGCACGCGGCCGTGGCGCGCGGTGCGGTCGAAGGCGGCGCTTCGCGAGGGCGTGCATTGTCCCGTGCCGGCCTCCC
>NZ_JACCWG010000428.1 GCF_013697775.1 Ramlibacter sp. | reverse complement strand
GGAAGTCCGCGTGCTGGCGCGGCTGCGCTTCGGATGCGCGTGAAGCAGGGGGCTTCGCCAGCGTGGCGGCAACGCGCGGATACACGGCGCGCACTTCCGCACGGCGCAGCACTGCGGATACCGCGGGTTCGGCGCGCTGGGCGAATGCTGGCGCATGGTGGTCCCGCATTCCCTGCGTGGCCGCCGGCTGCCGCGGCACGGTTGCAATGCGCGGCGCGGCCTGCTGCCGCGCCTGCAGCGCGATCACGCCGGTGCGCGCTTCCCGCAGGCGCACCAGCAACTGCTGCCGCACCGGCGCCACCTGCCGCACCCACGCGTTGTGCACGTGCAGCTGCCGCAGCGACTGGCGCAGGTGGAACGCCTGCAGCAGCAGCGAGGTGTGCCGCACCACCGACCGGGGCGCCCGGCGCAGCACGCGCTCCAGCGGCGACAGGCGCAGGTCCTCGCGCCCGCCGCCAGCGCGCAGGCCGAGGAAAGCACGGTGCCGCGCCAGCGGCGAATCGCTTGCGGCGGTGAGGGCGCGCAGGAGCGGGCGCACGGAAATCATGCCTCGTTCATCCTCTGGTGGAGCGTAGAGATCTGCGCCACCCAGCGGCGGCGGTCGCGGTGTTCCATGTCCATGATCTGGTCATGCGTCCAATGGAAGTGGTAGGCGATGAAAGCCACCTCCTCGTTCAGTTGAGCGAGGGGGTAGCCGACCACTCCCCCAGCCGCGCCGACCCGCCTTCCCTGTCACCGGCGTCCGGCGTCTCGTCGAGGCGGTTGATCCTGTTGTAGAGGTTCTGCAGGAAGGCCAGGTCGGTGGCGAACAGGTTCTCGACCACCTTCGGGTTGATGGCCGGCACGCCGCCCAGCCGCGTGACCACGCGCGACAGCAGGATGACGATCAGGTAGGCCTCGTTCTTCTGCACGCGCGGGTCCTTCAGCGGCAGGATCTCGTCGGCCGCGGTGGCGCGGCGCATGGTGCCGTCGCGGTGCAGCGTGCCATCCTCGTCGAGGTAGCCGCAGGGCAGGGTGAATTCGAATTCGGTCTGGAACATGGTGTGTCCTCCGTGTATTGGTGTGCGCGGGGCTGCGGGCGCGTCAGGCGCGGGCCAGGCCCTCGTGGGCGAGTTCGAGCGACTCGATGGCGATGTCGTTGGCCTCGGCGTTGAAGCTCGGGCCGGTCCACTTCGCGGGCCAGGCATTGAAGAAGTTCCAGCGCGCCTTCTCCTGGCCCTGGCGGTCCAGCAGCACGATGGAGCCGTTGCGCCGCGAGGCCGCGGGGTCGCCGTCGGCCCACTGCTTGTGCCAGGCGTACAGGTCGGTGTCGTCGGACATGCCCCACTTCAGGCTGATGTTGGAGAACTTCACCTGGCCGGGCAGCTTGCGCATGGTGATGTTCTCGCCGCCCTCGCGGTGCTCGATCGTGTCGATTGACGAGTCGAGTCCGCCGGCCTCGTGGAACGCGGCGCGGGTGATGCCGTCGATCTCGACCAGGAAGTTGAAATTGACGTAGGGGTCTTTGCGGGTTGCCATGCTGTGTGCTCCTGGTGCGCGCTTCAGCCTTCGGACACTTCGGAACCGCCGTCCCAGATGCCGATGCGCACGATGATGAATTCCGCCGGATAGCTGGGCCGCACACCGATCTCGATGTGCAGGCGGCCGAGCTGCTGCTCGGAGAACGGGTTGATGTCCTCGTCGATGCGCACGTAGAACGCTTTTTCGGCCTTCTCGCCGAAGAGGGCCCCCTCGCGCCAGCTGCGCGTGAGGAAGTCGGTCAAGGTGCGCTTCAACTTCTGCCACAGCTGCGGGTTGTTGGGCTCGAACACCGCGCCGCGCAGGCCCTCCTGGATGGACTCCTCCAGGTACAGAAACAGGCGGCGGATGTTGACGTACTGCCAGTTGGCGTCGCCGCCGTAGCCGCTGGCCGTGGTGCGCGCGCCCCACACCGTAGGCCGCCCGCCCGCGTAGAACACGCGGATCACGTTGACGCCGTTCGGATTGAGCCCTTCCTGCTCGGTGTGCGTGATGGCGCGCTCCACGCCGAGCGCGCCTGTCACCGTGCAGGCGGTGCCGGCCGGCGCCTTGTGCACGCCGCGCAGCTGGTCGGTGCGCGCGTACACGCCTGCCATGTGCCCCGAGGGCGGCACGTTCAGCGTCTTCACGCCGGCGCTGTCCATCACCGACAGCCACGGGTAGTACAGCGCCGCGTAGCCGCGGCTGGAGGTGAGGCCCGCGCGCTGCGTGTCCACGCTGGCGGCGCCGAACGGCGCCAGGCCCGGCGCCGCGTCGAGGACGGCGAAGCGGTCCAGCAGCGATTCGCAGTGCTGGATCAGCGCGCCCTGCACGGCGGCGTCCTGGCGGTCGGGAATGGCGACGATGTTGACGTCGTCGATCGCCTCCAGCAGCGCGAGGGCGGCGGTGTAGTCGGCCGAGGTCAGGGTGGCCGGGTTGTCCGCCGCGCCGTTGGGCAGCGGCGTGATGGCCAGCGTGGCGGGCCGGTCGTCCGGCGGCGCCGTGACGTTGGGCGGGTCCATCGCGCGCACCGTCACGTAGGGATCAGCGCCGTTAACGATGCGGCCGTAGTAGCGCGGATGGTCGGGGTCCATGCCAAGCCCGTCGTACACCCGCGCCGAGCCGGTGGCCGGCGTCACGGTGAGCGTGAACTCCTGCGACTCCACCGTCACGTCGCCGCCGGCCGCGGCGAAATTGAAGGGCGCGGCGATACCGGCGCGCAGCGTCACCCGGTAGGTGGTCAGCGTGCCGTTGATGCGCTCGGCGATCACGCTCTTGACCACGGCGGTGTCGGCCACCGCAGCGGGCGCGGCCTGCTTGAGCACCAGCACCATGCCCGGGGCGATGGCGGCCCCAGCTTCCACGCGCAGCGTGTCGGCGCCGGCGGCCGGGTTCATCAGCCGCAGCGCGCCGGCCGCGTAGTTCTGCGACAGCGGGTTCAGGATTTCCAGCGTGGCCCCGTTCACGCGCGCCACGGTGGCGCCGTCGTCGGCCGCGGCCACGCCGGCCCAGCTCAGGCGGTCGCCGGGGCGGAACTTCTCCGCGTCGGAGGCCAGCGTGAGGGTGATGATGCGGGTGTTGACGGCCGCCCCCGCGATGGTGCCGGTGGGGCGGAACAGCTTGGCCGGCGCCTTCACCGTGTGCACGGCACCGTCTACCGTGATCGACACGCCGGGGCTCAGCACGCCGGCCTGCAGCGCCTTGACCAGCAGCGTGGGCGCGGCCGTGCCGTCGTTCAGCGTCAGCGCGCCGTAGCTCGCGTTGCTCACACGGGTGAGAAAGCAGGTCTTGCCGCCGTTCTCGTAGAAGCCGCGCACCGCGTACCAGAGGTAGAAGCCGGGCACCGGCACGGCGCCGAACTGGCTGGTGAACTGGTCCCAGCTGGTCAGGCGGGTGGGCGTGTTCAGCGGGCCCTGCATGCAGGGCCCAAGGAAGGCCGCGTTGCTGGTGCCCACCCCCGAGATCGGTGCCGCCGGCTCGAACTCGTCGATGTACACCTCGGGGGTTGCGTATGTCGTCATCTGTGTTTCTCCTTTGGCATCCGTCTAGAAATGCATGTCGTAATCGCCGCTCGAGGACGGCACGTCGATGGCCGCCGAGAACGGCGCGAAGCCCGTCGCCGACACCTGCAGCAGGTAGCTGCCCGGCGGGATCTGCACGAACAGGAAGCGCCCGTCGGCGCCGGTGCGCACCAGCTGGCGGCGCACGCCGGCGGTGGTGCGCAGGTCGACCCAGGCGCCAGCCACCGGGGCCGCGCCGGCGGCGGCAGAGGCGCGCAAGGTGCCGCCGAACTGCGCCAGCGTCTGCGCGGTTCCCGGCTCGCCGGCCACGCGCGTTTCGGCCAGCGCGGTGGTCACCATCGGGCCGGAGCGCGCCTCCAGCTCGTGCAAGGTGACGGTGACGACGAAATAGACGCAGGGCTTCCAGCGGTTGCCGTTGCCCATGGTTCCCCAGAACTCGCCGAGCTTGGGAAAGCCCTCCACCGGCAGCAGCGTGATCGGGAAGCGCTCCTGCGCGATGGGGGCCGGCGGCGCCGCGGGCGGTATGGACGCGGCGTAGATGGCGGCCGGGTCCAGCTCGTCGTGCTCGCCCAGCGCGCGCGCCGCGTCGGCCAGCAGCGCGTGCTCGTCCGGCGTGGGATCGATCAGCGAGGTCACCGTCACCGGGCTCCACGCGCTCAGCAGGTAGTGGCAGTCCACGCGGCGCGGCGGCTGCGTCTCGAACACGTCGAGCCCGACGGTGCGGCGCTCGCGCTCATTGGTGCGCAGCTTGCGGTTCTCGCGCAGGTCGACCAGGTACACGTTGAGCGAATTGCCCGTCGTGTTGGACACCAGGCTGCGCCAATCCTCGTCGGGCGGCTGGAAGCGCACCTGCGCGTCGGTCGTGAGCTGCGCGATGCGGTTGCGCAGCAGCCGCTGCAGCAGGAAGTCGAGGTGGTCGATCATGCGTGCCGCCTCAGATTTCCTCGTATCCGGGCATCCCGGATCCGTAGCTGTGATAGGGGACCTTGCGATCCAGCTCCAGGTAGCGCGCCCGGTCCGGCCGGTACGCGTCGGCCTGCGACGGGTCGCCCCCCGACTCGGTGAGCAGGCGCCGCAGCAGGGCGACGTCCTTGCCCCATTTCGGGTAGGCATCCTTCAGCTTGTTCTCCTGCGCGATCAGGCCAGTGACGCTCGGCTGGCTCAGCTTGGGCATCTCGTAGCCCATCACCGTGTAGCCCTTGAACTCCGCCTCCATCGAGGAGAACACGCCCTGCTCGACGCCGCGGTAGCTGCGCAGGCGGCCGGTGGCGGCTTCGATCTGTTGCTGGCGGCGCTCGGTTTCCTCGGCCTGCTGCGCAGCCGTTTCGTCGGCGGTGGGCACCGTCGTCACGCCGGGGTCGGGGGCGGCGGCCTTCGGCTTGGCGCCCGCGCCGGCCGGTGCCTTGGGCTGCAGCTTCGCCGCCGCGCCGCGCAGGGTGAGCTGGCGTTCGCCGATGCGCTGGCGCATTTCGATGAAGTCGCCCGGGCGCTGGAAATCGGCGGCGTGGTCGCTGATTTTCTTGTCCAGCGCGGCCAGCTTCTCCAGGTCGGCGCGCAGGCGGGTGAGCTGCTGGGGGCCGTCGCCGGCGGCCTCGGCCGCGGTTAGCGGGTTGCCGACGATCAGCGCGTCGTACAGCGGCTTCTGGTCGGCGATGCTGTCGGGGAACTCGAACACGATGGCGGTGCCGCCCAGCGCCTTTTGCACCGTGTCGCTGCGCCCACCCCCGGACTTGCCTTCGAAGTCGGAAATCGCCTTGGCGATCAGCTGCCGGTTATCGCCCGCGGCGAGCACCTGGTGGCGCACCTGCATCCAGGCTTCCCAGGTGCCGAAGCTGCCGGACCACGCCTGGGACCACTTGCCGGGGTCCTGCGCGCGGCCGATCAGCTCGGCGTAGCCGTCGTCGGTCATCGCCGCGCCGTGCTGCTGCACCGTCTCCTGGAGCACGGGCATGCTGCCCGTCACGACGCCGATCGCCGTGCCGACCGGCGCCTTGCCGAAATTCGTGGCCAGCTTGCGCGCGCTGGCGCCGTAGTCGAGCGAGCGCTGCTCGTTGCGCGTCTCGCCCCAGCCCACGTTGTCCGGGCCGGCGCCGCCGACGAAGGCATTGGTGTCGCTGGCCGAGGCCAGCGTGCGGTCGCCCACGCGCAGGCGCGCGCCGCCGGTGCCTTGCCCGCTGTAGACGCGGGTCACGCCGTCGGGCCCGAAGGTCACCTCCTCGCTGGTTTCGCCCTGGTCGAGGACATCCAACGAAACGCCGAGCGCACTCGCGGTGGTGGTGTCGTCGGTGGCGCTGCCGCGCGAGTCGGTGCGCGAACCCACCAGGTCGGGGTACTTTCCTTTCAGCGCGGTCAGCGCGTCCATCGAGCCGGCAGCGGTGATCTCGGCGAAGCGCGCGTCGCGGTTCGGGTCCTTGGCGTCGATCATGAAGCTCACCGACATGCCGCGGCTGTCGCGCACTTCGCGCGACATGCCCATGCTGGCCACGCCGTAGCCGCCGCTCGCGCCCAGCCGGCCGCTGGTGCCTTCCGAGCTGCTGATGGTGACGATGTACTTGCCCTCGCGCAGCGAGACGCTGCGCTCCAGCCCCGCGCTCTTGCCTACGCCGGCCTGCAGCCCCGCGTTCAGGCCCTTGCCGGCCGAGCCGCCCGCATTGGCTTCGATGCTGCCGGTGGCGCCGAGCGCGACCTCGTCGCCTTCCTTCATCTGCGCCAGCCCCGCGGGCGAGCCGGCCAGCGCGCGCATCTGCCCGGCCAGCGCCTGCGCGTCGGCGATGCTGCCGGCGGCGGCCAGCTGCGCCACCCGCAGCTCGCGCCAGGCGCCGCCGGAGCCGGCGTTGACGCTCGCCATGTACTTCTGCGTTTCCTCCGCCGAGAAGTCGTGCGCCACCGTCAGGTCCAGCGACCCCGACGCCGCCGCGCCGGCGGTGATGCTGGTGCCGCCGCGGCCTTGCTGCTCCATGCCCGCGCCCACCTGGCCGGCCACGTTGACGTGGAACACCACCCGAAAACGCGCCGGCTTGCTGAAGGGGACCTCGGTGACCTCGACCCAGGCCTTGCCACCGAAGGCGGCGCTGTGCGTGGCGCTGCGTCCTTTGCCGTAGTCGGTCCTGGACTGCATGCCCACGTTGGCGCCCGCGCCCAGCTTGCCGGGGCCGCCGATCGCCGAGGCGCCGCGCTCCGCCTGCATGTCGGTGGTCGATGCGGGCCCGGGCGGCTTCTTCGCGCCTGGCTTCGCCGGGCCCCTGGCTGCGGGCTTGGCAGCGGCTTTGGGGCCGGCCTTGGCAGCCGGTTTGGCCGTCGCAGCCGCGACCGGCGGTGCAGCACCGGCGACGACCGCGGGGACCGCGGGCTTCACAGGTTTCGCCTGTTTGCGTGCGGGAGCGGCCTTCTTCGGCTGCTGCTGCGGTGGGGGCTGCTGCGGCTGCGCTTGCGGCTGCTGCGCCTTGGCCGGAGATGCCGCGGCCTTTTTTGCCGCGGGCTTCCTGGGCCGCGCCTGCCGGGGCGTCGGCGGCAGGGCCAGGTCGTCCTGCATCGCTGCCTTGGGCTGCGCCGGCACGGCGGCCTTGCCGCGCTTGCGCGCCGCCGGCTTGGGCTTCGCGGCCGGCACGGCGATGGTGGTGGCGGCGTCGGCCACGGCTGCGGCCGGCGTGGCCTCTGCTTTTTTCGCCGCGGGGGTCTTCTTGGCGGCGGCGGCCTTCTTGGTTGGCACCTTCTTGGCTGCGGCCTTGGGTGCCGCGGCCGCCGGTGCAGCCGGTACGACCTTCTTGGCTGTCGATTTCTTCGCAGCGGCCTTCTTCGCCGGCGCCGTGGCCTTGGGCGGAGCTTTCTTCTTGCTCGATGGCTTTGCCGTACCCACCTTGGCGCCACCGGCCGCCGCAGGCTTCTTGCCCGCGCCGCCCTTGGCAGCCTTCTTCGCCGCGCGGCGTTCGCGCTCGCGCTGGCGGCGCTCTGCCTCCGTGCGCACCTTCTCGGCGGCTTCCCACTCTTCGCGGCGGATGGTTTGGGTGTGGAAGCGCACCTCCTTCACCGGGCCACCCTTGGCGAACAGCTGCTTGCACAGCTCCTGCCGGATCGCCGGCGTGCCGGGCTCGGCGAAGTCGATGACGATGGGCTCGCCGGTGGGCAGGTGCCTTGCGTTTCGCTTGGCCTGCTCGGCGTACCGCCTGCCCTTGTCGCGGACGCGGGACATGGGGATGCCCTCGATCGTGTCCGACTTGAGGTTCACGTGCCCGCGCACCTTGATCTTGTCGCCGCTCTTGTTGCGCGTCTTGATGTTCTTGGAATTGTCGGGCTGCGCGTAGCTGACCTCGCCAGGGGTCAGTACCATGCCGCGCAGTTCCGGGCCGCCGGCCACCCATTTGGTCTGCGGCTTGCCCAGCAGCCTGACGCGCGGCGTGCGCAGTTCCTCGTCGTAGGCGCCCTGCAGCTGGTTGCGCTGCAGGGTGGGCATGTCCGAATCCTTCAGCACCATCTTGAAGCGCCGCAGGCGGGCCAGCTTCTCGTCGGGGCTCAGCTGCGCCAGGTCGCCCGACTTCGCCTCGTCCATCATGCGGCCGAGTTCGCGCTTGGCGCGCATGGCGCCGGTCTCCTGCATGCCGCCGCGCGCCTCGCGGCGGTCGGCGCGGCGGTCCTGTGCCTGCCCCTTGTCCTGCGCGCGCTGGCGGCTGCGTTCCCACCGGCGCACTTCTTCCTCGTCTTCGTATTCGTCGTCGCCTTCGCCTTTGCCTTGGCCGCGCTGCTTCTTCTTGTGCGCGATGCCCGGCGCGGCCGTGCCGCCGACCGCCACCGGCGCGGCGCCGGGCGCGGC
>NZ_JACCWG010000476.1 GCF_013697775.1 Ramlibacter sp. | reverse complement strand
GCGCGGCCCGCAGCGCCTGCATCAGCCGCTCGCGCTGCGGGTAGGGCCGCTCCTCCAGGCCGAGCCGCCCGCGCGCATCGCATTCGCAGGCCAGCAGCACCTGCTCGAAACGCTGCGGCTTGCGCAGCGCGTCGCAGCGCTCCAGCAGGCGCACCACCGCCGCCGGGCCGAATTCGCCGCTGCGGTGCACGTTGCCGTGCTCGCGCGCCACCACCTCGGCCAGCTCGCGGCAATCCACCGGCACGCGCAGGCGCTCGCACACCTCGCGCGCCAGCGCCACGCTGCGGTCTTCATGGCCCAGGTGCCGGGGCAGGATGTCTTCGAGCGTGGTGCCCTTGCCCAGGTCGTGCATCAGGCAGGCGAAGCGCACCGGCAGCGGCGCCTCCAGCCGCGCCGCCATGTCCAGCACCATCATCAGGTGCACGCCGGTGTCCACCTCGGGGTGGTGCGCGGCTGGCTGCGGCACGCCCCACAGCCGGTCGACTTCGGGCAGCAGCCGCGCCAGCGCGCCGCAGGCGCGCAGCACGTCGAACATGCGCGAGGGCCGCGCCTCCACCAGGCCGCGCGCCAGTTCCTGCCACACCCGCTCGGGCACCAGCGCATCGACCTCGCCGTCGGCCACCATGTCGCGCATCAGCTGCACGGTGTCGGGCGCGACGCTGAACTCGGTGTAGCGCGCGGCGAAGCGCGCCACCCGCAGGATGCGCACCGGGTCTTCGCGAAACGCATCGGTCACGTGGCGCAGCAGCCGCGCCCGCAGGTCGGCCTGGCCGCCGAACGGGTCGGTGATGGCGCCCGCGTCGTCGCGCGCCATGGCGTTGATGGTCAAGTCGCGCCGGGCCAGGTCCTCTTCGAGCGTGACGTCGGGCGCGGCGTGGAAGCTGAAGCCGTGGTAGCCGCGCGCGGTCTTGCGCTCGGTGCGCGCCAGCGCATAAGCGTCGCGTGTTTCGGGGTGCAGGAACACCGGGAAGTCGCGGCCGACCGGCAGGAAGCCGGCGTCGATCATGTCCTGCGGCGTGGCGCCCACCACCACCCAGTCGCGGTCGTGGACTGGCAGGCCCAGCAGCGCATCGCGCACCGCACCGCCGACGATGAAGGCTTGCATCCAGCGAGTTTAGCGTTGCTAAATCCCTAACCAGCGGTGTTCAGCTTGTCCCACACCGCGCGGGCCCGCTCCTCCACGCCTGCCAGCGCGGGCGGCAGTGGCAGCCGGCAGTCGCCCACCGGCATGTCCAGCGTGCGCAGCATCGCCTTGATCGCCATCGAGAACACCGCTTCGTCGCTGTTGACGAAGCGGAAGGATTCGATCAGCCGCGCCTGGATGGCGCGCGCGCCGTCGACGTCGCCGCGCTGGAAGGCGGCGATCATTCGCTGGAACTGCGGGCCGGTCCAGTGCGTGGTGGTGCCCACCACGCCGACGGCGCCCATCGCCAGCAGCGGAAGGGTGTAGGTGTCGTCGCCGGAATACAGGTCGAAATGGGCGCCGGCCTGCGCCACCAGCGCGGCGGCGGCCGGCGGGTCGGCCGTGGCGTCCTTGAAGGCGAGGATGTTGGGCACCTCGCGGAACAGGCGCAGCAGCACGTCTTCGGCGACGCGGCGCCCGGTGCGCAGCGGCACGTCGTACAGCATCACCGGCAGCCGCGTGGCGGCGGCCACCGCGCGGAAATGCGCCTCGATGCCGGCCTGCGGCGGGCGGCTGTAGTAGGGGGCCACCACGATCACGCCGGCCGCGCCCAAGCCTTCTGCCTCGCGCGTGAGTTCGATGCTGTGCCGCGTGTCGTTGCTGCCGGTGCCGGCCACCACGGGAATGGTCACGGCCTCGCTCACCGCGCGCACCAAGTCGCGCCGCTCGGCGTCGCTGAGCGTGCCACCTTCGCCGGTGGTGGCCGCGATCACCAGCCCGTCGTTGCCCCGTTCGGCCAGCCAGCGCGCGAGCCGCTGCGCGGCATCCAGGTCGAGTTTTCCTTGCGCGTCGAAGGGCGTGACCATGGCGCTCATCACGGCGCCGAAATAGCGGGGCTTCAGCGGCATGTGCGGTACGGCTCCTCGAAGTCCAGGAACTGCTTTTCGGCCAGCGCCTCGTCGATCCAGGCTTTCACGCCGGGCAGCGCGCAGACGCGGCGGATGTAGTCGGTGACGTGGCCGGGCACCGGCAGGCCGAAGTTCTTCAGCCGGATGCACACCGGCGCGAAGTAGGCGTCGGCGGCGCTGAATTCGCCGAACAGCATGGGGCCCTTGTGCTGCTCCAGCAGCTCGGTCCACATGGCGACGATGCGCTGCACGTCGCCGCGCACGGCCGGCTTGTCGCGCCAGATCAGCGCGCCGGCCTGCGTGAGGTTGGCTTCCACGTTCATGCCGCAGGCCCCGCGCAGCGCGCTGAAGCCCGCATGCATCTCGGCGCAGACGCTGCGGGCGCGGGCGCGCGCCTTCGCGTCCTGCGGCCAGATGCGGTGCTGGGGAAAGCGCTCGGCGATGTATTCCGCGATGGCCAGCGTGTCCCACACCGTGAAGCCGTCGTCCACCAGCACGGGCAGGCGGCCGGTGGGATTGATCTTGCGCACGGTCTCCTTGAATGCCGAGTCGGCGCCGAAGCCGCCCTCGAACGACACCTTGCGTTCCTCGAACGGGATGCCGGCCTGTTTCAGCAGCACCCAGGGGCGCATGGACCAGGACGAATAATTCTTGTTGCCGATGTAAAGAGCGAGCATGGGTTCCTCTGAAGTGCCCGGATGCTAGCGGCCCCCCGGCCGGCGATTGATGAAAAACAACGCGACCATTGATGCCGATGCGCTCAAGGCAGTTCGCCGTTCGGCGCGGGCTGCGCGGCGTCGCGCGGGCCGACCGCGCCCATGCGCGCCTTCAGCGACTGCGGCTGGCCGGTGAGCATCGCGGAGTAGAGGGTGGCGTTGGACACCACCTTCTTCACGTAGTCGCGCGTCTCGTTGAAGGGCACCGTTTCTGCCCAGGCCGCGCCTTCCATCGGCGGGCCGTTGCGCCAGGCGCGCGGCCGGCTCGGGCCGGCGTTGTAGGCGGCGGCGGCCATCGGCTGCGAGCCGGCGAAATCGTCCAGTACCAGCTTGAGGTAACCGGTGCCGATGGCGATGTTGGTCTCGCGCTCGCCCAGCTGTTCGGGCGTGAAGGCGGTCAGGCCGATCTTGCGTGCCGTCCAGCGGGCGGTGGCCGGCATCACCTGCATCAGCCCGGAGGCGCCCACGCTGGAGCGCGCGTCCATCACGAAGCGGCTTTCCTGGCGGATCAGGCCGTACACATAGGCCGGGTCCAGCCCGATCGATGTCGCGCGGCGCACCACGCTGTCGCGGAACGGCATGGGGAAGCGCTGCTCGGCGTCGAACTCCGCCCGGGTGCGCTCGCTGGTGTTGATGCAGCGGTCCCACACCTCGCGCTCGCAGGCGAACCGCGCCGCGGCCAGCAGCTCGCGGTCGGTCAGGCCGCCCGGCTTGGACAGGTTGGTGCCGTAGTTCCACTCGCGCACGCCTTCGGAGCGCAGGCCGATGGCGATGGCGTACAGCGCCCGCGTGAGGATCGGGTTGAGCCGCGCCGACTGCGTCTCGATGTCGCTGGGCGGCGCCGGCTTGGCCGGCACGGTGACCTTTTGTCCCAGCTCCTCCAGCGCCAGCTGCTCGTAGAAGCCGCGCGCCGAGGCGATGGAGATGAACATGCGCTGCGCTTGCGGCCGCTGCGCCTCGCCGCCGGTGGCGAGCAGGGCGCGCGCCTTCCAGTAGATCCAGGTGGGCTCCTGCTTGGCCTCGTCGCTCATGGCGTTGACGGCCTGCAGGATCATCGGCCAGGCGGGGCGCGGGCTGGCGCGCAGCGCGGCGCGCACCTTCCAGCCCAGCAGGTCGTCGCTCAGGTGGCTGTCTCGCTCGATCTTCGCGAAGTAGCCGGCGGCGTCGCTGCTCATGCGCTGCGCGGCTTGGCGGCCGATGGCGGCCCAGATCCAGTCGCGCTCCTCGGCGTTGAGCTGCGGTCCCCATTTGCTGTCCAGCTGGAGCGCGGCGCTCTCCGGCTCGGTGGTGGCCAGCTTGATGAGGGCCAGGCCGATGATCTCGCGGCGCGCGCGCGAGGCGGCCACCACGCCGCCAGCGAGGAACCTGGCCGGGCCGGCGTTCATTTCGTTGTACTGGGCCACGGCGTCGGGCGCGACGATCTCCACCGCCGCGGCGGCGGCGCGCGGCCGGTTGGCTTCGGTGGCCTGGCGCGCCTTACGCCAGGCGTCGGCCTGCGTGAGCAGGCGGCTGCCGATGCCCGGGCCGATCATGCGGCTGGCCGCCAGCGTGCAGGCGTCGTCGGCTTCGCGCTGCGCGAGCCACAGCCGCCGCACTTCCTCGGCCACCGCGGGCTGCGTGGCCGGGCCGTCGCGCAGGAACTGCACCAGGAGGGCGTAGCAGCGCACGTCGCGGTCGTCGTTCATGCGAAAGCGTGGGTACTCTTCGGCGAAGGCGTCCCACTGGCGGCGTTGGCCCAGCAGCAGCAGCCAGTCGTTGCGCAGCCGGTCCTCCTGGTAGCTGCCGGGGTAGCGCAGCAGGAACTCCTGCACCTCCTGCGCGGTGGCGGTGTCCAGCCGCGCACGCAGTTCCCAGTAGGCGGCCCAGGGTTCCAGCGCATGGCCGCGGGCCTGCGGCAGCAGCTGGGCGAGCTGCAGGCGGTTGCCTTGCCGGAAGGCCTGGCTCATCTGCAGGATGACCTCGTCACGCGGCTGGGCCTTGGCGCAGCCGGTGAGCGCGACCGCGATCAATGCCAAAATCGTTCTCAACTTCATCGGGGAATTATGGACAGGTCGGAAGAAAAAAGGGCCTTGCGCAAACTTCTCGTCGAGCAGCGGCTGAACATGCCCGACCGCGCCGAGCGTGCCGAGCTGCTGCAGCGTGTCATGCGCATCTGGCTGGTGGGCCGCTCCGACACCGTGATCGGCGCCTATTGGCCGATCAAGGGCGAGTTCGATCCATTGCCGGCCCTGCACCGCTGGAAGGAAGACGGCGAGCTGCTGGACAAGACGCAGCTGCGGCGCATCGGCCTGCCGGTGGTGGACAAGGTGCATGGGACCTTGAAGTTCCACGCCTGGTTCCCCGGCTGCCCGATGGAAGAGGACGCCTACAGCATCCCCAAGCCCAAGGACACCGAGGTGATCGTGCCCACGCTTCTGTTCGTGCCCTGCGTGGGCTACGGCGCGGGCGGCTTCCGGCTGGGCTATGGCGGCGGCTTCTACGACCGCACGCTGGTGGAATTGAAGCCCAAGCCTTTCACGGTGGGGCTGGGATACGCGAACGGCTTCCTGGAGGAGCTGGAACCCGAGGACCACGACGTCAACCTCGACGCCATCCTGAACGAACTGGGCGTGGCTTGGCCGATCGGATAGTTCACTTTGAAATCGCTGCGCGAGCGGCGAAGTGAATCAATCCACCTCGGTCAATGTTTCAGGATCCGGGATCTCGCCCACGTTCTGCCGCGTGATCTTGCTCTGCTGCATCAGCCATTCGCAGAACTCGCGGATCTCCTGGCGCTGGCCGCTGCGCGGGCCGACGACCAGCCAGTAGGCCATCGGCGAATCCATGCGCATGCGCGGCAGCGGCTCGATCAGGTCGCCGTTGGCCAGGCTCTCGGCGATGAGCGGCAGGCGCGCCAGCACCACGCCCTGGCCGGTGAGCGCGGCCTGCACCATCTGGTAGGCGTAGTTGAAATACAGCCAGCGCTTGGGCTGCAGCTTGCTCAGGCCGAGTTCGTCGAACCAGCGCCGCCAGGTCAGCCACTCCAGGTGCGAGCTGTGCGCGTCGCCCGCCTCGATGACCGCGAAGTGCACCATGTCGGCCGGCGTCTTCAGCGGTGGGCTGCTTTTCAGCAGCCAGGGGCTGGCCACCGGCGTCAGCTGCTCGCCGAACAGGCGGATGGCCTGCGGCGGCATGGTGGCCATCGGCCCGTAGCGCAGCGCCAGGTCCACGTCGGCGATGTCCAGGTCGAGCGTGGCATCGCTCGCGTCGATGCGGATGTCGATCTCCGGGTGGTCGCGCTGGAATTGCTCCAGCCGCGGAATCAGCCACAGCGATGCGAACGAGGCGAAGGTGGTCAGCGACACCGCGCGCCGGCCGGCGCTCTGGCGGATCTGGCGCACCGCGTTGTCGATGCGCGGCAGCGATTGCGACACCGCCGTCAGCAGCTGCGCGCCCGCGCTGGTGAGCTCCACCGCGCGGGTGTGGCGCAAAAACAGGCTCACGCCGACTTCTTCTTCCAGCGACTGGATCTGCCGGCTCACGGCCGACTGGGTGAGCGCCATTTCCTCGGCGGCGGCGCGAAAGTTCAGGTGCCGCGCCACGGCCTCGAAGGCCCGCAGGTGGCCGGCCGAGATCGGCCGCGTGCGCAGATGGGTCTGGGAGTACTGCATGAAGATGGCAGGGGTGTGTCGGGCAGGGTTTGATTGATGCGAATACGGAATCAATAGAGTACCTGCATTTCATTGGACTGCCAAGCGTGCATCGCCGATCATTCCATTCCGAAAACGTCATATTTGGAGAAATCAAATGACCGCCCATTCCCTGACACGGACTTCTTCCGCCACCGCTGCCGCTCCTTCGCTGCCGGGCACCTGGAAGCTGGGCGCAGGCCGGGCGATCAGCCTGCAGCCCGCGCAGGACGGCGCGCTGCGCGTCGCGCACGGCTGCGTGTGGGCCACTTTCGACGGGCCGCACGGCGGGCCGGCCAACGACCTGGGCGACCACGTCGTCGGCAGCGGCACCACCATGCAGGTGCATGCCAACCAGCGGCTGGTGCTGCAGGCCTGGGACGACCGCCGGCCGGCGTATTTCAGCTGGGAGCCGGCGCCGGGCGCCGCGCACGCCGCGTCGGCCGACGTGCAGGCCGAGGTGCTTCAGCCCTTGGCCGACTTGCGCGCCGCGCTGGCCTTGGGAACCGGGGCCGTCGGGCGTTTGGCCGGTGGCGTGGTCCATTGGGCCTGGGCCCTGGTGGCGCCGCGCGGGCGTTTGGCCGATTGCGCCCTCAATGCGCATTCCAAGGCCGGCCGCGCCCACTGCGCCATGAGCTGAGGCGATTCGAGCGCGTCCGCGGGCGCCGTGTAGTAGCCCATGCTGCGCGCTTCGCCCTGCATCGGATAGGTGAAGCGGGCGCAGCCGGCCGCCTCGAATAGCCCGCGCGTGGCGTCGTCGGCCTTCAGCCACAGCGTCTCGCCCGCGCCCAGGTCCGCCACCAGCGCGAAGGTGAGGCCTCCGGTGGAAATGCCCCAGCCTCCGAACATGCGGCGGGCAAGGCACGGACCCACGGCGGGGGCCAGCAGTTCGCAGCAGTAGCGAACGAAGGAATCGTCGGAGCGCGGCATGCGCCGGACCTTACCACCGCGCCCGCGATAATCGTGGCCATGGCGCGGCCCAAGTCCTCCCAACACGAACTGCGGCGCGACCAGATCCTGGACGCGGCCGCGCAGTGCTTCGCCCAGCGCAGCTACCCGGCGGCCAGCATGAACGACATCGCGGCGGCGGTGGGTACCTCCAAGGCGCGGCTGTACCACTACTACGAGAGCAAGGAAGCGATCCTGTTCGACCTGCTGGAGCGCTACACGCAGCGCCTGCTGTCGCTGATCGGGCAGGTGGAGGCCACGGCGCAGCGGCGCAATATGGACGACCGCGCGGCGCTGCACGAACTGGTGCGCACTTTCCTCGCGGAATACGAGCATTCGGCCACCCGGCACATCGCGCTGCTGCATGGCGCGGCGTTCCTGAACGACACCCAGCGCGAACAGATCCTGGACCGCCAGCGCGACATCGTGTCGGCCGTCACGCGCTTTCTGCGCCGCGCCTACCCGCGCCGGCTCAATCCGGGCAACCAGGCGGCCATCACCATGATGCTGTTCGGCATGATCAACTGGACCTTCACCTGGCTGCGCCCCGGCGGGCCGATGAGCTATGCAGCCTTCGCCGAGGAGGTGATTGCCATGCTGGAGCGGGGGCTGATTGGTCCATTCAACAATGCGTAATTGATTTCGATAGGTAGAATTGGCGATTGTCCGATCCGCAGGAGATGCGTCCATGAGCAAAGCTTTCGCCAGCCAGGCCGACCTGGCCGACAAGAAGATCACTTTCCAGCAACTCTCGCCGCATTGCTGGGCGTACACGGCGGAGGGCGACCCGAACTCCGGCGTGATCATCGGCGAGAAATTCATCATGGTCAGCGACTGCACCGCCACGCCGGCGATGGCGCGCGACCTGATCGCCCGCATCCGCGAGGTGAGCGACAAGCCGATCAAGTACGTGCTGCTGACGCACTACCACGCGGTGCGTGTGCTGGGCGCGAGCGCCTACTTCGCCGAAGGCGCGAGCGAGATCATCGCCAGCCAGGGCACCTACGAACTGATCGTGGAGCGCGGCAAGGAAGACATGCAGTCGGAGATGGAGCGCTTCCCGCGCCTGTTCCGCAATGCCGAATCGGTGCCCGGCCTGACTTGGCCCACGCTGGTGATCGCCGGCGGCGACCCGATGCGCGGCGAGGCGCCCGGCAAGCTGGTGGTGGACCTGGGCGGCGTGAAGGTGCAGATCTGGTCGCCCGGCCCTGGCCACACGCGCGGCGACACCATCGCCTGGGTGGAAGAGGAAAAGGTGCTGTTCTCCGGCGACCTGGTGGAGTTCGAAGCCGGCGTCTACACCGGCGACGCGCAGCTGGAGGAATGGCCGGCCACGCTGCAGGCATTGCGCGCCCTGGGTGCCGAAGCCATCGTCCCGGGCCGCGGCGAGGCCATGCGCGGTGCCGCCGACGTGAACCGCGCGCTGGACTACACCCAGCTGTGGGTGGAAACGCTGTACCGCTGCGGCAAGGAAGCGGCCGCCGCCAACATGGACCTGAAGGCGGCCATGGCGCACACGCGCAAGTCGATGGACCCGATCTTCGGCCAGGTGTTCATTTACGAGCATTGCCTGCCGTTCGACGTGAGCCGCGCCTTCGACGAGGCGCGCGGCATCAAGAACCCGCGCATCTGGACGGCCGAGCGCGACCAGGACATGTGGACGGCCCTGCAGGCGTAGGCTGGCGCCGACAACAGGGTCTGGGCGCGGACGACATGCCGCGCCCAGCGCGCTCCTTAAGCTGAGGAATTGGCATGCCTTCGCATGCCACACCAGCAGAGGAGCCAGACATGCCCGACAAGTCCCAGCAGCAACAGCAACCGTCCCGCAGCACCAGCCAGAGCCAGCAGCAGGCCGGCTCCACCGATTTCCAATCCAAGCCCGCCGCGCAGCAGGGCGACCAGCCGCAAGGCCAGCAGGAAATGGGCGAAGGCAGCTACGAGGCGACGCGCGACTACCAGAAGAACATCAAGGACTACCTGGACAAGGCCGACGTGAATTCGGACGCCGAAAAGGCCAAGCCCCGTTCCGAGCAGGAAGCGCGCGAGCTGGAGCAGGCCGAGCGCGAAGGCAAGTCGCACTCCAAAGAGTAATCACTCTGAAATCGCTGCACGATTTCAGAGTGGCTGATTGGGGCGAAGCGGCCCGGCGGAGCCGGTTCAACGAAAGATCAGGCGGCGGATGATGCCTGTGCTGCTGCCCTGCGGCTTGCCGCCAGTGCCGCGAGCGCGAGCATGCTGAGCAACGCGGCCAAAGCAACGACGCCGCCCGCATCCAGCGTTGCCCCGCTGGCCAGCGGCCCCAGCATGCCGCCTGCCGTGTAACCGGTGATCACTGCCGCCGTGCCGCCCGCCGTCGGGCGGTCGGTGAACACGTGGGCCACGCGGATGATGCTGAGCGTGTAGAGCGCGCCGCCCACGCCGCCCCAGATCCAGCCTACAGACCACAGCAGCCATGGCGCCTTCACGGCGAATGCCAGCGCCGCGCTCGCTACCAGCAGCAGCAGCGAAGCGCCGCGAAAGATGGCGCCCAGCCGGAAATGATCCGCCGCCCAGCCCGCCGGGTACTGCAGCAGGAAGCTGCCGACGCCGATGGCGCCGGCCACGCTGGCGGCGGCGCTCAGGCTCAGGCCCAGTCCCGCCGCATGCGCCGCGCTCACGGCACTCAGGCCGGCTTCGAACACGCCGCCCGCGAACGCCATGAAGGCCAGCAGCGGCACGTCGCGCAGCGCATGCCAGGTGCCGGACTGCGCCTGTGCCTGCGGCTCGCGCGTGGCGCGCACCGGCACGCTGAAGGCAATGGCGCAGCACACCGCCACGGCCGCCGCGCCGGCCCACAGCACGCCGTTCGCGCCGGCGCCCGTC
>NZ_JACCWG010000056.1 GCF_013697775.1 Ramlibacter sp. | reverse complement strand
TTCTTTCTTTCTTTCTTTCTTTCTTTCTTTCTTTCTTTCTTTCTTTCTTTCTTTCTTTCTTTCTTTCTTTCTTTCTTTCTTTCTTTCTTTCTTTCTTTCTTTCTTTCTTTCTTTCTTACCAATCCTTTTGTACCAATGACGTATTACATATGAAAATTTACTTTTGTTGATAAGTTCAATAGAATGTTCCTAATGAAGGCAGTTGAAAGAAGTGTATATGGCTAAAGGGAATTCAATTGTTTGTTATGACTCATAAATATAAAATACATTTATAAATCAAAAATAATAGCCATGACAAGGCACAATTAGGGAAAAGAATCGAAATAATCACGACCTTTTTTCTAATTTGAATTCGCCATCAAATCCACATCCAAATATATTTGGAATACGTAATATGTAAGGTGTACACTAACACATTACAACATTACCACATTACCAAGTTACCCAGTTGTGAGGTTTTTTTCGTTCTTGCAATAAAGTTATTCACTCATGGTGGAATGTGGAATGAATGTAATAGTTATGCTGAGGATATTCAATAACCAACTCATCCTTTTCAATCAAAACAAAACAAAACAAAACAGAACAACCTCCCTTTTCCTTTATTCATTCAAAGCCGCCTCGGGTGAGATTAATGGGTATGCGGTAATGTGGTAATAATACTTTAACTTTTTTCTTAATTTTATTCGAAAAAATAACCGTGTGCAGGTTTATTGGTTCTTTCTTGCAATAAAAGTTATTGACACATAGTGAGTGGGACGTGGAATGTAATGTGTATTTGTAATGCATTGGTAATCATATTACATTACATATTACATTACTTATTCCGCATAGGAATCAAATCAGGAAATAAATGATTCAACAACACGAAGTCACCCTTTTCAAACCAAACAAAACAAAACAAAATAAAACGAAAATAACATAACATAGGATAACAGTACTATCTAAAATGGCTGTTGCTATTGCAAATATTATTGTTCCTTTCTGTTCACATCTTGTTCACTTCAAACAATAATTACTTTCAAGCAATTAGTGAGTAAGGTAGGCACACTGGGTCCATATACTGTTTCTAGTTTTGGACCAAACAGAAAACAAACAATTATTTCTTTCTTTCTTTCTCTTTCAAAAAATTTTAATAGATAATAAAATTATTTTATGTTTTCAATATGTAATGTGAAATGTGTAATGCGTAATGTGTAATGTGTAGAAGAAGATCATATAAATTAATATTAATACACATTCCATATTACATATTACAAACTTTTATTATTATTACTATCTGGGCATAAAATAAATATAATAATATTATCAAATAAATAATATATTATTTTGATTCCAATAATAGATGATAATTACAAACAAACATCACAATGATGAAGATAATGAATATCTATAAAATCTTTCCGAAGTTAACCTTCTGGCTCCTTTGTCTCATCTTCAGAAAATAATTCACTTCAATGATAGCAATTGGTAAATGCTCTTTGTCGAGTACGTATATTTTGAGGGAACAATTACTTTGGTTGTTTTTATTTTTTGAGAGAAAAAGAGAATTAATAAATCTTTCTTCGGATTAAGAAGCACGTATTGCCATAGTCATATATTTTCATATCGCCTCCGACTGCTCTCACTCTTACACTAAAAAAACCGCTTATGAACCTTTATTCAATCCTTCTTTTTAAATTTGGTAATGTGGTAATGTGTTACGATTATCCTAACCTTACATATTACTTATTACAAATAGATTTGGATGGGAATTTGAATGAATGAAAGAAAAAAAAAGTTAACCATAAGATGAAGGAGTAAATATTATAGTTGTTATTTTTATGATTATGACAAGAACGGGTTTTTTGTTTTTCTGTTTGGTCCAAAACTAGAAACAATATGAACCCATTGTGCCTACCCCACAGAAAGTAATTATTGTTTGAAGTGAACAAGATGCGAACAGAAAGGAATAATAACAATTGCAATAGCAACAGCAATAGCAATAGGGATAGCCATAGCCATAGTCAGTACTGTTATGTTATTTTCATTTTGTTTGTTTAGTTTTGTTTGTTTGAAAAGGGTGACTTCGTGTTGTTGAATCATTTATTTCCTGATTTGATTATGCGGAATAAGTAATGTAATATGTAATGTAATATGATTACCAATGCATTACAAATACACATTACATTCCAAGTCCCACTCACTATGTATACCGGTCAATAACTTTTATTGCAAGAAAGAACCAATAAACCTATCCACGGTTACTTTTTCCAATAAACTTTTATTCAACTCTCATTTGTACGCTGATCAAATCTCAAAAAAGGTTCAATAATTAACTCCATATTGTCTCTACCTTTTGTGTGGACTCCCAAGTAGAAGAACAAGACTCGAAATGGCCACAAGAATCGATTTCATTAGGTGATTAGATTGGTAAAATAAAACCATTGATTTCTTCTGAAACAGGATGTTGGTTTTTTGGCGGGTTGAAAATGTGAACTCTTTCTTCAGAGCACATAAATTTTCCATTACCTCCTTAATTTCACCTCTCCAACTTATTAATAAGCTCCAAGTTCATCAAATTTTGACTTTCGAGTTATTATTTGCATTCACTGGCTTCCGGTTCGGAGAAGATTCTTCATCAATGGTAATGTGGTAAAGTGGTAATGTGGTAATGTAATAATGTGGTAATGTGGTAATGTGGTAATGTGGTAATGTGGTAATGTGGTAATATTCCAACCTTACATATTACTATTACAATTAGATTTGCGATATGAGGTACAAATGGAAATAGGACCTTTTAATAAATACTCATTTCATCATATTACATAATAATGGTACCTATTAAAGTAGTTCATTTTTCTTCGAGAGTGAATCAAAATAGCTAATTGGTATTGTGTGTGAAACCATTTCCAATCCAAGTTCCAGACCAAAGACAAAACAAGTGGATATGTAATATGTAATATGTAATTGTAACCCAACCAACCAATCAACCAACCTTACAGATTACAAATGACATTAGTCATCTAGAACCGATTGCTTTCATTTTGTAAGATGTATTCCTGAAATAGTTCCAATGAGATTCACTTCAAGAGATACAATTATTCTTCCTTTGTCGGAGGCGGATAGTTGGAATCTGAGCAGGATGGTTTTTTTTTTGATGGTTGCCAAAGAATCTATCCAATTCATTCAAATCCACATCCAAATCTATTGTAAGAGGTAATGTAAGGTTAGAACCAAAATTGCCATAGTACTGTTATCCTATGTTATGTTATTTTAATTTCATTTCAATTTGTTTTGTTTTGTTTTGTTTGTTTGAAAAGGGTGACTTCGTGTTGGTGAATAATTTATTTCCTGATTTGATTGTGCCGAATCAGTAATGTAATATGTAATGTAATATGATTACCTATACATTACAAATACACATCACATTCCAAGTCCCACTTACTATGTATCTATCGCTCAATAACTTTTATTGCAAGAAATTCCAAACTCTTCTCTTAACATGGCTTACATTTTAAGAAAATAGAATCCATTTATTAAATAGGTGGAATTCCACTCCTTCTGAGTCTTTTTTTTGAATGCCGATGTGATTTTCTAGCCGCACACCAAGGTACAGGATAGCGACACTCTGAACCTTTATTAACCTCCCTTTTCTCATTACAGTTTGGATCAACTAACTGGAGGGAGAAAGGAAGTTATGAAGGAGCAAAACAAGGATTCTTGTTATAATCTAAACAATCTCAATAACAACAATAATAATTACTCCTTCATCTGATGGTTAACTTTTTTTTCTTTCTTTCATTCATTCAAATCCCCATCCAAATCTATTTGTAATAAGTAATATGTAAGGTTAGAATAATAATAATCATAACACATTATCACATTACCACATTACCACATTACCTCATTATCAATTACCACATATTTTCATTTTCATAACACTTTGTATATCTTACTCACACTCGAACACAAGAACTTGCAAACACAACCAGAATTAAATAGATCTATCCAATCTCACAAGAAGAAATCCAAAGCCACTGCTGGTATTCCATGTTCATGTTCGTTGAATGGTAGAGATCACATTATACACCTTTCCTTAACTTCTTCTTCTTCGTACCATCAACCCTTTGCTGAGCTGTACATACAAAGACCTCAACCACTTGCCCTCAAGTATTTTATATTTTCTTTAATAAACAAATTATGTTCCCTATACCTACCAACAACGGCAATGCTTTATATGTTTGTTGAAAAATAGTTCATTTATTCCTATTGTTCTTCTGAGCATGAGTATGAGTGCTAAACTGTCATATTTACCTCAAATTGAACTACATAGGTGTAACGATAAATAAGGTAGAGAACTTATTGTTCTTATTTTTATGATGATGACAAGAAAAGGAGGATAATCATTTATTAATTCCAATGGAATATATGTGAATGCACTGTTGCTACTAGGGTAAAAGTGGTTGTTACAAGTCAATAAAGAATCTTTTCTATCTAGTGTGATTTGTAATGTGTAATGTAATCACTTGCAAGTAGAAGAAAAAGATAGATTACCTTACATTACAAATTACACTACATCCTCCGCTCCAGAAAACAATTCCACCTAAATATCCCACCCACCAATAATGATATTCAATCTCTAGCGGAATCACCAGTGTGTCATTTTCAGTTTCCTGTAGGTAAAACCTTACTATGCACTGTGCAAGATATATTATGAAGAACAAGAACTTTTATTTCAGTTCCTTGGGTGTTTGTTTCGTTCGTTGAACCCCAATCAATTATTCAACCATTCAAAGATTCTTTATTTCATTATAATTAAATTGAATCAATAGTTAGAGGTAATGTGGTAATGTGGTATATGATTATTATTATTCTAACCTTACATATTACCTATTACAGATACATTTATGGCTTTGAACGAAGAAAAGAAAAAAATAAATAAATAAAATAAAGCAGAGCGTTGCCCTGTCCGATTATTTGAAGAAATAGAATCAAACAAGTTTCTATGTTTAGGTAGTCTGAAATTTAATCTGTTCCTGTTTTCCTTTCTATGACTAGGATAATAGATACCACTATTATGTTGTAAATATGAGTATGAGTATTTCCATTTGTATCTCAAATTGCAACTAGTGTTACTAAACCACTATGGGTGAATAACTTTTATCGCAAGAACGAATGAACCTCCCATGGAAAGAGGCTTCTTTTTCCAATAAAGTTCTCATTAAGGGTTATTGGAACACCACTCGATGTGGATGATACTCTATCCCTTATCCTAGTCTAGGGTTTAGTCAGTGAGGTCCCCAATACTTTCTATGTATTCTCCGGACTACCAACTCTTCAATCTCTTGAGCAAAAGGATTTATCCAAGGAAAAGACTTATTCAAATCAAATTTGACAGTTATCATGCCTTACACTGTAAGAGAATCTTATCCATAGAAAATTATCCTCTATTTTGGAAGAAAATGACATGGCCTTAATGAACCAAGGGTAAACATGGGATGTGAGGCTACATATTACCAACTTACACTATCACTCGGTGATTGTATTTGCTGCTAGCAAGTTCACTATAAGAGTGTCTGAGTGGAGATATCTTATACAGTCACATAGATAACCTAGAAAATGCTATGAGACTATTATCAATAATCCACAATTTGTTTAGGTATTTCCTTTAACTTACTAAATACACAAAATAAAAGAGATAATGATTTATTAATTGGGTTCACTTCAACAGAAATCGACAATCCAAAGAATAATTTGAGATTTTCAACTGAAAGGTCCCTTATTTCAAGTATCAAAACTACCTACCAAAGGAGAATAAGAAAATTGATTTACCATTATAATGCCACAAATAAGGAGGTTTGAGTTAAGAGATAATTTGAAGTAAAGACTTTTTTTTGAATTATTTATTATCCTAAATTCATTCTAGTATGAGTGAGCCAAACAGTTTGTGCACAACAATAAAATAATTTTCTACCTCAGAAGAAATTTGACACCTGTTAAAATGTATAATGCGTAATATGTAATAGATAATCATAAAATTGGATTACATTACTCACTACCTCATAAGCAATATAGTCAAAATGATTAGATTCATAATTGACACCCTCAAAATTTCGTCTAAACTACTGGGATTTACCTTCTGGCTGGGTAAACAACATTAGCTCAGGTTGACAAACACGAACTTTGCTGTTAGATAGACAATCGATCTTTTTTTGCTGAGTGAGTACTGGTCGCAATTCAATTCCAGGTTGTGAATAAACTCAGTGAGGTCTGCAATTCTTCCTTTTATTTGGGACCAACCAACTCTTCCACCTGTCTGAAAGTAATTATTGTTTGAAGTGAACAAGATATAAACAAAAAAGAACAATAACAATTGCAATAGCAATGGCCATTATAGATAGCGCTGTTATGTTATGTTGTTTTGTTTTGTTTTTGTGGTGAATCATTTCCTGATTTAATTATGTGGAATCAGTAATGTAATATGTAATGTAATATGACTACCGATGCATTACAAATACACATTACATTCCAAGTCCCTCTCCCTTTGCATATATCTCTCAATAACTTTTATTGAAAGAAATTCCAAACTCTTCTCTTAACATGGTTTCCTTTTTAAGAAAAAAGAATCCAACGATTTATTAAACAGGTGCCTGTTAGGTCTTTGGAATTCCACTCCTTCTGAGTTTTTTTTTGAATGCCGATGTGATTTTCTATCCGCAACACTCTGAACCTTTATTAACCTCCCCCTTTTTTCATTGCAGTTTGGATCAACTAACTGGAGGGAGGAAGGAAGTTATGGAAGAACAAAACAAGGATTCTTGTTATTTTCATTATAATAACAACAAACAATACCTGAGCTGAGCTGTACATACAAAGACCTAGCCACTTCCCCTCAGGTTATATAATTTCTTTGATTTACAAATTATTTTTGTTGATATATATTCCCAAGATAACATTCATATTACCTTTATTGCTACTTTCATTGCTATAAGAGAGATGCAGTAATGTACGGGCAATAAGAATGTTATCTTGGTATATTTGTTAACAATGTTTCTATACCTCCACTCTATCTGAATGATATGTGACTTCATAACAACAACAACAACAACAACAACAACAACAACGGGAATGCTTTATTTGTTATTGAGTTTTGAAAAATTAGTACATTTATTCCTATTGTTCTTCTCATTCATTCCTTCCACAACATAATTCTAGTGACATTAAAGTGAATTGTGGTAATGTGGTAATGTGTTATGATTATTATTCTAACCTTACATATTATTACAAATGGATTTGGATGGGGATTTGATTTTCTGGATGAATAACGAGAAAAAGAACAAAAAAATAAAATAAGGAAGAAGTGGTGCCAAACAGAATAAACAAGGTGCTACTCGGGTATGTTAAACTTTGTTTGCTCAAGTGAACTGGTCGGGCATGTCGACAAACCAAGTGATCTAATCAGTTAGTTTTACGGTCTACGAAAAATATGCCCGACGGGGTCAAGGTTTAACATACCC
>NZ_JACCWG010000418.1 GCF_013697775.1 Ramlibacter sp. | reverse complement strand
GCGCGGTCGTGCGCGGCGTGCTGGAACACCGCCGGCGCCAGCTGCGCGTAGCGCGACTGGCCGGCGCCCTCGCACCAGCGGTGCAGCTGTTCGCGCGTGCCGCCGCAGATGTCCTGCACGTGGCGCGCCAGCGGACCGGGCGCCACGCGTCCGTCGAGCGCGGCCTGCGCATGGCGCATCGCGTTCAGGCCCAGCCAGGCGCCGCTGCCTTCGTCGCCGACCGGAAATCCCCAGCCGCCGACGACGCGGCGCTGGCCATCGGGCGACAGCGCCTCGGCCACGCTGCCGGTGCCGGCAATCAGGATGGCGCCCGGCCGGCCCGCGTGGGCGCCGAGCAGCAAGGTGTGCGCATCGCTTTCCAGGACGATGCGCGCGAAGCCGATGTCCGCGGCCAGGAAGGCGTCGCGCGAGGCATGGCTCACCACGCCGGACAGTCCCGCGCCGAGTGCGCAGTGCTCCCAGCCCGGCTGCGGCATCTGCGCGTCGTCCAGCGCGCGCCGGCAGGCCAGTTCGATGTTTCGCCAGGCCTGCGCCACGCCCTGCCCCAGGGCCGAGGGCCCCGCGGTGCCGCGCCCGAGGATGCCGCCGTCGCCGCGCGCCACCACCGCCCGTGTGGAGGTTCCTCCGCCATCGACGCCGAACAGGAACTCGACCATGTCCCGATTTGAAACACGGCAGGGCGTGCGCGTTTGCCGGACGACAGCCCGGTTACACGTCGCCTCGGGACTATCCCGGCTGACAACCGCCGAGCTCGCCCGTAACCTCTCCGCCATCTCGCCGAAAAAACGCATACAGAAGTCCCATGAGAACACCCCTGCTCGCCCTCACCCTCGCGGCTGCCGCCATTGCCACCGCATGTCCCGCATCGGCGCAATCCACCGGCCAGATCAACGTGATCTGCTCGGTGCAGGCCGAGTGGTGCAACCTGATGTCCACCGTGTATGCGAAGACCACCGGCGTGAAGGTCAACATGACGGCCAAGGGATCGGGCGAGGCGCTGGCGCAGCTGAACGCCGAGCGCGCCAACCCCAAGACCGACATCTGGTTCGGCGGCACGGGCGACCCGCACCTGCAGGCGGCCGAACAGGGCCTGACGCTGGAATACAAGTCCGCGCAATTGAAAGACCTGCACCCCTGGGCACAGAAGCAGGCCACCGATTCGCAGTATCGCACCGTGGGTGTGTACCTCGGGCCGCTCGGCTTCGGCTTCAACAAGGAGCTGCTGGCCAAGAAGAAGGCGCAGCCGCCTGCCTCCTGGGCCGATCTGCTCAAGCCCGAATTCAAGGGCGAGGTGCAGATGGCCAACCCGGCCTCCAGCGGCACCGCCTACACCATGATCGCCACCCTGGTGCAGCTGATGGGCGAGGAGAAAGCCTTCGACTACATGAAGAAGCTGCACACGAACATCAGCACCTACACCCGCTCGGGCACGGCACCGGTGAAGGCGGCGGCACGCGGTGAAACCATGGTGTCCATCAGCTTCGTGCACGACGTGACCACCGAGGCCGTCAATGGCTTCCCGGTCGGCTCGGCCACGCCGTCCGAGGGCACGGGCGCCGAGATCGGCTCCATGAGCATCGTGAAGAACGGCCCCAACACCGAGGCCGCGAAGAAGTTCTACGAATGGGCGCTGACGCCCGGCGGCCAGCAATTCGGCCTGGCGGCCAAGCAGTTCCAGCTGCCCAGCAATGCCAAGGTGCCGAAGGACAGCCGCATGACCGATCCAGCCAAGATCAAGCTGATCAACTATGACTACGCCAAGTACGGCGCCAGCGCCGAGCGCCGCCGGCTGATCGCGCGCTGGGAGAAGGAAGTGATGAACCTGCCGCGCTGATGCAGCCCTCCCCCAACCGGCCCCTGTGGCTGTGGGTTGCCATCGGCGCGCTGGGATTCCTGGCGCTGCCCTGGTTCGCCATCCAGGACGCCAACGGCCTGCTGATGGCGCCATACGTGTTCTCGCGGGAACAGGCGGGCAACGGGCTGCTGCAGGCTGCGCTGTACGGCAAGCCGTGGCTGTGGGCAGCGGTGGCGGGGCTTGCGGTGGCGGCGCTCGCCTGCCGCATGGTGCCGGGCCGCAGGCAGGGGTTGCTGCTGATCGCCGGCGCCGGGATCGCATTGTTCGTGCTGCTGGCCGCGGGGTTTCTCGTCGGTGCGCGCGGCTGGTCGTTCGAATCGTTCACCGCCGCCTTCGGTGCGCTGCCGGCAAAGCAATCCGGCATGGGCTGGGGCGGCTTCGTGGTGCTGGCCTCGCTGCTGGTGCTGGCCGCCTTCGGTTGCGCGCGCCGCGGCTTTTTCCGCGGCGACCTGTTCGTCGCCGCCGCGGTGCTGGGCTGCGCGGCCCTTCTGGCGCTGTTCATCGTGTTCCCGGTGCTCAAGGCGCTGGCCGCGGCGTTCCTTGCGGAAGACGGCGGCTTCGCGCCGCTGTCCATCGTGGAGCGCGTCGCCAGCGAACGCAATTTCGGGCTCGGTTGCCTGGCCGGCCGCGGCAGCTGCGGCGTGGCCTGGAACACGCTGTTCCTCGGCCTCGCCACGGCCGCCAGCACCACGCTGCTGGGCACCCTGATGGCGCTGATGGCCGAGCGCACCTCGCGCAAGTACGCCAGGCCGCTGAACGTGCTGGCGATGCTGCCCATGATCACGCCGCCCTTCGTGGTCGGCCTGGGCCTGATCCTGCTGTTCGGCCGCGCCGGCGTGGCCAACCAGCTGCTGGAATGGGCCTTCGGCGTCGCGCCCACGCGCTGGTTCTACGGCTGGCTGGGCATCTGGGTTGCGCAGACCTTCGCCTTCACGCCGATCGCCTTCATGATCATGCGCGGCGTGGTGCAGGGCGTGGCGCCCAGCCTGGAGGAAGCGGCGCAGACCTTGCGCGCCAGCCCGCGCGCCACCTTCCTCACGGTGACGCTGCCGCTGCTGAAACCCGGCCTGGCCAACGCCTTCCTGGTCGGCTTCATCGAGAGCATGGCCGACTTCGGCAACCCCATCGTGGTGGGTGGCCAGTTCTCGGTGCTGTCCACCGAAATCTTCTTCGCCATCGTCGGCGCGCAGTACGACCCCGGCCGGGCGGCGTCGCTGGCCTGGATCCTTACCGTGTTCGCGCTGGCCGTGTTCGCGCTGCAGCGCGGCGTGCTCGGAAAGAAGAACTACACCACCGTGTCCGGCAAGGGCGACGCGGGCATCGCGATGGCGCTGCCCGCCGGCGTGCGGCGCGTCGTGCACGGGGTGGTGCTGCCGTGGATCGCGTTCACGCTGGTGGTGTACCTGTTCGCTTTCGCCGGCGGCTTCGTGCAGACCTGGGGCCGCGACTACACCCCCACCTTCAAGCATTTCAACACCGCGTTCGCGCTGGAATGGGGAGCGTTCGGCATCGTGTGGGCGGGCACGGCTTGGAGCTCGTTCTTTACCACCTTCAAGCTGGCCGCCATCGCCGCGCCGATGACGGCCGGCGTGGGCCTGCTGATCGCCTGGCTGCTGGCGCGCACGCAGTTCCGCGGCCAGGGCGCATTCGAGTTCGCCGCGCTGCTGGCCTTCGCCATTCCCGGCACGGTGCTCGGCGTGAGCTACATCCTGGCCTTCAACGTGCCGCCGTTCGAGCTCACCGGCACCGGGCTCATCATCGTGCTGTGCTTCATGTTCCGCAATCTGCCGGTGGGCGTGCGCGCCGGCACGGCGGCCTTCAAGCAATTGGACAAGTCGCTGGACGAAGCCTCGCTGATGCTGCGCGCCGGCAGCGTCCGCACACTGCGCCACGTGGTGCTGCCGCTGCTCAAGCCCGCGCTGGTGGCGGCGCTGGTCTACAGCTTCGTGCGCGCCATCACCACCGTCAGCGCGGTGATCTTCCTGGTCACCGCCGAGAACGAGCTGGCCACCACCTACATCATCGGCCGCGTCGGCCAGGGCGACTACGGCGTGGCGCTGGCCTACTGCACGGTGCTGATCGTGCTGATGTCCGCCGCCACCGCGCTGATCCAACTGCTGGTCGGCGAACGGCGCCTCGGCCGCCGCGCCGCTCCCGCGCCTTTCGTGGCGCCGGCATCAATCCAGGCAAGCACATGACCCCATCCGTTCCCGGCATCGAGTTCCGCGGCGTGTCCAAGCGCTATGGCGCGGACCCGGCCTCGCCGCTGGCGGTACAGGGCATCAGCTTCACCGTGCCGCAAGGCACGCTTACCACCATCCTGGGACCGTCGGGCTGCGGCAAGACGACCACGTTGCGCATGATCGCCGGGCTGGAGTCGCCCTCGGCCGGCAGCATCCTGATCGCCGGCCAGGACGTCACCGCGCTTGGCCCGGCCGAGCGCAACGTGAGCATGGTGTTCCAGAGCTACGCCCTCTTCCCGCACATGGACGTGATCGGCAACGTGATGTATGGCCTGCGCATGTCGGGCCAGGCCAAGGACGCGGCGCGCAGGCATGCCACCGAGGCGCTTGCCACCGTGGGCCTGGTCGGCTATGACGCGCGCCTGCCGAGCGAACTGTCGGGCGGCCAGCAGCAGCGCGTGGCGCTGGCGCGCGCGCTGGTGCTGGAGCCCGCCGTGCTGCTGTTCGACGAGCCGCTGTCCAACCTGGACGCGCGGCTGCGTCGCGAGATGCGCGAGGAGATTCGCACGCTGCAGCAGCGCCTGGGCCTGACCGTGGCCTACGTCACGCACGACCAGGCCGAGGCGCTGGCGGTGAGCGACCAGATCATCGTGATGGACCACGGCGCCATCGCGCAGGCCGGCACGCCGCAGGAACTGTACGAGCGCCCGCGCAGCGAATTCGTGGCCGGCTTCATGGGCGAGGCGATGCTGTTTCCCGCGACGGCCACGGGCACGAACGAGGTGCAGCTGGGTCCGCTGCGCGTGCCGGTGAGCGGCACGCCGCCGGCCGCCGGCCCGGTGAAGATCGCCGTGCGGCCCGAGGCGTGGCAGGTCGGCCCGGCGGGCAGCGGCATGCCGGGGCGGCTCGCGAAATCCGCCTACCTGGGCAGCAGCTACGAATACACGTTCGAGACGGAACTCGGGTCGGTGTTCGTGGTGTCGGCGGATTTGGACAACGCCATCGCGCCGGGTGCCGAAGTCGGGCTGTCGCTCGGGCGGCACGGCGTGTCGGTGGTGGCGGCCGGCGCCTGATGCGCTGGCGCCGCGGCGTTCACGCCCGCAGGTAGGCCATGGCCGCTTCCCGCCCCTGCTCCACGATGGCGGTCTTCCATGCGTCGTCGTCGCCATAGAACGCGTCCAGCAGTTCGCGCTTGATCCGCGCGCGCTGCTCCTGCGAGGCTTCCGGGTGGTTGTGCAGCCACTGGTCGCCGCGCAGGGCGTCCAGCGTCTGCTGCAGCGGCACCACGCCGTATTCCAGCGCCATCCCGGTGTACTCGGCCTGCGGCACTTCCTGGGCGACCATGACCCAGAGGTTGCCGGTGAGCGGCGCCGAGGTCGAGGTGCCGTCGTCGGGCGACGTCATGTGGCCCCAGATGTGCCGCGCGCGCGGCCCGGTCTCGGGCGGGCCGGCCAGGATGCGTTCCCCGTGGCCGCGCGGGCCCAGGCCGGTGTGGAAGTCGATCCAGCCCAGCGTCTTGCAGCGGCCCGCCTGCTCGCGCAGCATCCGGCGCATGGCGCCCTGGCTCCAGGTGGGCGCATTCCCGCCGAAGAACAGGCCCTGGGGATGGCTGTGCTGCCCGCCGGTGATGGCCTGCTGCAGCGCCATCGGCCCGTTCGCGCGCGCATAGGCTTCCAGCATCTCGCGGTCGCTTTCGGCCTGCGGCCATTGCGCCGGCACGATGTGCTCGGCCAGCTGCGCGTAGCCGGCATTCTCGGGCAGCGGCCCGCCGAAATCGTGGAAATTGCGGTTGAGGTCGACGTTCTCGTTGGTCATGCGCCGCAGCCAGGCGAAGCCCCAGGGGTTGAGGCCGTGCGCGTAGACCACCGCCGTGCCGGTGCGCGCGCATTCGGCGCGCCAGGCGGCGTCCTGCAGCAAGGTCACCTGGACGCCGGAGCCGCAGAAGCCCTCCACGCCGTGGCAGGCGCTCGACAGGATCAGCACGCGCTCGGCCTCGGGCGGGCCGTCGCGCACCAGGTCCAGCGCCAGTTCCTCGCCCTCGGGCCCTTGTAGCGGGTGGAGGATGGACGTCGCCTGCAGGCCCGCGGCCGAAGCGGTGGCGAGGAACTTGGCGCGCGCCTCGCGGTAGGTGGCGGAAAAAGCGGAAGCAATGGGGGACGCTGTGACGTTCATTGGGCGGGTCGTGAATGCACAAATGCAGAGAATATCGTGCTTGGCGTGCCGCCGGGCTAGAATTCTTCCGTGCGCCAGCAAACCCGTCAGACGATGATCATGACCACCTCTCCCGCGCGGGACGAGGTGGTGCAACGCTGACACGCTGACGCACAACACCAAGGCCCCGCCGGCAACGGACGGGGCCTTTTGCTTTCTCCGTCCGGCCACCGGCCCACAACGACGGAGAAACGCATGCACCACCCCACTCTCGCCAGCTCCCACCCCGACGCGCGACGCCCGCTGCGCGTCGGCATGCTCGGCATCGGCACCGTCGGCTCCGGCACTTACCGCGTCATCACCCGCAACCACCGCGTGATCCATGCGCGGGCCGGCCGCGCGATCGAGCTGCGCATGCTGTCCACCCGCACGCCGGAACGCGCCCGAGCGCTAGTCGGCCCCGAGGTGTAGCTGCTGGCCAACCCGCTGGACCTGGTGCGCCACCCGGGGCTGGACGTGGTGGTGGAGGCCATCGGCGGCTGCGGCGCCGCGCGCACGCTGGTGCTGGAAGCCATCGCCCACGGCAAGCACGTGGTCACGGCCAACAAGGCGCTGCTGGCGCAGCACGGCGAGGAGATATTCGCCGCCGCCGCCCGGCACGGCGTGATGGTGGCCTACGAAGGCGCGGTGGCCGTGAGCATTCCCATCGTGAAGGCGCTGCGCGAAGGGCTGGCCGCCAACGAGGTGCAGTGGGTGGCGGGCATCGTCAACGGCACCAGCAACTTCATCCTGACCCGCATGCGCGACGACGGCGTGGCGTTCGGCGAGGCGTTGGCCGAAGCCCAGCGCCTGGGCTATGCCGAGGCCGACCCCACGTTCGACGTGGACGGAATCGACGCGGCGCACAAGCTGGCGCTGTTGGCCAGCATCGCCTTCGGCATGCCGCTGCGCTTCGACGCGGTGCACACCGAGGGCATCAGCGCCATCGCGCCTGACGATTTCCGCTGCGCCGCGGCGCTGGGCCACGCCGTCAAGCTGCTGGCGGTGGCACGCAGGTCGCCGGCCGGCCTGGAACTGCGCGTGCAGCCGGCGCTGGTGTGCGCGAACAGCCTGATGGCGCGCGTCGACGGCGCGATGAACAGCGTGATGGTCGGCAGCGACGCCGCCGGCGTCACCATGTACTACGGCGCCGGCGCCGGGTCGGAACAGACGGCGTCGGCCGTCGTGGCGGACCTGGTGGAGATCGCCCGCATGGAAGGCGCGCGGCCGGAGCAGACGGTGCCCTACCTGGGCTTCCACGCGCATGCCATGGCCGCGCCGGACATCGTGCCGGTCGGCGATGTGGTGGCGCGGCATTTCCTGCGGATTCCGGTGCAAGCCGGCGCCGATGCGCAGGTGCTGCAACTGCTGGCGCAGCGGGACATCGCGGTCGCGCAACAGCTATCGCTGCACCCTGGAGAGGCCGATGCGCCGTCCCAACTGGCGCTGCTGACGCATGCGGTGCCGGTGGCGGGCATCCGTGCAGCGGCCGCCGAGCTGCGAGCGATGCCGGCGGTGCGCGGCTCGATTGCAGCGTTGCCGGTGGAAGAGCTCGGCTGATGTGCTCGGCTGATTCGCGGGACGGTCGAGGCCGACTCCCACAGCCGCGAGGCCGCGTGCCGCCTAGCATGGCCTTTTTCCTCCGCACCAGGTCCATGGCCGAGTCCAAGCTCGCGATCTACGGCGCGATGGCCGCCAACGCCGCCATCGCCGCCACCAAATTCGCCGTGGCTGCCGCCACCGGCAGCTCGGCCATGCTGTCCGAGGGCATCCATTCGCTGGTGGACACCGGCAACGGCGCGCTGCTGCTGCTGGGCGTGCACCGCAGCAAGGCGCCGCCGTCGGCGCAGCATCCGTTCGGGCACGGCAAGGAGTTGTATTTCTGGAGCCTGATCGTCGGCGTGCTGATCTTCGGCCTGGGCGGCGGCATCTCGTTCTACCAGGGCGTGCTGCACGTGCTGAACCCCAAGCCGCTGGAGGATCCGTTCTGGAGCTACGTGGTGCTGGCCGCGGCCTTCGTGTTCGAAGGCGCGAGCTTCGCCATCGCGTGGCGGCAGTTCACCGCCGAGCGCGGCGCCGTGCCGGTGTGGAAGGCGCTGCGGGCGAGCAAGGACCCCGCCACCTACACCGTGCTGGCCGAGGACAGCGCCGCCCTGCTCGGCCTGCTGATCGCGGCGGCGGGCGTGTTTGCCAGCCACCGCCTGGGCATGCCGCGCCTGGACGGCGCCGCCTCCGTGGTCATCGGCGCGCTGCTGTCCGGCGTGGCGGTGCTGCTGATCCGCGAGTCGCGCGGCCTGCTGATCGGCGAAGGCATCCAGCGCGAAACCGCCCAGGCCATCGGCGACCTGGCACGCGCGGAACCGCTGGTGCGCGAGGTCGGCCCGCTGCTGTCGATGTACGTCGGCGCAGAGGACGTGCTGGTCACCTTCGCCGTCGCGTTCGCGCCCGACGCGCCGGCAGCCGAGGTCGCCGACTGCATCCTGCGCATCGCGGCGGCGGTGCGCGAACGCTTTCCGAAGATTCGGCGGATCTACATCGAGCCGGTGCCGCCGGGAAGCTGACTTTCTAAGGAGGAGTCCTGGACTCGGGCTGCTGCGGCGTCGCTGCGCGTTTCGAGCGCCTGCGCAAGTCACCTTCGAATCCGTCGACAAGCTGTGAGATGGCGCTGGTGCTGCCGGGCTTGGTCAAATGATGATCAAACCCCGCTTCGAGCGTTCGATCGCGATCACGCTCCGCGCCCCAGCCGGTCAGGGCAACCAGAATTGCCCTCGCGCCGAATGACGTGCTGCGCAATGCACGGGCGACCTCATAGCCGTTCATGCGCGGCATGCCGATGTCCAGGAAGACCACCTGGGGTTCGAACGCCCCGGCCTTGTCCAGGGCCTCCTGCCCATCATGGGCGACCGCAACGCTGTGCCCCCTTGTCTCGAGAACCGCGGCCAAGCTGTCGGCCGCGTCGATATTGTCGTCGACGACGAGAATGCGATAGGTGTGCAGCGCCGGCGCCTGGAACGCCTCTGCCGCACCTTCCACTGCTGCCCGGGTGGTCGGCAGGACGACGCAAAAGGTACTGCCGCGTCCCAGGCCCGGACTCAGCGCTGCGACTCGCCCCCCATGCATTTCGACCAGGCTGCGAACCAGTGCCAGTCCGATCCCCAGGCCGCCGTCCGAGCGGAAGATGTTCCGCTCCACCTGCGTGAACATGTCGAAGACCTGGGGAAGCGCCTTGGCCGGGATGCCCACGCCGTTGTCGGTCACTTCGATCGTGACCGTGTGGTTTTCCACCCGCGCCGCAAGCGCCACTTCTCCCCCATCCGGCGTGTACTTGGCCGCGTTGTTCAGCAGATTGCAAAACACCTGGGTCAATCTGACGGTATCCCCGTTGACGTAGACGGGCTGCTGCGGAAGATCGACGTGGAAGCTGTGCCGGTGCTGTTGCAACGCCGGCGCGCAGCTTTCCACTGCACTGCGGATGATCTGCGAGAGCTCGACCACTTCTCTTTGCAGCTGCACCTTGCCCGAGGTGATGCGGGCGACTTCCAGCAGGTCGTCGACCAGGCGAACGAGCTGCTTGATCTGCCGCTCCATCATGTCGCGCGTGCGCGCTCTCAGCTCCGGCCGATCTTCCGCGATGCGCAGCAGCTCGAGTCCGTTCGTCAGGGGCGCCAGGGGGTTGCGCAGCTCATGAGCGAGCGTGGCCAGGAACTCGGTCTTCCTGCGGTCTGCTTCGGAAAGCTCCGCCGCCAGGCGGCGCAATCCTTCCTGGCTGTCGCGCAACTGGTCGGTCGCCGCCTCCGCCTCCTCCCTGCGGCCGATCTGGAAGAGCGCTTCGGTTTGGGCAGTCTGTACGTTGCGAACTGCGGTGATGTCGTGGAGTGAGATCACCACACCGGCAACCCTGCCTTCGGCGTCCAGCAGCGGCGCGCTCCTGGTATCCATCAGGCGCTTGCCGGGACCCGCGCCCAGTTGGACTTCGACCCTGTATGCCTGTTCGCCGCGCAGCACGCGTTCGATGGGCGACTCGATCGCGTTTGCACGAAACAGCTCGCACGGCCGCGCGATCCCCGTATGCTCGAACAATTCCCGGGCAGCCCGGTTGACCAGCGTCGGCGCACCCGTAGCGTCCGTTGCAACGATGGCATCTTCCACTCTCTCCAGGACCGCCTGCAGGAACGCACGTTCGCCGCGCAGCTGCTCTTTGCCCCGGCAAAGCTCGACGAAGACGCCCACTTTTGCGCGGACGATCTCCGGTACGACCGGTTCGGTCACGAAATCGACACCCCCCATGGCGTAGGCGGCAGCACCGCCGTCGCTCTGGTCCGCACCCGACATGAAGATGATCGGCGTCGACCGCGCCCGCGGGATGGCCCGGATCAGCCGGGCGGCCTCGAGTCCGTCCATGCCGGGCATGCGAATGGCCAGGAGAATCACCGCAAAGTCCTCGCGGCGGACCAGCTCGATGGCTTCATCGCGCGACGAGGCCTTGACGAGCTTCTCGTCGAGCGCACCGAGGGCGGCCTCCAGCGCCAGCAGGCTCGCCGGAATGTCGTCGACAAGGAGAACGTTGATGCAGCGCTTATCGGCGGCGGCATTACCGATGAAATCGACAGTCACGTTGGACATGGGCCTCTCGGCGCGGCCGCGCCACCTCGCACGACTGGAAAATAGGTCGCGGCGGGAATTTAGCGGCTCTGCCGCGGCTGGGTCTGTCCGGCAGCGCACATAGGGAGCGTGCTGCCGGGGGCTAAAATGAGCGATACCTCACCCGTCTCTGCGCATGAGCCCCGCCGCCGCCAATCTCTCCGAGTTCATCGTCATTCATGCCGAGAAAATCATGCGCGAGTGGGAGACGTTCGCCGCCACGATGCAGCCGGCCGCGGCCGACATGTCGTCCGCGGAACTTCGCGACCACGCCAAGCAGATGCTCGACGCCATTTCGGTGGACATGGACAAGAGTCGCACCGCCGCGCAGCAAACGGCAAAGTCCAAGGGGCTGGTGCCCGCCGCCAGCGGAACCAGCGCTGCCGAGGCGCATGGCGCCATGCGCCACGCGAGCGGCTTTTCGCTGGAACAGCTGTTTGCCGAATTCCGCGCGGTGCGGCACAGCGTGCTGCAGCTCTGGCTGTCGCAGGCGGCGGCCTTGCCCGCGGACAACGCGGACGAAATCATCCGGTTCAACGGGGCGCTCGACCTGGCATTGGCCGAATCCGTGGCGACTTTCGCGTATCACTCGAATCGGACCAAGGACACTTTCCTGGCGATCCTGGGCCACGACCTGCGCGGGCCATTGGCCACCATGAGCGTGGCGGGCGGCTACCTCAGCCGCCCGGGCGTCGGCACCGAGGCCACCCTACGGATGGGCGCGCGCGTCTCCAGGAGCGCCGCGACCATGACGGCCATGGTCAACGACCTGCTTGAATTCTCGCGCTCCCAGCTTGGCGGCAAGATCCCCCTGGCTCCCGAGCTGGCGAATCTCGCGGAGATCTGCGAGGCCGCCGCGCACGATGCAGGCGCGGTCTACCCGGACGCGATCATCGAAGTCGAAGTCTCGGGAGACGTGACGGGCATATTCGACTCGGACCGGCTGCAGCAGGTCCTGACCAACCTGCTGGTGAACGCGGCGCAGTACAGCGCAGGCCAGGTTCCGGTTGTGATTGCCGCCGAGGGAACGCCGGACACGCTGGTCGTGAAGGTGACGAACCACGGCCCGGTGATTCCGCAAGCGCACCTGAAAACGATCTTCGATCCGCTGATTCAACTGCCGCAGGACAGCCCGCTGCGCAAGCGCTTGTCCACAAGCCTCGGCCTGGGACTTTTCATCGCGGAGCAGATCGTTTTTGCGCACGCGGGTTCGATCAAGGTCGAGTCCAGCGCCAGCAAGGGCACCGTCTTCTCGATCGAGATTCCGCGGCTGCAGGCCGCGCCCGACGAAGCCGCACCAGGCGGCTGACGCGTTCAGGACGCAGCGCGCGGCCCCGCACGCGCGCCCCACCCCACGATCGCCGCACCCAGCAGGTTCGCCGCCGCGCCGAGCAGGATCGCCACCGTGTAGCTGCCGCTGGCGTCGAACGCAAATCCGGTGGCGCTGGGCCCGATCAGCGTGCCGAAGGCGATGCTGGTGTACAGGATGCCGATGATGCCGCTGACGTTGCGCCCGCCGAACGCGTCCATCACCAGCGCCGGCAGCAGCGCGACGTAGCCACCGTAGAAGACGCCGTAGACCAGCGCGAACACGGCCAGCATGGCGAAGCCGCCGGAGGCGGCCCAGACGCACAATGACGCCGCCATGCCCGCGAACATCACCAGCAGGCTGCGCCGGCGGCCCAGGCGGTCGGCGACGTCGCCCAGCAACAGCCGGCCCGCCGTGCTGCCGATGCCGATCACGCCAAGCAGCAGCACCGCCGAGGCGGGGGGCACGCCGTGGTCGGTGGCATACGGCACCAGGTGCGCGAACGGCACGAACAGGCCGAACGAGCTCACCAGGCACCCCAGGTACAAGCCGATGAACGGGCGCGAGCGCACCGCGTCGCGGATCGACATGCCCGCCAGCGCGGCCGATGCGTGCGCCGTCTGCGCCACCGGCGCGCCGTCGGGCGCCAGCCCACGGTCACGTGGTTCGTTGCGGATCCACAGCGACATGCCGGCGCCCAGCAGCGCTGCTAGTGTGGTGCGCGCCTCTGTTCTGTACTTATCGTGAGATCGCAGCCAATGCAGCCTTGGCTCTGGTGACCTTGGCCAGGATGTCCGAAGCACTGGCTGTCCAGATGAATGGTTTGGGGTTGT
>NZ_JACCWG010000415.1 GCF_013697775.1 Ramlibacter sp. | reverse complement strand
GCGCATTCTCGGCGCGCGCCCGCTGCGTTGCGACGCGGGTGCGTTCCGCCACGTCGCGGATGAAGCTGTGTTCCTCCGCGGTCCACGCCCGCGCGTTTGCATCGTTGACGAACAGCACGGCGACCAGCTGCCCTTGTTCCAGCACCGGCACGTTGACGAAAGAACGCGTACTGCGGCCTTCCAGCGCGGCTGCCGCCGGGGACGTGCGTTCATCGGCGCGCACGTCGGCGATGCTGATGAACTCGCCCTGCTTGAGGCTGTCGATGAACGAGCCGTATTCGCGCAGGTGGAGCGTGCCGGCCAGCGTGCCCACGCCGGGCGCCGTCCAGTCGCGCTCGACATGCAAGGTCTCGGCGTCGGGGTCGATGGTTCCGTACCCCACGCGGCTGACCGCCAGCGAACGGCCCAGGATTGCGGATGCGGCGTGCTGCGCGTGGATCGGGTCGTCGAACGCGCGAAACAGATCGGAGAGTTCGCCCAGGGCCTGGGTGCGCCGCTGCTCCGCCACCCGCGCCGTCACGTCGACGCCTTGCACGAAGATGCCGCTGACCGCACCTGCTTCGTCGCGGATTGGCTGGAAGACGAAGTCCACGAAGCGCTCGACCGCTGCCACCTCGGGGCTGGCCTGCATGTCGTAGCGCGAGGCGAAAGCGGAATACGGCTCGCCGCTGGCGTAGACCCTGTCCAGCAGCGCGACGTAGCCTTGGGAGGCCGCGTCGGGCAGCGCATCGGCCACGGTGGCGCCGATCACTTCCCGGCCGACCAGCTGCGTGTACCTGGGATTGGCCAGCACGAAGCGGTGCGAGGGGCCGTCCAGCAGCGCCATGAAGCTGGGCGCCTGCTCGAACATGCGGGCGAGCCGCGCGCGCTCGCTCTGGTGGCGGCGCTCGCCGTCGCGGCGCAGCCGCTCGGCCTCGTGCAGCGAGGAGACATCCGTGTTCGTGCCGAACCAGTGCACCACCTGGCCGGCATCGTCCTTCAAAGGCGCGACCAAGGTGAAGAAGGGCCGGTACTCGCCGTCCCGGCTGCGCATCGGAAACGTCATCTGGAAGGACTCGCCGGTCGCAACGGAGTGCCGCCACTTCTCCAGAATCTCGGGCAGCAGCCGGGCGTCCATCACGCCCTGCCAGCCCCATCCCTGCATCTCATCCGGGGTGGTGCCGGTGTACTCGTACCAGCGGTCGTTGTACCACTCGACCGCGCCATGCGCATCGGCGATCCAGGCCAGCTGGGGAATGGTGTTCGCAAGCTGCCTCAAGCGCATTTCGCTGGCGCGCAGCTGCCGCTCGGCCAGCACGCGCTCGGTCACGTCCTGGTGGATCAGCATGACTTCAGCCACGCGGCCTTCAGTGTCCCTGATGGGCCGCGCCGTGGCCTCCACCCAGCGCGCACGGCCGGGCTTGCCCAGCTCGGCGGGATCGTAATGGGCAGCAGGAATGCGGACCACCTCGCCGGCGAAGGCTTGCCGCAAGTGCGGAGTCACCCCCTTTGCCTGCAGCTGCGGATCGTCGAGCACGTTGTAGGCCGTGAGCACGAATTCCAGGAGGGGGTCGCCGTCCTGGGTGCCCCAGAGGTCCTTCCAGGCCTGGTTGACTTTCAGGGTGCGGCCATCGACGCAGAGCAGCTGCACGCTGAAGGGGGCCTGCTCGAAGAGGGTCCGGAACCGCTGCTCGGTCTGGAGCCCGGCCGCAGCGAAAACGGGGATGTTCACAGCCGCATTGTGCCGATACGACGCGCATGTTGAAGCGCTGCAGCTGCTTTGTGCGGCCACGCCTTCCGAACGACGCGCGATCCGCCACAATATCGGGTGCCCGCCAATGCCATGAACAACAAAAACCTCTTCATCCTCCCCGCCGCCGTCGCCGCCCTTGCTGCCGGCGCACTTTTCACAAGTCCCGCATCCTTTGCCGCGAAGCACGCCAAGCCCGCCGCGCAGAGCAAAGCCGCGGCGCCCGCCGCCCCGGCGGGGCCGGCCGGCCAGACGGCCGTCGCCACCGGCGCGCCCGCGCTGGCCGCCAAGGCCTGGCTGCTGATGGACTTCGACTCCGGCGAAGTGCTTGCCTCGGCCAATCCCGACGAACCGCTGCCGCTCGCGTCGCTGACCAAGATGATGACCAGCTACATGGTCGAGCAGGCGCTGCGCTCGGGCAAGATGAAACCGACGGACCTGGTCACCGTCAGCCAGAACGCGTGGTGCCGCGGCTCGAGCACCGAGTCGTGCATGTACCTGCCGCTGAACAGCCAGGCCACAGTGATCGACATCCTGCGCGGCATCATCATCCAGTCGGGCAACGACGCTTCCAAGGCGATCGCCGAGCACATGGGCGGCGGCTCGGAACAGGGTTTCGCGAAGCTCATGAATGCGGAGGCAAAGCGCCTCGGCATGACGCACACGAATTTCGTCAACGCCACAGGGTTGCCGGACCCGGCGCACAAGGCTTCCGCACGCGACCTCGCCATCCTGGCGCGCGCGATCATCCGCGACAGCGCCGACTACTACCCGATCTATGCCGAACGGGAATTCAAGTACAACAACATCAAGCAGGGCAACCGCAACGCGCTGCTCTACACCGATCCGACCGTCGACGGCCTGAAGACCGGCCACACCGAGGAGGCGGGCTACTGCCTGGTCACCTCGTCCAAGCGCAACGGCATGCGGCTGATCACGGTCATGCTCAACACCAGTAGCGCCAACGCGCGTGCCGACCAGACGCGCACGCTGCTCGGCTGGGGCTTCGGCAACTTCGAGAAGGCCACGCCCATCCAGCCGAACACCGCGGTCGCGAACGTCAAGGTCAACTTCGGCAAGGCCGACACTGTTGCCGCAGGCCTGGGATCGCCATGGACCGTCACGGTGCCGCGCGGCCAGCAGGTCACGACAGCCGTGCAGCCCAAGGCCGACCTGGAGGCGCCGGTGGCCAAGGGTGCAGTCGTCGGCAAGGTGGTCGCGAGTTCGAACGGCAAGCCGGTCGCCGAAGCGCCTCTGGTGGCGCAGGCCGACGTGGAACGCGCGGGCTTCCTGCTGCGCGGCTGGCAGCATGTCAGGGGCGTGTTCGGCAAATAGGGAGATTCTGAACAAGCGTCGATTGCAGATGCTTGTGCGGATTCGACGGCGAATCTAGGCCTGATGAGGTGCGTGCAGAGGCCCCCCGCAGGTGCTGGCGGCCTATGAGCGCCGCTGCGGGCGCAC
>NZ_JACCWG010000396.1 GCF_013697775.1 Ramlibacter sp. | reverse complement strand
ATCGCGCACCACGCGCGCCACACCGGCTCGCTCGCCGGCATGGGCCTGCGCTCGGCCCTGCTGGGCCGCGGGGCCGACCCTGTGTGGATGCCGCCACTACCGGACTGGATCGATCCGGCGTTCGCGCGCCGCGTGGACTTCCAGGCGCGCTGGGAGCACGTATGGAAGAGTTACCACGGCAACATCGACGCACGCCACCAACTACGGCAGACTTGGGTCAGCCGCTCGCTGCAGTCCGCCGAGGTCCTCAAGCTGCCGGTGGTGGCGCGCCATCCGTTCTACGACGTGCGTCTGGTGCGTTTCCTGCTGGGCCTGCCGAACTTCATGCTGGCGGGCAAGCACGTGCTGCGTGAAGCCATGCGCGGCCGCTTGCCGGAAGCGGTCAGAATGCGCCCAAAGACATCTTTGGTAGTAGATCACGTCCGCAAGCTGGTAACGGATGGTAAATTAGACCAGTTGGCGCGGCCGGATGCGAAGCGCCCGGGCCATGACTATGTGCGCTGGGCGCGGCACGAGGAGGCGCTCCAGCGCTATCGCGCAGGCGAGGGAAGCGACTCCACGTGGAACAACGTCCTCGTCCTCGCGCCGATCGCGTTGAGACATTGGCTGGTACAGCAAGAAAAGGGAATGCGACATGACTGATTTCGAGCAAGCGTCCACCGGCAACCCCGCTGGGGCGCAGACGCCGGGCAAACGCGCCTACACACCGCCTAGCTTGGTCCTGTTCGGCCAAGTGGCCGCGTTGACGCAATCGGCCACCGGCTGCGGCATGGACGACAACGTCTCTTGCGACGTCGGCGGCGGCATGGGCCCGAAACCCAGCGATCCCGCGCTGAAGCACAACATCGCGCGCGTCGGCACCCATCCGCTGGGCATCGGCCTGTATCTGTTCGACTACAAGCCCGGCACCGGCCAAGCGGAAGGCCGCCACTTCGGCGTGATGGCGGACGAGGTGGAACAGGTGCTACCGCAGGCCGTGGTGCTGAATCCGGACGGCTACCGGATGGTGGACTACCGCCTGCTGGGCATCCGTTTCCCGCACTGATCCTTGGCGCGTGTCCGGCGCCGCACGCGCAGCCGTCCGTCCATGCACATCAGGCTCCTCCTCTCCCATGCAGCGCCGCACGCGCGGCTACTGGCGCTGTGTGCCTTGCTGATGCTGGCCGACACGGCGGCGGCCCTGGCCCTGCCCTGGCTGGGCGGGCAGCTGGCGCAGCAGGCGCTGGCGGGCATGGCGGTGGGCGCCGCACCGCTGCTCGCCGGCTTGCTCGGCCTGCTCGGCTTGCAGGCCGTGTTGCGTTACGCCACGCAGCGGCTGGCCGGCCGGGGTTTCGCGCAGGTGCTGGCCGATTTGCGCATGCGGCTGTACGAGCACCTGCAGGCCTTGCCGCTGTCGTTCTTCCACCAGCGCCGGCACGGCGAACTGCTGGCGCTGCTGTCGCACCAGGTGACGCAGCTGGCCGCCTTCCTCACCGGCACGCTGCTGGGCCTGGCGCCGCAGCTGCTGGCGGTGGTCGGCGCCATCGTGCTGATGCTGCGCATCGACTGGCTGCTGGGAGGCCTGGTCGCGCTGCTGGTGCCGGTCTTCTACCTGGTGCTGAAAATCGTCGGGCGGCGGCTGCGCACCACAACGCTGGCGCTGCAGCAGGCGGAAGCCGAAGCGGTCGCCATGGCCGACGAGAACATCGCCATGCTGCCGGCCATCAAGGCTTTCACGCGCGAGGCGCACGAATCGCGCCGCTACGGTGAACACAACGAGACGCTGCGTCGCCTGAGCACCCGCCACGCGCGCATGTACGCGGCGCTGGAGCCGGCGGTACAGTTCGCCGCCGGCGCCGCCGCGGTGCTGCTGCTGTGGCTGATGGGCCGCCGCCTGGGCCAGGCGACGATGACCACGGCGGAACTGGTCAGCTTCCTGCTGTACGCCGCCCTGCTCACGCGCCCGGTGGCGGCGCTGGCCGGCGCCTATGGCCAGGTGCTGATGACGTCGGCCACGCTGCAGCGCCTGCAGGCCGTGTTCGCCGAACCGCCGGAGCCTGACGCGGCGGCGCTGCGCGCGCTGCCGCCGGTGCGCGGCGCCATCGAGTTCCGCGACGTGCGCTTCGCCTATCCCGGCCGGCCTCCAGCGCTGGACGGCCTGAGCCTGCGCATCGCCGCCGGCGAAACGGTCGCCATCACCGGCGAGAACGGCGCCGGCAAGAGCACGCTGGCGCACCTGCTGATGCGCCTGCACGCACCGCAGGCCGGCAGCATCGCCATCGACGGCATCGGCATCGATGGCGTCAGCCTGCGCAGCCTGCGCGGGCAGATCGGCATCGTGGCGCAGCACGTGCTGCTGTTCAACGGCACGGTGCGCGACAACATCGGCTACGGCCGCCTGGACGCGGACGGCGCGGCCATCGAACACGCCGCGCGGATGGCGCAGGCCCATGCCTTCATCACGGCGCTGCCGGACGGCTACGATACGGTCATCGGCGACGAAGGCGTGCGCCTGTCGGGCGGGCAGCGCCAGCGCATCGCGCTCGCGCGCGCGCTGCTGAAGGATCCGCCGATCCTGATCCTGGACGAAGCCACCGCCATGTTCGACCCCGAGGGCGAGCGCGCCTTCATCGAGAGCTGCCGCCGCACGCTGGGCGAACGCACGGTGCTGCTGATCACGCACCGGCCCGCCAGCCTGGCCCTGGCCGACCGGGTGATCCGCATCGCGCACGGCCGCGCGGTGGAAGTCCTGCCTCACGCGGCGGGCGGTGCCGATGGTGGCGCCCACGTCGCCGCAAGCGCATGCTGAAGCAAAGCGCATCTCGGCTGCTGCACCGGCTCGCACGCTGGCGCGCCCTGGCGCCGGTGCAGCGAAGCGCGCTCGTTGCCGCCTGCATCGCCATGCCGCTGTTCTGGCTCGGCCTGCATGCGGCCGGCCTGAAGCGCACGCGCGCCTTCATCGAAGGCGCGCCGCTGCGGGACGCACTCCATGGCGCCCCGCCGGCGGCGCAGGCGCGCGCCATGGGCGATCTCGTCAACCTGGCGGCACGGCGCGGCCCGTTCCGCGCGAACTGCCTCACGCGCTCGCTGGTGCTGCAGTGGCT
>NZ_JACCWG010000378.1 GCF_013697775.1 Ramlibacter sp. | reverse complement strand
ATCGTGATGCGCCCGGCCAGCGCGCGCCCGGGCGGCAGCAGCAGCTCTAGCCGCACGCCATCTGGCAGCACGTTGGTGCGCACGCCGGCCGCGGCTGCCGCGGCGGCGGCCGGGGTCTGCGCGTCGCTGGACTGCGGATTGGTCCAGGCGTCGCCGCGGTAATAGAACAGCTGCCACTCCTCCAGCGGCGCGATGGCGACTTCCTGGCGGCGCTGCGCGTCGCCCTGGTTCTGCGCCCAGAAGTCGGCCTGCTGCCAGGCGGCTTCCACCTCGCCGCGCGTGGCCACGGCGTTCGATTGCCAGCGCAGCCACTGGCCGTCGCGCCGGGTCCAGCCCACCACGTGCACGCCGTCGCCGGGCGACACGGCGTCGCGCCGCGTGAGGCGCAGCACCCGGCCGTTCCAGTCCAGCGCCCGCAGGTCGCGGAACTGTACTAGCGCGTCGAGGTCGGCGCTCCATTGCGCCAGGCCGTTTTGCAGCGCCAGCACCTGGTCGGCACGCTCGCGCGTGGCCGCCTGCGCGCGCGCCATGCCGTCGATGCCGCGCCAGCTGAGGATGGCCACCATCGCCATGATGAACAGCGCGACCAGCATCTCGACCAGCGTGAAGCCGCGCTGGCGTGGCATGGCGGTGCGGGCCATCAGAACCGCCCGACCACGGTGGACAGCTTGAGCACCTGCGCGCCGGCGTCCAGCACCGTCGCGTCGACGCGGCGGAAGCTGGGGTTGGGCGTCGGCGCCACCGTCAGCCGCACGGTGTAGCTGCGGCCGGCCTGTTCGCAAGGCGCATCGGTGTCGCCCACGCCGGGCATCTGCCGCGACAGGCGCACCTTGCCGAGTTCGTTTTCGGCGCAGATGCGCGCCAGCAGCATGTCGGACTCGCGCTGCGCGTTGCGGGTGAGGGCGCCGGTGGCCTGCACGCCCGCGGCCAGCGCGATCGCGACGATGGCCAGCGCCACCAATACCTCGATCAGCGTGAAGCCGCGTGCGGAGGTCATCGGGTGTCGCCGCCGACCACGAACGGCCGCAGGCCGTCGGTGGCCACGCGCAGGCTGCGCCCGGGGGCGGCCTGCGACACCAGCACCACCGACTGCGGGCCGATGACCGCTTCCGGCCCGAGCACCAGCGGCGCCGACGGCACGGCCGCGGTGGATTCGGACAGCCAGCGGTCGGGCAGCGCCTTGGGCGGCAGGCCCTCGAAACGGAAGCCGCCGTCCACCGCGCGCCAGCGCACCGGCACGCCCAGCGTGCGGGACTGGGCGCGGGCGCTTTCGAGCAGCGCGGCCAAGCGATCGGCGTCGCGCTCGAGCTGCGACACCGCCGAATCGCGCAGGGCGAAGCTCACGCCGGCGGTGGCGATGGCCATCACGGCCACGACGATCATCAGCTCGATGAGCGTGAAGCCACGAGGGGCTACGCCCGGCGCCGGGCCGCCCCAAGCCGGGCGAGCCCCCTCGGGGGGCAGCGAACCACGCGCAGCGGGGAACGTGGGGGCTCCTTTATTGCCAGGAGCCGATGTCGGCATTCTTGCCCTCGCCGCCCTGCTGGCCGTCGGCGCCGAAGGACATCACGTCCACTTCGCTCTTGATGCCGGGGTTGAGGAACTGGTACGGGCGGCCCCACGGATCGTTGGGCAGCTTGTCCAGGTAGGGCTTCCAGTTGGGCGGCACCGGCGCCGCCGCCGGCCGGGCAATCAGCGCCTGCAGGCCCTGTTCGGCGGTGGGGTAGCGCTGGTTGTCCAGCTTGTAGAGCTTGAGCGCCTGCATGACGTTGTTGACGTCGGTGCGGGCGGCCGTGCTGCGCGCGTCGTCGGCGCGGTCCAGCACGTTGGGCACGATCAGCGCGGCGAGCACGCCGATGATGACCAGCACCACCATCAGCTCGATCAGGGTGAAGCCGCGCTGGAGCGCACGGCGCAAAGAGAGGGATGTGGGGTGCATGAGGGGCGTGGCGTGGGATCGCATCAATGATAATCCCCACATGTCGACCTCATTGCAGAGCCGCTGGAGCGTGCAGGGCACGACCTTCGCGGTCTGGGCCCTGGCCGCGGCCAGCGCGGTGTATTGGGGCCTCAAGCTGGGCACCGCGGCGCCCGGGTTTGCGGCCGCCGCCTTGCCAGCCCGTCCGCCGGTCGCCGCCGATCCCGCCGCCATTGCACGCCTGCTCGGCTCCACGCCCGTGGCGATGGCGCAGCAGCCCGCCGCGCCGGCGCTCTCCAGCCGCTTCGCATTGCTGGGCATCGCGGCGGCGCGTTCGCATTCCGGTGTCGCGCTGATCGCGGTGGATGGCCGGCCGGCCAAGCCGTTCCGGGTCGGCGCGGTGGTGGTGGACAACCTGGTGCTGCAGTCGGTGGATGCGCGCCGCGCCATGCTGGCCACCGGCCCCGGCGGCCCGCCCGTGCTGACGCTGGAACTGCCGCCGCGCCCGACCGGTGCTTCGGGCCCCCTCCCGGCCATGCCGGGTCCGGGCGCGATGCAGCAGATGCAGCAGGTGCCACCGATGCAGCAGATGCAGCCCATGCAATCTCCGCCGCCGCCGGCGCAGTTCCGTTCGCCGCCCGGTATGCCGCAGGGCCTCGTGCCGCCAGGAATGGTGCCGGGCATGGCCCCCGGAATGTCGCCTCAGCCCACGCCGATGCCGACCGCCGAGCCCAGGTAGAACGCCACCTCGCACACCTGCTGCGTGGCGCCCAGACAGTCGCCGGTGAAGCCCTGCAGCCGGTGCGCGAACCAGCGCCGCATGGCCAGCAGCGCCAATCCGCTGGCCAGCACCGCCAGCAGCATGAAGGCGATGCCCTGCGCGGCCGCCATCAGCGCCAGCGGCAGCAGGCACCAGGCGGCGGCGACGTACAGCGCCCGGCGGCCGATCGACTCGGCCAGCGGCTTGCTCTTGGAGGTGGCCGTGTCGCCGACGTGCGGCAGCGTATGCACCACCAGCAGCGGCCAGAAGCGCGACACGGTGTGGCCCGCCAGCAGCGCGGCCAGCACGGCCGCCGGCGAGCGCGAGGCAAGCGCCGCCAGCAGCGACATCTTCAGGCCCAGCACCAGCACCAGCGCCACGGCGCCGAACGAGCCGATGCGCGAATCTTTCATGATCTCCAGCGCGCGTTCGCGCACGGCGCTGCCGCCCAGGCCATCCATCGCGTCGGCCAGGCCGTCCTCGTGGAAGGCGCCGGTCAGCAGCGCGGTGGCGATGGCGCAGACGAAAGCGGCGACCAGCGGCTCGAACGGCGTGGCCGGCAGCAGCACCGACGCCACGGCGAAGGCCACGCAGGCCACCATGCCGACCAGCAGGCCCACGCCCGGGAAATGCGCCGCGCTCGCGCGCAGCATCTCGGGCGAGTAGCCGGTCCAGTCGGCCAGCGGGCCCGTCACCGGCACGCGGGTGAAGAACTGCAGCGCCACCAGGTAGTGGCGCAGGAACTGTTGCAGGGGGTCGCGCAGTGCGTTCACGTTCGGGCTTCAGCTGCGCAGGAACAGGCGGTAGACCGGGTTGTCGGTCTCCTCGACGAAGGGATAGCCCAGCGTGTCCAGGAAGGCGCGGAACTCCTCGCCGTCGGCCTGCGGCACCTGGATGCCGACCAGGATGCGGCCGTAGTCGGCACCCTGGTTGCGGTAGTGGAACAGCGAGATGTTCCAGGTCGGCCGCATGTGCGAGAGGAACTTCATCAGCGCGCCCGGCCGCTCCGGGAAGATGAAGCGCAGCAGGCGCTCGTCTTTCGCCAGCGGCGAGTGGCCGCCCACCATGTGGCGCACGTGGTCCTTGGCGAGCTCGTCGTGCGTGAGGTCCAGCGCCGCGAAGCCGTGCTTGGTGAAGTTGGCGGCGATGCGCGCGGACTCGCCCTTGCCCTGCGCCGTCAGGCCGACGAACACGTGCGCGGCGCTCTCGTCGCTGATGCGGTAGTTGAACGCGGTGACGTTGCGCGGCCCGCCCGGCAGGCTGCCGATCAGCTCGCAAAAGCGCCGGAAGCTGCCGCGCTCCTCGGGAATCGTGACGGCCAGCAGCGCCTCGCGCTCCTCGCCCACTTCGGCGCGCTCGGCCACGAAGCGCAGCCGGTCGAAGTTCATGTTGGCGCCGCACAGGATGGCGGCGTAGGTTTCGCCGCGCGTCTTGTGTTCGGCCACGTACTGCTTGATGGCCGCCACCGCCATCGCGCCGGCCGGCTCGACGATGCTGCGCGTGTCGGCGAACACGTCCTTGATGGCGGCGCACACGGCATCGGTGTCCACCAGCATGAAGTCGTCGACCAGCTCGCGCGCGAGGCGGAAGGTTTCCTCGCCCACCAGCTTGACGGCGGTACCGTCGGAGAACAGGCCGACGTCGTCCAGCGTCACGCGCTTGTCGGCGGCGACCGAACGCATCATGGCGTCCGAGTCGTTCATCTGCACGCCGATCACCTTGATCTCGGGGCGGATCGCCTTGATGTAGCTCGCCACGCCGGAGATCAGCCCGCCGCCGCCGATGGCGACGAACACGGCATGCAGCGGGCCCTGGTGCTGGCGCAGCATCTCCATGGCGATGGTGCCCTGGCCGGCGATCACGTCGGGGTCGTCGAACGGGTGCACGAAGGTCAGGCCCTGCTCTTTCTCGATCTCGACCGCGCGGCCGTAGGCGTCGGAGTAGCTGTCGCCGTGCAGCACCGGCTCGCCGCCCAGCGCCTTGACGCCGTCGATCTTCAGCTGCGGCGTGGTGACCGGCATGACGATCACCGCGCGCACGCCCAGCCGGTGCGCCGCCATCGCCACGCCCTGCGCATGGTTGCCGGCCGAGGCGCAGATCACGCCTTGCCGCAGCTGCTCGGGCGGCAACTGCACCATCTTGTTGTAGGCGCCGCGCAGCTTGAAGGAGAACACCGGCTGCTGGTCCTCGCGCTTGAGCAGCACCTTGTTGTGCAGCCGCCGGCTCAGGTTCTTGGCGGGTTCGAGGGCGGATTCCACCGCCACGTCGTACACGCGGGCCGTCAGGATCTTCTTGAGGTAGTCGGCCGGCTGCAGATGCTTTTTCATCACGCGGAATGATAAAGGGCCACGAAAAAGCCCCCGGGCCTTGCGACCCGGGGGCAAATCCACCAAAGAGGAGGTGGAGGAGACAAGCGGTGCATCGCACTTCGCCGATGGGCCGCCACGCTGGAGGGCCATCCCGAATCGCTATGCTCCGGGCCAGTATAGCCCGTGTTTGTTGCATTGCACAACGTGCGACGAAGGAACTGAAAATGGAATGCACAGTGAGCTGGACCGGCGGCGCGGGAACGCGTTCGCCGATGGGATTCATCGCCGAAACCGGCAGCGGCCACGTGCTGGTGATGGACGGCGCGGTGGACGAAGCCAAGCCGGAGCAGGGTGGCCGCAACCAGGCGCCGCGGCCGATGGAAACCGTGCTGGCCGGCACCGGCGGCTGCACCGCCTACGACGTGGTGCTGATCCTCAAGCGCGGCCGCCACGACGTGCGCGGCTGCACGGTCAAGCTCACCGCCGAACGCGCGCCGGCCGACCCCAAGGTGTTCACCACTATCCACATGCACTTCACCGTGACGGGCAAAGGCATCGCGGCGGAAGCCGTGGGGCGCGCCGTGACGCTCAGCCACGAGAAATACTGTTCCGCCAGCGCCATGCTGATGAAGACCGCCAGCATGACCACCAGCTTCGAGCTGGTGGAGGCCTGAGCGCCGCCCGGCGCAGGCCTTCGGCTCAGATGTAGTGCGCGGTGGTGGTCATCACCTTGGCCGCCATCTTCATCAGCAGGCGTGCCGGCAGCGGCAGTTCGACCGCCCCCGCCTGCTGCGCAATGCGCGCATGCGCCACCTCGTCCTCCTTCATCTGCGCCACGATGGCACGCGAGGCGTGGTCGGCAGCCGGCAGCCGTTCCAGGTGGCTTTGCAGGTGCGCTTCGACCTGGCGCTCGGTCTCCACCACGAAACCCAGGCTGACCGGATCGCCCAGGCGGCCGGCAAGCAGCCCCAGCCCGAAGGCGCCGGCATACCAGAGCGGATTGAGCAGCGACGGCCGCGCGCCCAATTCGTCCAGCCGCGCCTGCGTCCAGGCGAGGTGGTCGGTTTCCTCGCGCGAGGCGTCGAGGAACTGCCGGCGCAAGGCCGCGTTCGGCGTGGCCAGGGCCTGCGCGCTGTAGAGTGCCTGGGCGCAGACCTCGCCCACGTGGTTGACCCGCATCAGCGCGGCGGACTGGCGGCGCTGCGCGGCATCCAGCTGGGTGTCGTCGGCCGGCACCACCGGACAGGCACGGGCGGCGCGCGGACGCGCGAACAAGGTGCGCAACGCGCTGTCGGCAGCGCCGAGAAATGCATCCATGGCGCCAGTTTAGTGCGTCGAGGCGCAGGCCCAGGCCAGCGTCAAGCGACGTTTACCCCTAAGCCAGCTTCCACGATGCGCAACAAAAGCTCCCTTGTTGCGCCTCTCCTACTGAGCCATTCGCGTATGTTGTCCTGGTGCAACGAAATGCCGAAACGAGGCCTAAATACTTTGCGTAAGAAAAAGCCGTCTGGTGCAATAGCGGACAACTTCCCGAACGGAGGTTGGCCCGGAGAGTCCGGTGGAAAGCGCAACGTGCCTGCAGCGCCTCCTCACGAAATCCCGGAGCCCCTTGTTTAACCTTGGAGAAACTTGCAAATGAAAAAGTCCCTGATCGCGCTGGCAGTGATGGCCGCCGCGGGTGCCGCATCCGCCCAATCGTCGGTCACGCTGTTCGGTGTCGTTGACGCGACCGTGCAGCGTGGCTCCGGCTCGGTGTCCAGCAAGACCCAGCTGGGCAACTCCGGCTACAACAGCTCGCGCCTGGGCTTCCGCGGCACGGAAGACCTCGGTGGTGGCATGTCCGCCTCGTTCTGGCTGGAAGCCGGCGTGGCCAACGACAACGGCTCCGGCATCAACACCAACACCAACAACCAGGGTTCCGGCCTTACCGGTGGCGGCGGCCTGACCTTCAACCGCCGCTCCACCGTGAGCCTGGCCGGCGGCTGGGGCGAACTGCGCATGGGCCGTGACTACAGCCCGCAGTTCTGGAACCTGACCGTGTTCGATCCGTTCGGCACGAACGGCGTGGGCACCACCCAGACCCTGAACTCCATCATCACCGGCCCGACGCAAGTTCGTGCGTCCAACTCCATCGGCTACTTCCTGCCCCCGAACCTGGGCGGCTTCTACGGCCAGGTGCAGTACTACATGGGTGAGAACAGCTCCGGCACCCCGACGGAAGACGACGGCAAGGGCTATGGCCTTCGCGTGGGCTTCGCCAGCGGCCCGTTCAACGTTGCCGTGGCGTTCAGCAAGACGGACTACCTCGTCGGTAACAGCAAGCAGGCCAACATCGGCGGCCAATGGGACTTCGGCGTGGCCAAGCTGATGGCGCATTACGCGCGCGACAAGGGCGCCTTTGCGGCAGGCTCCAGCACCGCGACTACGGGTCTGCGTGACGGCAAGGGCTGGCTGGTCGGTACCCTGGTGCCCGTGGGCGCCGGCGAAATCCGCGCTTCCTACTCGCGCTACAGCGCCGACTCCGCTGGCGACCCGACCAGCAAGAAGTTCGCTCTGGGCTACGTGCACAACCTGTCCAAGCGTACCGCTCTGTACGTGACCGCTGCCCGCGTGAAGAACTCCGGCGGCGCCACGCAAGCGCTGAACGGCGCTGTCACCGGTGTGAACGGCTCGTCCACGGGCTACGACCTGGGCATCCGCCACAGCTTCTGATGACAGGCTGGCCCCGTGCCGGCTTTACAAAAAGAAGAAACTTGAAAGCCGCCTTCGGGCGGCTTTTTTATTGGCGGACCGTGCTGTTTTCCACCCATGCGGGGCAAGGAAACCCCTGTGTTGGCACCACGCTTGCTCTGCTAGCATCCACCGCCTGTAAGCTGCTGCCGATGCTCGCCTTCATCCTGAACCGCCTCGTCCAAGCCGTCATCGTCATGGTGTCGGTCGCCTTCATCGCCTTCCTGCTGTTCCAGTATGTCGGCGACCCGGTCGTGTTCCTGCTCGGGCAGGACGCCAAGCCCGACCAGATCCGCCAACTGCGCCAGGACCTTGGCCTCGACCGGCCCTTTGTCGTGCAGTTCTGGCATTTCCTGGTCAACGCCGCCCAGGGCGAGTTCGGCCTGAGCCTGCGCCAGGGCGCCAAGGTGTCGCGGCTGATAGCCGAACGTTTCCCCGCCACGCTGGAGCTCTCGCTCGTGGCCGCGGGCCTGGCGCTGCTGGCGGGCATTCCGATGGGCGTGTATTCCGCCCTGCGCCGCGGCAGCTTCCTGAGCCAGGTGTTCATGACGTTCTCGCTGCTCGGCGTGTCGCTGCCCACCTTCCTCACCGGCATCCTGCTGATCCTGGTGTTCGCCGTCACCCTGGGCTGGTTCCCGAGCTTCGGCCGCGGCGAATCGATCGACCTGGGCTGGTGGACCACCGGCCTGCTCACGCGCGACGGCTGGCTGCACGTGATCCTGCCGGCCATCACCTTGGCCGTGTTCCAGCTCACGCTGATCATGCGGCTGGTGCGCTCCGAGATGCTGGAAGTGCTGCGCACCGACTACATCAAGTTCGCCCGGGCGCGCGGCCTGTCGAACCGCGCCATCCATTTCGGCCATGCGCTGAAGAACACCCTGGTGCCGGTGATGACCATCACCGGCCTGCAGCTGGGCGGCCTGATCGCCTTCGCCATCATCACCGAGACGGTGTTCCAGTGGCCCGGCATGGGCCTGCTGTTCATCCAGGCCGTGACCTTCGCCGACATCCCTGTGATGGCTGCCTACCTGTGCCTGATCGCCCTGATCTTCGTGGTGATCAACCTGGTGGTGGACCTGCTCTACGTGGTGGTGGATCCGCGCCTGCGCGTGGGCAAGGCGGGGGGGCACTGATGCTGGCCGCCGCTCCCTCGCCCCGCTACACCGTGCACGGCCGCGCGTTCTCGCGCATCGCCGACTTCCACTCCGAGCTCACCGCGCTGCGGCGCGACCTGCACGCCCATCCCGAGCTCGGCTTCGAGGAGGTCTATACCGCCGGCCGCGTGCAGGAAGCGCTGCGCCTGTGCGGCGTGGACGAGGTGCACACCGGCATCGGCCGCACCGGCGTGGTCGGCGTGATCCGCGGCCAGCGCCACGCCAGCGGCCGCATGGTCGGCCTGCGTGCCGACATGGACGCGCTCACCATGAGCGAGCACAACGAGTTCCCGTGGCGCTCGCAGCGCGGCGGCATGATGCACGGCTGCGGCCACGACGGTCACGTCGCCATGCTGGTGGGCGCGGCGCGCTACCTGGCCGAAACGCGCAACTTCGACGGCACCGCGGTGCTGGTCTTCCAGCCCGGCGAAGAAGGCTTCGCCGGCGCCAAGGCGATGATCGAAGACGGCCTGTTCGAGCGCTTCCCGGTGCAGGCGGTCTACGCCATGCACAACTGGCCGGCCATGCAGCCGGGCACCATCGGCATCAATCCCGGCCCGCTGATGGCGGCGGCCGACCGCATCACCATCGAGATCACCGGCAAGGGCGGCCATGGCGCGCATCCCTACCTCACGGTCGACCCGGTGCTGGTGGCCGCGCACATCATCACCGCGGTGCAGAGCATCGTGTCGCGCAACGTCAGGCCGGTCGACGGCGCCGTGATCAGCCTGTGCGCCATGCAGGCCGGCGACCTGCACGCCATGAGCGTGATCCCCGGCAAGGCGACGCTGGTGGGCACGGTGCGCACCTTCCGCCGCGAGGTGCAGGCGCAGGTCGAGCGGCGCCTCAACGAGCTGTGCAGCGCAATCGCGCTCGGGTTCGGGGCCACAGCCACGGTGCAGTACGAGCGCGTCTACCCGGCCACCGTCAATTCGCCGCGCGAGGCGATGTTCGCCGCCGACGTGGCCGAGTCGCTGCTGGGCGCCGAGCACGTGGTGCGCGACATCGAGCCCAGCATGGGCGCCGAAGATTTCTCCTTCATGCTGCAAGCCAAGCCGGGCGCCTACATGCGCATCGGCCAGGGGGGCGAGGGCAGCTGCATGCTCCACAACAGCCGCTACGACTTTAACGACGAGATCCTCCCGCTGGGCGCCGCCATGCACGCGAGCCTAGCGGAGCGCTCGATGCCGCTGGCCTGAGCACCGACGCACGCTTTCGAACCGCTTATCCCTTTCCGACCGAGGAGAACACGATGAAATTCAAACCCCGCTTCCTGGCAGCCGCCATCCTGTGCGCGGCCGCCTTGGGCGCGCAGGCGCAGACGGTGCGCATCGCCAACCAGGGCGACGCGCTGTCGATGGACCCGCATTCGCTCAACGAGTCGCTGCAGCTGTCGGTGACGGGCAACGTCTACGAGCCCCTGGTCGGGCGCGCCAAGGACCTGACCCTCGCTCCGGCGCTGGCCACCTCCTGGAAGCAGACATCGCCCACGGTGTGGCGCTTCGAGCTGCGCCGCGGCGTGCTGTTCCACGACGGCACGCCGTTCACCGCCGACGACGTGGTGTTCTCGCTGGCGCGCGTGGCCGGCGAAGGGTCCGACCTCAAGAGCAACGTCAACGACATCAAGGAAGTGCGCAAGGTCGACGACCACACGGTCGACATCGAGACCAAGACGCCGTTCCCGATCCTGCCCGACCAGCTCTCCACCACCTTCATCATGAGCAGGAAGTGGTGCGAGGCCAACCAGGCGACCAAGCCGGTGGACCGCCGCAAGGGCATCGAGAACGCGGCCTCGTTCCGCTCCAACGGCACCGGTCCCTTCCGCCTGCGCGAGCGCCAGCCGAACGTGCGCACGACCTTCATCCGCAACGGCAACTACTGGGGCAAGATCGAAGGCAACGTGCAGGAGGTGGTGTTCACCCCGATCGCCAACGACGCCACCCGCGTCGCCGCGCTGCTGTCCGGCGAAATCGACGTGATGGAGCCGGTGCCGGTGCAGGACATCGAGCGGGTCAACGCCTCGGCCGGTGCCAAGGTGCTCACCGGGCCGGAGCTGCGCACCGTCTTCCTGGGCATGGACCAGAAGCGCGACGAGCTGCAGTACTCCAGCGTGAAGGGCAAGAACCCCTTCAAGGACAAGCGCGTGCGGCAGGCGTTCTACCAGGCCATCGACATCGACGGCATCCAGAAGACCGTGATGCGCGGCGCCTCCAAGCCCACCGCGCTGCTGGTGGGCCCAGGCATCAACGGCTTCAACGCCGACCAGAACAAGCGCCTGCCGTACGACCCGGAAGCTTCCAAGAAGCTGCTGGCCGAGGCCGGCTACCCGAGCGGCTTCGAGGTCACGCTGAACTGCCCGAACGACCGCTACGTGAACGACGGGCGGATCTGCCAGGTGGTGGCCGCCAACCTGTCGCGCGTGGGCGTGAAGGTGAACCTGGCCGCGGAAACCAAGGGCACCTACTTCCCGAAGGTGCTGCGCCGCGACACCAGCTTCTACATGCTGGGCTGGACGCCCACCACGTACGACTCGCACAACGCGCTGAATGCGCTGACCGCCTGCCCGGACGACAAGGGCACCGGCCAGTTCAACCTGGGTTCCTACTGCAATCCCAAGCTGGACCAGCTGACCGTCAAGATCCAGGCGGAGACCGACAAGAACAAGCGCAACGCGATGATCCGCGAAGCCTTCGACATCCACTCGGCGGACATCGGCCACCTGCCGCTGCACCAGCAGGCGCTGGCCTGGGGCGTGAACAAGAAGGTCGACATGGTCCAGCTCGCGGACAACTACATGCACTTCAAGTGGATCTCCGTCAAGAAATAAGGCATTGACCCGGGCGCGGCCCCTGCGGCCGCGCCCGCGGAGGCTCCCGCATGAAACAACTGGTCTTCGGGTGGCTCGACAGCGATGTCGGCCACAGCTTCCGCACTTCGCCGATGGCGATGCTCGCCGCGCTGCTGGCGTTCGTGTGCGTGTTCGCGTCGGTGTTCGCGCCCTGGGTGTCGCCGCACGATCCGTTCGACCTCACCACGCTGGTGCTGGGCGACGCGCGGCTGCCGCCGGCATGGACGGCGGCCGGCAGCGCCAAGTACCTGCTGGGCACCGACGACCAGGGCCGCGACATCCTCTCGGCGCTGATCTACGGCGCGCGCATCTCGCTGGTGATCGGTGTCGTCTCGGTGCTGCTGTCCGCAGTGATCGGCGTGGCGCTGGGCCTGCTGGCCGGCTTTCTCGGCGGCTGGGTCGACGGCTTCCTGATGCGGGTGTGCGACGTCATGCTCAGCTTCCCGCCGATCCTGGTGGCGCTCTTGATCGCCGGCGTCGGCCGGGCGCTATTCCCCAATGCGCAGACCAGCGTCGCCTTCGGCGTGCTGATCGTGTCGATCACGCTGACCGGCTGGGTGCAGTACGCGCGCACGGTGCGCGGCTCCACGCTGGTGGAGCGCAACAAGGAATACGTGCAGGCCGCGCGCGTGACGGGCGTGGCGCCGCTGCGCATCATGCGCAGGCACGTGCTGCCCAACGTGCTGGGTCCGGTGCTGGTGCTGGCCACCATCCACGTGGCCACGGCCATCATCACTGAAGCCACGCTGTCGTTCCTGGGCGTCGGCGTGCCGCCGACCTCGCCGTCGCTGGGCACGCTCATCCGCGTGGGCAACGACTATCTCTTTTCCGGCGAATGGTGGATCACCGTGTTCCCGGGCGCCATGCTGGTGGTCATCTCGCTGTCGGTGAACCTGTTGGGCGACTGGCTGCGCGACGCACTCAACCCGAGGTTGCAATAGGAACGCCATGAGCCTGCTGCAGGTCAAGAACCTCGTCGTCGAATTTCCCGGCCGCCGCGGCACGCTGCGCGCGCTGGACGACATCAGCTTCGACATCGCGCCCGGAGAAATCCTGGGCGTGGTGGGCGAATCCGGCGCCGGCAAGAGCCTGACGGGCGCAGCCATCATCGGCCTCCTGGAGCCGCCCGGGCGCATCGCCTCCGGCCAGGTGCTGCTGGAAGGCCAGCGCATCGACAACCTCTCGCACGACGGCATGCGCCACATCCGCGGGCGCAAGATCGGCGCGATCTTCCAGGACCCGCTGACCTCGCTGAACCCGCTGTACAGCATCGGGCGGCAGCTCACGGAAACCATCCGCACGCACCTGCCGGTGAGCGCGGCCGAAGCCAAGCGGCGCGCCATCGGCCTCCTGGAAGACACCGGCATCCCAGGCGCGGCCCAGCGCATCGACCACTACCCGCACCAGTTCTCAGGCGGCATGCGCCAGCGCGTGGTGATCGCGCTGGCCCTGGCCGCCGAGCCCAAGCTGATCGTCGCCGACGAGCCCACCACGGCGTTGGACGTCTCGATCCAGGCGCAGATCATCCAGCTGCTCAAGCGCATCTGCAAGGACCGCGGCGCCGCCGTCATGCTGATCACGCACGACATGGGCGTGATCGCCGAAACCTGCGACCGCGTGGCCGTGATGTACGCCGGCCGCCTGGCCGAGATCGGCCCGGTGCGCCAGGTCATCCACCAGGCCGCGCATCCCTACACCATGGGCCTGATGGCGGCCATTCCCGACATCACGCAGGACCGCGAGCGCCTGAACCAGATCGACGGCGCCATGCCGCGGCTGAACGCCATTCCGCCCGGCTGCGCCTACAACCCGCGCTGCCCGCGCGTCTTCGAGCGCTGCCGCGTGGAACGCCCCGAGCTGCTGGCGGCAGGCGCCACCCGCGCGGCCTGCTGGCTGCACGACGCGCATGCGCAGGTGCCGGCATGAGCGCCGTGATGAATGAATCACTCCCTCTCCCCGCCGGGGAGAGGGCAGGGGTGAGGGGCGCGGGCGACGCGGCTCCGCTGGTCCAGGCGCGCGACCTGGCCAAGACCTTCGACGTGTCCGCGCCCTGGCTCAACCGCGTTCTGGAACGCAAGCCGCGCCAGCTGCTGCATGCGGTGGACGGCGTGAGCTTCGAGATCGAGCGCGGCCAGACGCTGGCCCTGGTGGGCGAGTCGGGCTGCGGCAAGAGCACGGTGGCGCGGCTGCTGGTGGGGCTGTACCCGCCCACCCGCGGCGACCTGATCTTCGACGGCATCGAGGCGCACAAGGTGTTCAAGACGTCCGAGGGCCGCAAGCTGCGCCGGCGCGTGCAGATGATCTTCCAGGACCCGTACGCGAGCCTGAATCCGCGCTGGCGGGTGCAGGACATCGTGGCCGAGCCGCTGGTGGAGCACGGCATCGCCACGCGGGCGGACGAGCTGCGCACGCGCGTGGAGGCGCTGCTGCGCTCGGTCGGCCTGGCCGCGCAGGACAGCGTGAAGTACCCGCACCAGTTCTCGGGCGGGCAGCGCCAGCGCATCTCCATCGCGCGGGCGCTCGCCACCCAGCCGCAGTTCCTGGTGTGCGACGAGCCCACCAGCGCGCTGGACGTGAGCGTGCAGGCGCAGGTGCTCAACATCATGAAGGACCTGCAGCGCGAGCAGGGCCTGACCTATCTCTTCATCTCGCACAACCTGGCCGTGGTGCGCCACGTGAGCGACCAGGTCGGCGTGATGTATTTGGGCCGGCTGGTGGAGCTCGCGGGCAAGCACCAGCTGTTCGGCCAGCCGCGGCATCCGTACACGCGCATGCTGCTGGACGCGATCCCGAAGATGCACGACACCGGCCGCGCACGCACGCCGGTGCAAGGCGAGGTGCCAAACCCGCTGAACCCGCCGAACGGCTGCGCCTTCCATCCGCGCTGCCCGCACGCCAATGCGCGCTGCAAGGCCGAGCGCCCCGCGCTGCTGTCCATCCAGGGCGTGCGCATCGCCTGCCACGCGGTGGAAGAAGGCCGGATCTGATTCCCGCGCGCCGGCTCAGCCCTCTTCGCTCCAGCTGAAGCCGTCGCGCGCGAGCATGGTGCTGGAGGCGCTCGGCCCCCAGGTGCCGGCGGCATAGGGACGCGGGCCCGCGGTGTCGCGCGCCCAGTGCTCCATGATGGGCTCGACCCAGCGCCAGGCTTCCTCTTGCTCGTCGCTGCGCACGAACAGGTTGAGCCGTCCGTCGATCACGTCCAGCAGCAGCCGTTCGTAGGCGCCCACGCGTTCCGAGCCGAAGCTGCGGTCGAAGTCCAGGTCCAGGTGCACCGGCGCCAGCGCCTGCGCGTTGCGCCGGTTCACCTGGCCCTGCGCCAGCAGGTGCAGCTGCAGGCCGTCGCGCGGCTGCAGGTTGATCACCAGCTTGTTGGCCGCGCCGGCGGGCGCGTCGAAGATCGCGTGCGGCGTCGGCCGGAAATTCACCACGATGTGCGCCTCGCGCGCGGCCAGCCGCTTGCCGGTGCGGATGTAGAACGGCACGCCGGCCCAGCGCCAGCTGGCGATCTCGGCGCGCAGCGCGACGAAGGTTTCGGTGGTGCTGTCCGGCCGCACGCCGGGCTCTTCGCGGTACGCGCGCGCCGCCTCGCCCTCCGCCACGCCGCCCGTGTACTGGCCGCGCACCACGTGCTGGCCCAGCGCCTGCGGCGTCCAGGGCTTCAGCGAACGCAGCACCTTGAGCTTTTCGTCGCGGATGGCGTCGGCCTGCGCATTGATGGGCGGCTCCATGGCGATGGCGCACAGCAGCTGCAGCGCATGGTTCTGCACCATGTCGCGCAGCGCGCCGGTGGCGTCGTAGAACGCGCCGCGCCGCTCCACGCCCAGGTCTTCCGCAATCGTGATCTGGATGTTGGCGATGTTCTCGCGCCGCCACAGCGGCTCGAACAGGGTGTTGCCGAAGCGCAGCGCGAACAGGTTCTGCACCGACGGCTTGCCCAGGTAGTGGTCGATGCGGAAGATCTGCTGCTCGCTCAGCACGCGCTGCGCGGTGGCGTTGATCTCGCGGTTGGATGCGAGGTCCACGCCCAGCGGCTTTTCCAGCACCAGGCGCGTGCGCGGCGTGTTCAGGCCGGCGGCGGCCAGCTGCTCGCAGGCGACGGTGAACAGGTTGGGCGCGGTGGCGAGGTACATCACCACCACCTCGGCGGCGCGCTCCTGCAGGGTGGCGGCCAGGCGCTGGTAATCGTCGGGCTTGGAGAGATCCATGCGCAGGAAGTGCAGCCGCTGCGCGAACGCATCGAACTCTTCCGGCGTCGGCCGCTTGGCGAGGTCGACCTCCTCGAAGCGCGAGCGGATGAGCGCGCGGTAGGCCTCGTCGCTGAGCTCGTCGCGCGCCACGCCGATGATCCGGCCGTCCTTGGGCAAGGTGCCGTGGCGGAAGGCCTGGAACAGTGCCGGCATGAGCTTGCGCCACGCCAGGTCGCCCGTGCCGCCGAATAACACCAGATCGAAACTCATGCGCTCCATTCCTGCTTCATCGCGCCACTGTAACGTGTCCGGCGCGCTTCATAATTGCCCGCATGAACCAACTCGACGCGCTCCGGCAGTTCACCACGGTGGTGGCCGACACCGGCGACTTCAAGCAGATCGCGCAGTTCCAGCCGCGCGACGCCACGACCAATCCCTCGCTGATCCTCAAGGCGGTTCAGAAGCCCGAATACGCGCCGCTGCTGGAAGACACCGTGTCGAAATTCCGGTGGGAGCCGCTGGACGAGGTGATGGACCGGCTGCTGGTGCGCTTCGGCTGCGAGATCCTGTCGCTGATCTCCGGCCGTGTCTCCACCGAAGTGGATGCGCAGCTGAGCTTCGACACGGCGGCGACCGTCTCCCGGGCTGAGCGCATCATCGACCTCTACCGCGCCGAAGGCATCCGCGCGGACCGTGTGCTCATCAAGATCGCGGCCACCTGGGAAGGCATCCAGGCCGCGCGCGAGCTGGAGCGGCGCGGCATCCACACCAATCTCACGCTGCTGTTTTCTCCCCACCAGGCCATGGCGTGCGCCGAGGCCAAGGTGAAGCTGATCTCGCCCTTCGTCGGGCGCGTCTACGACTGGCACAAGAAGTCCGCGGGCAGTGCCTGGGACGAGGCTGCAAATGCCGGCGCCAACGACCCCGGCGTCATGACGGTGCGCTGGATCTACGACACCTTCAAGATGTTCGGCATTGCCACGGAAGTGATGGGCGCGAGCTTTCGCAACGTGGGCCAGATCGTGGCGTTGGCCGGCTGCGACCTGCTCACCATCAGCCCGGATCTGCTGGCCAAGCTAGCTGCCTCCGAAGAGCCGGTGGCGCGCGTGCTCGAGCCGCGGGGCGGGCCGGTGGAGGAGCTCTCGAACCGGGAATACACCGAGCCGGAGTTTCGCCTCGCGCTGAACCAGGACGCGATGACGACCGAAAAGCTGGCTGAAGGCATCCGCGCTTTCGTCGCAGACACGTCCGACCTCGAACAGCTGATGAAGACCCTGAAGTCATGAGCATTGCCACCGGGCCGCGCTGCCACCAGACCAAGGCCTGGGCCGCGCTGCAGGACCACTACGGCAGCACGGGCGGCACGTTCGACGCGCGCGACGCGTTCCGGCGCGACGACAAGCGTTTCGCGTCGTTCAGCCAGCAGGCGCCCCATGTCTTCGCCGACCTCTCGAAGAATGCGATCGACACGCAAGCCGAGGCGCACCTGTTCGCGCTGGCGCGCGAGCGCGGCCTGGAGCGGCGGCGCGACGCCATGTTCGCCGGCGAGGCGATCAACACCACCGAACAGCGTGCGGTGAAGCACTGGCTGCTGCGCGTGCCCGAAGGTGGCAGCCCCGATCCCGACCTGGCGCTGGTGCATTCCACGCTGGACGCCATGCTGGCCTATGCCGAGCAGGTGCGCGCCGACGCCGCGATCACCGACGTGGTGAACATCGGCATCGGCGGCTCGGACCTGGGCCCGCAGATGGCCGTGGCCGCGCTGGATGCCTTCGCGGACCCGGGCAAGCGCCTGCACTTCGTGTCCAACATCGACGGCCACGAACTCGCTGGTGTGCTGCGCCGCCTGCGCCCGCAAAGCACGCTGTTCCTCATCGCCTCCAAGACCTTCACCACGCTGGAGACGATGACCAATGCGCGCTCGGCCAAACGCTGGTTCGAGGCCGAGGGCGGCACCGACATCGCGCGCCACTTCGCCGCGCTCACCACCAACGTGCAGGCCGCGCGCGACTTCGGCATCGCAACCACCTTCGGCTTCTGGGACTGGGTGGGCGGGCGCTACTCGCTGTGGTCCAGCATCGGCCTGCCGATCGCCATCGCCGTCGGCGCGCAGGGCTTTCGCGAGCTGCTGGCCGGCGCGCACGCCATGGACCAGCACTTTCGCACCGAGGCGCTGGAGCGCAACCTGCCGGTGCGCCTGGGGCTGCTGGACCTCTGGTACCGCAACTTCCACGGCTTTACCAGCCGCAGCATCGCGCCATACCACAGCGCCTTGCGGCGGTTGCCGGCCTACCTGCAGCAGCTGGAAATGGAGAGCAATGGCAAACGCGTGGACCTGGATGGCCAGCCGCTGCCGTTCGCCACTTCGCCGGTGCTGTGGGGCGAGCCCGGCACCAACGGCCAGCACGCGTATTTCCAAATGCTGCACCAGGGCACCGACCGGGTGCCGGTGGAATTCATCGCCGTGCGCGAACCGGCGCACGCGCTGCCGGAGCACCACGCGCTGCTGCTAGCCAATGCGCTGGCGCAGTCACAGGCCCTGATGCAGGGCAGGGCCGACGCCAGCGGCCACCGCGACTTTCCGGGCAACAGGCCCAGCACCTTTTTCCTGCTGGACGCCCTGACGCCGCGCAGCCTGGGCGCCTTCCTGGCGCTGTACGAGCACCGCGTGTTCGTGAGCGGCGCGCTCTGGGGCATCAACAGCTTCGACCAGTGGGGCGTGGAGCTGGGCAAGGTCCTGGCGCAGGACATCGCCAGGCGTTTCGCGACGCATGCCATGGACGGAGTGGATCCCTCGACAGCCGGATTGCTGCAAAAGCTGCTTTGAGGCCTATCATGGCGCGCCAACTCAACTGGAGGGCTTTATGGACATCAAGCAAGTCGTGATCACCTGCCTGCGCGACAAATACGTGGACTTCAAGGGCCGCGCCGGCAAGGAGGAATTCTGGTGGTTCTTCCTGGCGCAGGTCGTCGTGCTGCTCGTCGCCGGCCTACTCAGCAACACGCTGTACGTCGTGGCGGCATTGGCGCTGCTGCTGCCCGGCCTGGGCGCCGGCGCCCGCCGCCTGCACGACACCGGCAAGACCGGCTGGCTGATGCTGCTGGGCCTGATCCCGGTCGTCGGCTTCATCGCGCTGGTCTACTTCTGGATCCAGCCCAGCGTTCCGGCCAACGAATGGGGCGCAGGCCCGGCGCTGCCGGATGTGGCGGCCCTGCCCCCCGGCGCCGTCTGAGGAAAAAGAAAACCTCTAGAGGCACCGGATCGCGCGAAATAACATGCAGCGCGATCCCTCAATGCAAAAAGCCGGGCTTGACCCGGCTTTTTGCATCTGACTAGACAGCACTCTGAAATCGCGCGGCGATTTCAGAGTGAAGCAGGCATTACATATCCATGCCGCCCATGCCGCCCATCCCACCCATGCCGCCGCCCATGCCGCCGCCGGCGCCGGACTCTTCCTTCGGCGCTTCGGCGATCATCGCTTCAGTGGTCAGCATCAGCGATGCGACCGACGCGGCGTTCTGCAGCGCGGTGCGGGTCACCTTGGTCGGGTCCAGGATGCCCATTTCGATCATGTCGCCATAGGTGTCGTTGGCGGCGTTGAAGCCGTAGTTGCCCTTGCCGGCCAGCACCGCGGCCACGACGACGGAGGCTTCGCCACCGGCGTTGAAGACGATCTCGCGCAGCGGCGACTCGATGGCCTTGAGCACCAGCTTGATGCCGGCGTCCTGGTCGGCGTTGTCGCCCTTGATCTCGCCGGCGGCTTGCTTGGCGCGCAGCAGCGCAACGCCGCCACCAGCCACGATGCCTTCTTCCACGGCAGCGCGGGTGGCGTGCAGCGCGTCTTCCACGCGTGCCTTCTTTTCCTTCATCTCGACTTCGGTGGCCGCGCCGACCTTGATCACCGCAACGCCGCCGGCCAGCTTGGCCACGCGCTCTTGCAGCTTTTCACGGTCGTAGTCGCTGGTGGCTTCCTCGATCTGCACGCGCACTTGCTTCACGCGGGCTTCGATGTCGGCGGCGGCACCGGAGCCGTCGATGATGGTGGTGTTTTCCTTGCCCACTTCGATGCGCTTGGCCTGGCCCAGGTCGGCCAGCGTCACCTTCTCGAGCGTCAGGCCCACGTCCTCGGAGATCACCTTGCCGCCGGTCAGGATGGCGATGTCTTCCAGCATGGCCTTGCGGCGGTCGCCGAAGCCCGGCGCCTTGACGGCCACGACCTTCAGGATGCCGCGGATGGTGTTGACCACCAGCGTTGCCAGCGCTTCGCCTTCGACTTCTTCCGCGATGATCAGCAGCGGGCGCGAAGCCTTGGCGACCTGCTCCAGCACGGGCAGCAGGTCACGGATGCTGGACACCTTCTTGTCGTACAGCAGCACGAACGGGTTGTCGAGCAGCGCGGACTGCTTTTCCGGGTTGTTGATGAAGTAGGGCGACAGGTAGCCGCGGTCGAACTGCATGCCTTCGACGATGTCGAGTTCGTTTTCCAGGCTCTTGCCGTCTTCGACGGTGATCACGCCTTCCTTGCCGACCTTGTCCATCGCCTTGGCGATGATGTCGCCGATGGAGGCGTCGGAGTTGGCGGAGATGGAGCCGACCTGGGCGATTTCCTTGCTGGTCGTGGTGGCCTTGGAGGCCGACTTCAGCTGCTCGGTCAGGGCGGTCACGGCCTTGTCGATGCCGCGCTTGAGGTCCATCGGGTTCATGCCGGCGGCCACGTACTTCATGCCTTCGCGCACGATGGCCTGGGCCAGCACGGTGGCGGTGGTGGTGCCGTCACCGGCGATGTCGCTGGTCTTGGAAGCGACTTCCTTGACCATCTGCGCGCCCATGTTCTGCAGCTTGTCCTTCAGCTCGATTTCCTTGGCCACGGACACGCCGTCCTTGGTGACCG
>NZ_JACCWG010000366.1 GCF_013697775.1 Ramlibacter sp. | reverse complement strand
CCTACGTGCTGGTGGCGCTGGCCGCGCTGGTGCGCGTGCTGGTGCCCGCCGCGGCGCCCGCGTGGACGCTGCAGGCCATCGCGGTCTCCGGCCTGCTGTGGTCGGCCGGCTTCGCGGTGTATTTCGTGGCGTACTGGCGCGTGCTGACGCGCCCGCGCCCGGACGGAAAGCCGGGCTGATTCGCCTTTTCCTTGCGCTGGGTCAATGGCCTCCTGCGCCCTTGTCCCTACAGTGATCCCAACGGCCGGACAACAAGGCCGTTGGCTCCGCGGGAGCCTCGCCCGCGATGACTCGAAAGGTCAGGCAGCCAAATGTCCCGTCTGTTCGCTCCCATCCCGCTCGCCGTCGCGGCGCTGTTCGTCTTCGCCTCGCCGATCGGCTCCGCGGCCGTGCCGAACGCCGCGCCGGCCACGGCGGCGCAAGGCACCGTCCACAAGATCGTGCTGAAGACCGGCATGGCCGGCGGCAAGATGGTCTACCTCGACGACAAGGGCAACCCCAACCCGGTGCTGCGCGGCAAGGTCGGCGACACCTTCGAGATCACCGCGTCCAGCGGCGAAGGCGCCGAGCACGACATCGTGCTGCCCGAGCTGAATGCGCAGTCCAAACATTTCGACGGCAAGAGCGGCCCGGTCAAGCTGAGCGTGAAACTCACGCAGCCCGGCAAGTTCGCCTACTACTGCTCGATTCCCGGACATCGGCAGATCGGCATGGAAGGGGTGCTGGAAGTGACCGGTTCCGCCGACGCCCTGGCCGCCAAGCCGGTGGCGCGACCAGCCACCGCGATCGCCCCCGCTTCCGTGAAGGCGGTGAGCATCGCCATGGACCCGAACGCCGTGCCCAAGCCCCTGGGCACGCGGGCACCGCAGCTGGTGAAGTACGCCATCGAAACGGTGGAGCTCGACGGCCGCCTGGACGACGGCACCACCTTCACCTACTGGACCTTCGGCAGGAAGGTGCCCGGCCCGATGCTGCGGGTGAAGGAAGGCGACACCGTGGAAGTGGCGCTGACCAACAACAAGGACAGCAAGGCGGTCCACTCGATCGACCTGCACGCCGTCACCGGCGGCCTGGGCGGCGGCGAGAGCACCCAGGTGGCGCCCGGGCAGACCAAGACCATCACCTTCAAGGCGCTGAACCCCGGCCTGTACGTGTACCACTGCGCCACGCCGTCGGTGGCGCACCACATCTCCGCCGGCATGTACGGCCTGATCCTGGTGGAGCCGGCGGCCGGGCTGCCCAGGGTGGACAAGGAGTTCTACGTGATGCAGGGCGACCTCTACACCTCGCACCCGTTCGGCACCAAGGGCCACCACACCTACAACCCCGACAAGGCCGCGGACGAGCTGCCCACCTACTACACCTTCAACGGCTCGGTCGGTTCGCTGGGCAAGGAGCACAGGATGCAGGCCAAGGTCGGCGAGACCGTGCGCGTGTACTTCGGCGTGGGCGGGCCGAACAAGGTGTCCTCGTTCCACGTGATCGGCGAGATCCTCGACAAGGTCTACAGCGAGGGTTCCACCAGCGCGGTGAAGGAGAACGTGCAGACCACCCTGGTGCCCGCCGGCGGCGCGACCATCGTGGACTTCAAGGTGCAGTACCCCGGCAAGTACCTGCTGGTCGACCACGCGCTGTCGCGCGCGGCCAAGGGCCTGGCAGGCGCGCTGGAAGTCACCGGCACGGCCGACGCCGCGGTGTACCAGGCCTCCGACAAGGCCCCCCTGGGCGACATGGCCCACTGAGCGGGCGGCCGCGCGGGGGCCGGGGCGGGCTCCTGACGCAATCGGCATGCGGCACTGCCAGGGCACGGGCGCAGCCCTGTAGCATCGGGCCTGCATCCAGTCTCCCAGGCGAGCCCACGGCGGCTCTAACCTGCACCGCCATGTCCGACACCATTCCCGCCCCACGTGCCTTCGCGGCCCTGCGCATCCGCGGCTACCAGGCGCATTTCAGCACCTACCTGCTGGCCATGATGGCCGACAACATCGAGCACGTCATCAGCTACTGGATGGTGTTCCAGAAGTTCCAGTCGCCCGCGCTGGGCGGCTTCGCGGTGCTCTCGCACTGGCTGCCCTTCCTGCTGTTCTCGGTGCCCGCCGGCGCGCTGGCCGACCGGTTCGACCCGCGCCGCATCATCCAGTGCGGCATGGCGCTGTTCATCCTGGCCTCGGCGGGCTGGGCGTATTTCTTCATCACCGACACGCTGCAGATGTGGCACGCCATGGCCCTGCTGGTCGTCCACGGCTGCGCCGGCGTGCTGTGGCAGGGCGCCAGCCAGCTGCTGCTGCACGACATCGTGCCGGCGCAGGCCCTGCCCAGCGCGGTGCGGCTCAACGCGACGGCCCGCACGCTGGGCGTGCTGGTGGGGCCTGCGGTGGGCGGCGCCATCATGCTCACGCTGGGCCCGCGCTACGGCCTGCTGCTCAACGCGCTGTTCTTCCTGCCCGCCGTGCTGTGGCTGTGGCGGGCTCCCTACGGCCCGCGCTTCCAGGGAGTGCCCGCCGCGGCGCGGCGGGCGGTGCGCGGCTTCGCGGACATCACGCGCACCATCGCCGAGGTGCGCTCCGAGCGGCTGCTGGCCGCCATGATCCTGCTGGCCGGCTGCGCATCGTTCTTCGTGGGCAACAGCTACCAGGCGCAGATGCCCGGCTTCGCCCACGACCTGGGCCACGGCGACCCGGGCGCCACCTACAGCATGCTGCTGGCGGCCGACGCCGCCGGCGCGCTGGCGGCCGCCCTGCTGCTGGAAAGCCGCGCCGGCCTGCTGCCCACCACGCCGCGCACGGCCGTGGTCATGGCCATGCTGTGGTGCCTGTCGCTCGGCGCTTTCGCGGCCACCGCCTCGTACCCGGTGGCCCTCGGCCTGCTGTTTGCCGCCGGCATCTGCGAGCTGTCGTTCAGCAGCATCGCCATGACGCTGGTGCAGATGAATGCGCCGCCGGCCTCGCGCGGGCGGGTGATCGGCCTGTACAACATGTCGGCGCTGGGCCTGCGGGCCTTCGCCGGCATCACCGTGGGCCTGGGCGGCAGCGCTTTCGGCATCCATGCCTCGCTGATCGGCTCCGCCGCGGCTTTGCTGCTGGTGCTTTTGCTACTGAGTGCGTGGATGCGCCGGTACCGGCCTACACCGCGCCAGTGATGCGGTCCTTAGGGCATTTGCCTAAGTTGTATAGCGAATCGCCTTAGGCGGCGCGGCAGCCGGGTTCGCAGAATCGTCCTCAGCAGCAGACGAGGAAATGAGATGGGATTCGTACGTGAGGCCGCGCATTGCACCCCCTATGAGCAGTGCCTGCAGGAAACGGCGTCGCAGTCGGGGAAATTTTTGCAGCGGGTCGTTCGACGCGCTGTGCACCAGATGCGGCAGCAGGCCGGCAGCGACGCCGAAGAGGCGGCGCTGGCGCTGATGCACACGCAGGACCGCCTGTGCACCTTGTACCAGCGGGCGCTGATCCGCTCCGTGCAGGCGCACGAGCAGGCGCACCCGCCGGCGTGCGACGCGCACGCCGGCAGCCTGGAAGTCACGCAGCTCGGCGCCATCGCGGCGCGCACGGCGCAGGCCGAACTCGCGCGGCTCGACACCCTGATCGGCGCGGCCGGCGGCGGCGCGGGCGTGAACGCCGGTTCGAATCCGCTGCGCCCTTCGGTGCATGCGCATTGCCTGCACGAGGCGCTCAAGGGCATGCCCCCGCTGACGCCGGGAGTTCGCGCGCAGTGGATCGCGCACCTGGGCATGGCCCTGGGCGACGAACTCGTCCCCTTGTACGACGTGCTTGCGCGCAAGCTGCGCGGCCGTGCCGTGCGCGAGCAGGCGCAGGCGCCCCTTCCGCTGCCGGCCATGCTCGTGCGCTGGGCGCAGTCAGCCGCTTAAGGGCTCCTGCGGCCGCAAGCCCGCCTGCGTGACGCGCCACCACGCCGGCAGCAGCTTGCGCACCGCCTGGCGCTGGAACCGGTCGTCGATGAGGTAGACGACGCCCTGGTCCTCCTGCGTGCGGATCACGCGCCCCGCGGCCTGCACCACTTTCTGGATGCCCGGGTACAGGTAGGCGTAGTCGTAGCCGGCGCCGAAGGCCGCATCCAGGCAGTCCTTGAGCTGTTCGTTGCGCGGGTTCACCTGGGGCAGGCCCAGGGTGGCGACGAAGGCGCCCACGAGCCGGTCGCCGCGCAGGTCGATCCCCTCCCCAAAACTGCCTCCCAGCACGGCGAAGCCGACCCCCGCTCCGCCCGGAACGAAGCGCGCCAGGAAATCGTTGCGCTGGCCTTCGTCCATGCCGCGCGCCTGCGCCCAGGTAGGAACGCCGGGGTGGCAGCGCCTGAACTCCGCGCTCACCAGGTCCAGGTAGTCGAAGCTGCTGAAGAACGCCAGGTAGTTGCCCGCTTGCGCGGCGAACTGCTGCGCGATGAGCCCTGCGATGGGCGCGGCGGAGCGTCGCCGGTCCGGAAAGCGGGTGGACACGCTGCTGACCACCCGCACCGCCAACTGCTCGGGGCGAAACGGCGATGCCACGTCGACCCAGACCGCATCGGCGGGAAGGCCCAGCATGTCCCTCTGGTAGTGCGGCGGGTTCAGCGTCGCCGAGAACAGGGCGGCGGTGCGGGCGGCCGCGAAACGCGGCTTCAGGAACGGCGCGGGAATGAGGTTCTGGATGCGCACGGTGGTCGCGCTGCGGCTGCCCGCACCCGCCTGCGTGACTTCGAGCACCGAGTGCGGCCCGAAGGACTCGGCCAGCCGCAGGAAGCCGAGCATGTCGAAGTACGCCTGCTGCAGCGCTGCATCCGCCGCGCCCGGCGCCGCTTCGGCCAGATGCGCTTCGATCGCCTGGCTGGCCTGCTTGAGCGCGGTGATGAATCCTTGCGGCAAGGCATCGAGCTGTCCATCCGCCTGGGCGTGCGCCTTGCGCAGGGCGCTCCAGCCGCGGCCGACCTTCTCCAGCGCCTTGCGCACGGCCGCCGGCGCCGTGGACCGCACGCTCAGCAGCGCCGCCTGGCTCAGCGACGCCGAGTACATCGCCCGGGCCCGCTCGACGAGGTTGTGCGCCTCGTCGGCCAGGATGCCGACCCGCCACGCATTGCCCAGGGTCATGGCATGCAGCATGGCGCTGCCGTCGAACCAGTAGTTGTAGTCGCCGACGACCAGGTCGGCCCAGCGCGACAGCTCCTGCGCCAGGTAGTAGGGGCAGACCTGGTGCCGCAGCGCCACCCCGCGCAGCGCGGGGGCGTCCATGAAGCCGGCTGCGAGGCTGTCGGCGCGCGCTGCAGGCAGGCGGTCGTAGAAGCCGCGCGCCAGCGGGCAGGAGTCGCCGTGGCAGGCCTTGTCCGGGTGCTCGCAGGCCTTGTCGCGCGCGGTCAGCTCCAGCACCCGCAGGCGCGGCGCTGCCGGTTCGCTCGGCGCTGCCGTTGCGCTGTGTCGCAGCAGCACCGCCGCGTCCAGCGCCATCCGGCGGCCGGTCGATTTCGCGGTGAGATAGAAGACCTTGTCCAGCCCGTGCGACGGCGCCGCCTTGAGCATGGAAAAGACGGTGGCAATGGTCTTGCCGATCCCGGTAGGCGCCTGCGCAAGCACGCAGCGGCCGGTGGCAGCGCCCCGGTACACGGACTCGGCCAGTTCACGCTGCCCGGTGCGAAAGCCCGCATGCGGGAAGGCCAGCGCCGTCAGCGCCTCATCCCTTGTCTTGCGGTGCGCTAGTTCCTGTTCGGCCCAGGCCAGGAAATCGCGGCAGCGGTCTTCAAAAAAGGCCCGCAGCGACTCCGCCGAATGCGTCTCGGCGAACGTCGTTTCCTTCTGGGTGGCGATGTCGAAGTACACCAGCGCCAGGTTCAGCTCGGCGAAGCCGCGCGCCTGGCACAGCAGCCAGCCGTAAATCCTGGCCTGCGCCCAGTGCAAATGGCGGTGGTTGGCTGGCTGCCGAGCCAGGTCGCCGCGGTGCGTCTTGATTTCCTCCAGGCAATGCTGGCCCGGGTCGTAGCCGTCCGCGCGGCCGCGCACGGCCAGGGCGCCGAATTCGCCCTGCAGGCTGATCTCGGTTTCGTAGTCCGGGCCCCGGCGGCCCGCGACCAACTGGTGGCCCGCAATGCCCTCCTGGGCGCTGGGCGCCGGGGTGAACCGCAGGTCCAGGTCGCCGCGCTTGGCGGTGAACTCGCAAAGAGCGCGGACGGCGACCGAGTACTGCATTCGCCCGATGGTAGCCGGACCGTCTGCGGCCAAGCTCACCAGCGCCTGTGCTCTTTCTCCGACGGCGATGTTCAGCACCGGCCGGCCGCTCGGCCATGGTCGGGCGGGCAGCATGCATGTCCATGATCGAGACGATGAACAGAAAGCAAGTGGTCGGCTGCCTGGCCGCGTTCGGCCTTGCATTGGCCGGCGGCGCCAGCGCGCTGGGGAGCAACACGGAGCCGACCGGCGCCCAGGCCTTCAAGGCAGCGCAGCAGCGTATCCAGGCCCAGCGCAAGACGGAAACGAAAGCATGCGGGCGGCTGAAGGAAAATGCAGCCGAAGTCTGCGGCGCGGAAGCGAACGCCCGCGCGGCGCTGGCCATGGCGCAGCTGGAAGCCCAGCGCGAACCGGGGCCGGACGCTGACCACGCGGTGAAGAATGCGCGCGCGGAGGCGGGCTACAAGGTCGCCAGGGAGCGCTGCGATGCCGCGCCCAAGGCCACGCGCAAGGCCTGCATCGCCCAGGCCAAGGACACGCGCGACGCTGGCCTGCGCCAGGCCGACGTGGAGAAGGTGCAGCAGGAGCTGCGCCTGAAGGCCGCAGGCCGCAGGGAAGGCCAGGGCCAGCCCGCGAAGACGCCCGAGGAACGCTACGCCGCGCAGAAGGCCTACTGCGGCCTGCAGGGCATCGAGCGCGAGCACTGCCTGGCGGAAGTGAACCGGCGGTTCCACAAGTCCTGAGGCCGCCGGGCCCCGCCCCCGAAACGGGAAAAAGCCCGGCGCCCGCTGCGCCCGCGCCACGCTGTCGGCGGGGTGCCGCCCCGGATGGCTTCTAATACGGTCCCCTCCCGCAGCACAGGAACCGTTTTTGAGCAGCACATTCGGCAATTCGACCCTGGTTCGCCTGCTGGCGCAGTGGACACCCGGCCACCTGCCCGCGCCGGGCGCGGACCTGGCCGAGGCCCTGGGCCGCTGGGTGACCG
>NZ_JACCWG010000355.1 GCF_013697775.1 Ramlibacter sp. | reverse complement strand
GCGCGGTGGCGGTGCGTGTCCCAGTACGGCGCCAGGTGCCGCAGGAACTGCCGGCGGCCGGACAGCGTGAGCTGCTGCCACAGGCGCGGCGTGTGGCCGCGCAGCCCGCCGATCACGTCGCGCCAGTCGTGGCCATGGGCCTCGGCCCAGCGGATCAGGCCGCGCACCGCGTGCACGCAGGCGCGCACGCCGGTCTCATTCAGCAGGAAGTCGTCGGGCACCAGGTCGGCCGCGGGCGGGCGCTCCTGCGCGCGGTGCGGCTGCGGCAGCAGGCCGCGGCGCGACAGCATGACGATGCGCCCGCCGTGGCCGCGGTCCAGCAGCTGCAGCGCCACGTCGTAGGCGGTGAGGCCGGTGCCGACCAGCAGCACGTCTTCATCGGGCGCGGCGCAGCCGGCCAGCCGCCCGTCCCACGGGTCGCCGACCAGCCGCGCCTGCGACCAGTCGCAGGGCGTTTGCGTGCGCGGCGCCAACGGCGCGAAATTGCCGAGCGCCAGCACCACCTGCGCGGCCTGCAGCGGTTCGCCGCCCTCCTGCAGGTGCAGGCGAAACGGTGCGCCCGCGTCGGCCGGCGTGTCCAGCCGCACCACGTCGCCGCTCACCGTAGCCAGCCGCAGGCGCGGAGCGGCCGCCTGCTGTGCTTGCCGCAGCGCGTCTTCCAGGTATTCGCCATACAGGTTGCGGGGCACGAAGTCGCTGGGCTTGTAGGGCAGCCCGCGCGCGGCCAGGTAGCGGGCGAAGCCGCCCTCGTCCGCCGGATCGATCCCCATGCGGCCGGCGGGCACGTTCAGCATGTGGCTGTCGGAGTTGGTGCCGTAGGCCAGCCCGCGGCCGAAGCGCTGGCTGCGGTTGACCATGCAGATGCGGCCCTCGCCCTGCAGGCGCCGCAGCAGCTGCACGGCGACCGCGATGCCGGAGAAGCCGGCACCGACGATGGCGACGTCGAAGCCGGCGGCCATCAGGCGCGCGCGGCCCAGGCCGCGAAGTGGGGGTTGTCGAAGCCGGGCTTGCCGTAGCCCAGCGGCTTGCCCTGCAGGTCGCACACGCGCCCGCCGGCCGCCGCCAGCACCGCGTGGCCGGCTGCGATGTCCCATTCCATGGTGCGGCCCAGGCGCGGGTAGACGTCGGCCGCGCCCTCGGCCAGCAGGCACAGCTTGAGCGAGGAGCCGGCTTGCGCCACGCGCGCCACCTTGCGGCCGGCCAGGAATGTTTCCAGGGCGGCTTCGTCGCCGTGCGAGCGGCTGGCCACCACCACCAGGCCGTCCAAGCCGGGCGGGCGGCAGGCAATCGGTTCGCGCAGGCCGCCGGCGCCGATACGGAAAGCGCCCAGGTCGCGCGCGCCGGCATACAGGCAGTCCAGCGCCGGCGCGTAGACCACGCCCAGCACCGGTTCGCCATGTTCGATGAGCGCGATGTTGACCGTGAACTCGCCGTTGCGGCTGATGAATTCCTTGGTGCCGTCCAGCGGGTCGACCAGCCAGAAGCGCTCGCCTGCCGACACTTTTTCGCCTGCCGACACCGCCTCTTCGGCCACGATGGGAATCATGGGCGCCAGCGCGCGCAGCCCCTGCACGATGGCCGCTTCGGCCACCGCGTCCGCCTGCGTCACCGGCGAGGCGTCGGCTTTGTGCGTGACCGCGAAGTCCTCGGCGTAGATCGCCATGATGAGCTTGCCGGCCTCGCGGGCCAGGGGAATTACCTGCTCCAGCAGGTTGGCATGGCGGATGGGTTGCATCTCGCAACTATACTTTGAGTGTGCCTATTTCAAAAAATGTTTAATATAAGCAAATGACTTCGGATCGCAGCCAGGGAGGCTTGTCCGTGCCGCAGCTCAATGCGCGCCGCCGCGAGGCCGTGCAGCTGCGGCTGCGCGGCATGACGCTGGCCGAGGTGGCCGAGCGCACCGGGCTGAGCGTGCCCACGGTGATCGCCGCCCACAAGGCATTCCGCGCCGGCGGCTGGGCCGGCGTGGACGTGCAGCCGCGCCTGGGCCGCCCGAAGAAGGCCGGCCCGCACATGGCCGAAGACCCCGCCGTTGCCGCCGCGCTGTGGGAAGCCATGCAGGCCGGCGGCGATGAAGGTCCGCTGTGGACCACCAAATCGGTGGCCGACTGGCTGTCCGAACAGCACGGCTTGGCCTTGAGCGCCGGCTCCATCCAGCGCTTTTGCGAGCGCGCCGGGCTGCAGCTGCATCCCGCCCTGCCCGAACTGCCACCGGCCGGCGGCAGCCGCGCCGCGCGCTTTGCGGCGGCCGTGGTGCCGCTCAAGGACGGGGC
>NZ_JACCWG010000287.1 GCF_013697775.1 Ramlibacter sp. | reverse complement strand
GGTGGCGCCCGCGCCGCCGCCGGTCGCGCCGCCGCTTCCGTTCACCGCGGTGGGCGCCATCGAAGGCGCGCACGTGGCGGAAGGGCGGCCCGTCGCCTTCGTGAAGCAGCAGGAGCAATTGCTGCTGGTCCGCGCCGGCGACACCATCGGGCAGACCTACCGGGTCGAGGCGGTGACCTCGCAGAAGATCGAATTCATTTACCTGCCGCTGATGCAGCGGCAAACGCTGGCCTTGTCCCCATGAAAACCGAGAACATGCAACGACGTGCCGAGGCCAGCCTGGTCGCGCTGGCGTGCGCCGCCTTCCTGGGCGGCTGCGCCAGCTACGAGCACGCCAAGGGAACACTCCAGCTGAAGATGGACAAGCCGGTCGAAGGCATCGAGTCGCTGGAGAACGCCACTCGCCTCTCGCCGACCGATCCGGGCTACAAGGTCGATTACCTGCTCAAGCGCGAGACGACCGTGCAGGACGTGCTGGCGCTGGCTGAAAAGCTGCGTGCGAACGGCAAGCTGGCCGAGGCGCAGGCCGCCTACGAGAAGGCGCTGACCATGGACCGGGGCAACGCGCGCGCGCGCGCCGCCCTGGCGGCGTTGCCGCAGGATGGCCGCTTCGCCAAGCTGCTGGGCGAAGGCGAGGCCTTTCTCGCCCAGGGCAAGCTGGAACTCGCGCTGGACCGCGCGGGGCAGGTGCTGGAGGAGCACCCGCAGAACCGGCGCGCGACCAAATTGAAGGAAGCCGTGCTGGACGCGCACGCCAACCTGGAGAACGACCGCGCCAAGGCGGTGGCCAACAGGTCGGTGCTGGAGAAGCCGGTCACGCTGCAGTTCAACGACGCGCCGATCCGCACCGTGTTCGAGGCACTGTCCCGTTCCGTGGGCCTGAACATCCTGCTGGACCGCGACGTGAAGCCGACCGCGCGCGTCACCATCTTCGTGAAGGACATCGCGGTGGCCGACGCGATCGACTTCATCCTCTTGCAGAACCAGCTCGAGCGGCGGCAGATCAACAGCAACACGCTGATGGTCTACCCATCCAGCGACGCGAAGAAGGCCGAGTACGAGGACCTGACCATCCGCTCGTTCCAGGTCACCAACGCGGACATCAAGTACCTCAGCACCATGCTGAAGTCGATGCTGAAACTGCGCGAGGTGGCGGCGGACGAACGTACCGGCATCCTGGTGATCCGCGACACGCCGGAGCGGCTGCACCTGGCCGCCAAGCTGATCGCGGTGCACGACGTGGCCGATCCGGAGATCATGCTGGAGGTGGAGATCCTGGAGGTCACCTCCTCGCGGCGCAGCAACCTCGGCTTTCTGCCGCCCAGCAGCTTCAGCGTCACCACGCCGGGTGCCCTCACGCTCGGGGCGCTGAAGCAGTTGCGCACCAACGACCTGCTGGCCTCGCCGCTATCGGCCACCTTGAACTTCAAGCTGGAAGACACCGACGCCAAGCTGCTGGCCAGCCCGCGCATTCGCGCGCGCAACCGCGAGAAGGCGAAGATCATGATCGGCGACCGGGTGCCGACCATCACCAACACGGTCACGCCGCTGACCACCGGTTCGTCCGTCGTCACCGGCAACGTAACCTACCAGGACGTCGGCCTCAAGCTGGAGTTCGAGCCGCAGGTCTATGCCAACAACGAAATCGGCATCAAGGTGAGCCTGGAGGTCAGCAACATCGCGGCCGAATTCACCGACGCGCAAGGCGGCCGCTCCTACCAGATTGGCACGCGCAATGCCAACACCAACCTGCGCCTGAAGGACGGGGAAACGCAGATCCTGGGCGGCCTCATCACCGACCAGGACCGCAACACGGCATCCAAGATCCCCGGGCTAGGCCACCTGCCGGTGGTCGGCCGCATCTTCGGCAACAACGACGGCAGCGACACGCGCAGCGAGATCGTGCTGGCGATCACGCCGCGCATCGTTCGCAACCTGCCCGCGCACACGCCGGAGGCCCGCAATATCTTCTCCGGCACCCTGAACGTGCTGCGCGAAAAGCCGATCCTCACCGAGCCGATCACCCTGATCCGGTCGGTGGCACCGGCGACCGGCACCGTGGCGCCGATCGGCCCGGCGGCGGGAACCACACCGGCGCCGGCTGCGCCGGGCGCCGTGTCCGGCGGGGTGCTGTTCAATCCGCTGCCGACACCCTCGCCTTCGGCAACGCAGGTTCCCGAAGGCGGCGGCGCGCTGCTGCCGGTGCCACCCCCGATGTATGTTCGGCCGCCGGTCAGCCGCTGACATGCGAACCCGGGTGGATCGCGGCTTCACGATCATCGAGCTGCTGGTCGTGTTCACCCTGCTGGCATTGCTCCTGAGCATCGCTGTGCCGCGCTACCTCGCATCCACCGATGCCGCGCGCGAGAAAGTGCGTGTTCAGAACGCCGCCACCCTTCGGGATGCGCTGGACAAGTTCAGAGCCGACCAGGGCTACTATCCGGCGGAGCTGGCCGAACTGGTTCAGAAGCAATACCTGCGCAAGCTGCCGGAGGACCCCGTGTCCGGCTCCAGCGCATGGACGCCGCTGCCGCATCCGGCAGGGATCGAGCCGGGCATCTACGACGTCGCGCCACCGGGCATCGCGCCTACCGCAAGCGGTGCGGCCGATGGCGCCGAGCCGCCGGCCGCACCTGCCAGCCAGGCCGCACCCTGAGAGGCGCCGAAGCATGAAACGCCGCGCGCGCGGATTCACGCTAGTCGAGCTATTGGTCACGCTGGCCCTGGTGGGCATCGCCGCGGCCATTGCGCTGCCCTTCGGCACGCTGGCGAACACGCGTACGAAGGAGGTCGAACTGCGCGTGGCGCTGCGCACCATCCGGCAGGCGCTGGACAACTACAAGGCCGCCGCCGATGCGGGAGCCATCGACAAGCCGACGGGTTCCTCAGGCTATCCACCGAGCCTCGACGTGCTGGTCAAGGGCGTGCCGCGCTCCACGGCACTGGGCTTCAACGCCACGCCGATGGTGTTCTTGCGGAAGGTCCCGCGCGACCCGTTCTTCGACGACAAGACAGTGCCGGCGGCGCAGAGCTGGAACATCCGCAGCTATGGCGCACAACCGGGTGACTTTGCGGCGGGGGCCGACGTGTTCGACGTGTCGTCCAGGTCGGGCCGCCCCGCGCTGGACGGCACGAAATTGAGCGACTGGTGATGGCGGCGGACAAGCCAGGCGGGGCCACCCGCTTGCGCAGCCAGCAGGGCCTGGTCCTGCTGGCGGTGCTGGTGTTCATTCTCATGACCACGCTCGCCGCCAGCAGCCTGGTCGTCAGCTACACGACGCAGCTGCAGCGAGAGAAAGAAGAGCAACTGCTGTTCGCCGGCGCGCAGATCCGCCGGGCGATCACCTCCTACTACAACACCGTGCCGCCGGGCGGCGCGCGCTCCTTGCCGCAGTCGCTGGAGGCATTGCTCAGCGACGACCGGTTTCCAAGACCGATCCAGCATCTTCGCCGGCTGTACCCGGACCCGATGACGGGCAGGCCCGACTGGTTTTTGATTCGCGAAGACGGGGGGATCGTGGGGGTGCGTAGCCAGTCGGCGCAGCCAACAATCAAGAAAGCCGGCTTTGGCAGCGGCAACGAGCATTTAGAAAAGACCGACCGGTATTCAGACTGGACGTTCGCGTTGCCAAGGCGTTGACTGCCCCTCTTCCCACCGGCCTCACCTTTCAGCCCCGCGCGTCACCACATAAATCCCCGCCATCACCAACCCCGTCCCCGCCACCACCCATCCCGTGAACGGCTCGCCCAGAATCACGATGCCCATGACGATGGTTGACACCGGCCCCACCATTCCCGTTTGCGCCGACAGCGCGGGGCCGATGCGCTCGATGGCCATCATCACCAGCACCACCGGCAGCGCCGTGCACAGCGTGGCGTTCAGCACCGACAGCCACAGCACCTGCGGCGCCACGCTGGTGGCGGCGCTCAGCGGGCGCAGCAGCAGGAACTGCGCTATGCAGCACAGGCAGGCCACCAGCGTCGCCCAAGCAGCCAGGCGCAGCGAGCCGACGCGCTGCACCAGGTGCCCGCTGTAGACCATGTACACCGCGTAGGTCACCGTGCTGGCGAAGACCAGCGCAACGCCGAGCGCCACGTTCTCGCCGTCCAGCCGCGCCTCGTGGCCGAACACCAGCACCACGCCGGCATAGCTGATCGCCACGCCCATGGCCTGCATGCGGCGCACCGGCTTGCGGTACAACACCCAGCTCAAAAGCAGCACCAGCGTGGGCGTGAGGTAGACGATCAGGCGCTCCAGCGAAGCCGTGATGTACTGCAGGCCGGCGAAGTCGAGGAAGCTGGAAAGGTAATAACCGCTCACGCCCAGCCCCGCCAGGCCGGCCCAATCGCGCAGTGCCAGCGGCGCCTGGCCACGGCCCGACCACCAGGCCATCACCGCGAAAATCGGCAGCGCGAACAGCATGCGGTACATCAGCAGCGTGACCGCGTCCACGCCGTAGCGGTAGGCCAGCTTCACGATGATGGCCTTGCCGCTGAACGCGATGGCGCCGCCGGCGGCCATTGCCAGCCCCGGGCCCATGCCGGACGCGGGCGCGTTCCTGCTCAAGCCGCCGCCATCGCCAGGCGCGTCATTCCTCGACGAAGGCTTCCTCGCGCTTGGCCTTGATCGAAGGCAGCGCCACGATCACGATCATCGCCGCCGCCGCGGCCAGCAGGCTGGCCGACAACGGGCGCGTGACCAGCACGCTCCAGTCGCCGCGCGACAGCAGCAGCGCGCGCCGCAGGTTCTCTTCCATCATCGGCCCGAGAATGAAGCCCAGCAGCAGAGGCGCGGGTTCGCACCCGAGCTTGATGAACAGGTAGCCGATGAAGCCGAAGATCGCCACCATCCACACATCGAAGGTGTTGTTGTTGGTGGAGTACACGCCGATGGCGCAGAACAGCACGATGGCCGGGAACAGCCAGCGGTAGGGCACGGTCAGCAGCTTGATCCAGATGCCGATCAGCGGCAGGTTCAGGATCACCAGCATCAGGTTGCCGATCCACATCGAGGCGATCAGGCCCCAGAACAGCTGCGGGTTGCTGGTCATCACCTGCGGGCCCGGCTGGATGTTGTGGATGGTCATCGCCCCCACCATCAACGCCATCACGGCATTGGGCGGAATGCCCAGCGTCAGCAGCGGAATGAACGAGGTCTGCGAGCCGGCGTTGTTGGCCGATTCCGGCGAGGCGACCCCGCGGATGTTGCCCTTGCCGAACGGCACTTCGCCCGGATGCAGCTTGGTCTTCTTCTCCACCGTATAGGCGGCGAACGAGGCCAGCAGTGCGCCGCCGCCGGGCAGGATGCCCAGCGCCGAGCCGAGCGCCGTGCCGCGCAGCACCGCGGGGATCATGCGCTTGAAGTCTTCCTTGGTCGGGAACAGGCCGCTGACCTTGCCGGTGAAGACCTCGCGTTCATCGGACGACTGCGACAGGTTGCTGATGATTTCGCCGTAGCCGAACACGCCCATGGCGATCACCACGAAGCCGATGCCGTCGGTGAGCTCGGGAATGTCGAACGAGAAGCGCGCCACGCCCGAGTTCACGTCGGTGCCGACCAGGCCCAGCAGCAGGCCCAGCACGATCATGGCGATGGCCTTGATGAGCGAGCCGGATGCCAGCACCACGGCGCCGATCAGGCCCAGCACCATCAGCGAGAAATACTCCGCGGGGCCGAACTTGAAGGCCACCTCGGTCAGCGGCGCGGCGAAGGCGGCAAGGATCAGCGTGCCCACGCAGCCGGCGAAGAACGAGCCCAGGCCGGCGGCGGCCAGGGCCGGTCCGGCGCGGCCCTGCCTTGCCATCTGGTAGCCGTCGATCACAGTGACGACCGAGGACGATTCTCCCGGCAGGTTGACCAGGATGGCGGTGGTGGAGCCGCCATACTGCGCGCCGTAGTAGATGCCGGCCAGCATGATCAGCGCCGACACGGGGGGCAGCGCGTAGGTGGCGGGCAACAGCATGGCGATGGTTGCCACCGGGCCGATGCCCGGCAGCACGCCGATCAGCGTGCCCAGCAGGCAGCCGATGAAGCAGTACAGCAGGTTGATCGGCGTGACGGCGACGCCGAAGCCGGTGGCGAGATTGGAAATCAGGTCCATGGTCGTTGCCTTCTCAGCCGGTGATGAAGCTCGGCCACACGGGGAATTGGAGCTTGAGCAGCCAGACGAAGGCCACGTAGCTGCCGATGGCCAGGACGGTGGCCAGCACGATGACCTCCTTCCAATCGAACTCGTCGCCGGCCAGGCTGGCGACGAAGGTCAGGCCGTAGATGGCGACAACCATGCCCATCGCGGGAACGTGGATCGACGGCAGGCCGCCCAGCAGGATGCCGAACAGGATGTTGGCGCCGAGCACGAAGCCCAGCGGGCGCCAGGCCCAGGGGCCGATCTTCTCGCCGTCCTCGGTTTCCACCACCAGCGACTCGAACACGATGAAGCCGCCCAGCGCACCCAGCAGGATGCCCAGCACCAGCGGGAAATAACCGGGGCCCATGCGGGCCGCCTCGCCGACGTTGTAGGTGGAAGCGCCCCAGCCGAAGGCAATGCCCACCGCCATGAACATGAGCCCGGCGAAGAAGTCCTTCTGGCTCTTGATTCTCATTCTGTTGTCTCCTTGGGAAGGATGCGAACCCGGCCGGATTGTCAGGCAAAAGGCAGCGCCCGCCGATGTGGGTTCCACCTACCGGGTTTTCACCTCACTCCAGCGGTGGTGTCGCCGTGAGGACCTCTTGCAGCGTGGTGACGCCTTCGGCCACCCGCAGCGCTCCGGCCAGCCGCAGCGGCCGCATGCCGTCGGCCACGGCCTGGCGGCGCAGTGCGGCGATGCTCGGCTCGCGCGTGACCTTGTCCTTGAACACCTCGCTGATCGACAGCAGCTCGTACAGGCCCATGCGGCCGAGAAAGCCGGTCATGCGGCAGTCCACGCAGCCCACCGGCCGGTACGGCTTCCAGCTGCCGGTGATGCGCCAGGGCTTGATGATCTCGTCGATGGTTTCCCGGGGGAAGTCGGGATCGCGCTCGCGGCACTGCTTGCACAGGGTGCGCACCAGGCGCTGCGCCAGCACGCCCAGCAGCGTGGCGTTGATCAGGTAGGCCGGCACGCCCAGCTCCATCATCCGCGTGACGGCCGAAGGCGCGTCGTTGGTGTGCAGGGTGGAGAACACCAGGTGGCCGGTCAGCGCCGCCTGCACCGCCATTTCGGCGGTCGCCAGGTCGCGGATCTCGCCCACCATGATGATGTCCGGGTCCTGCCGCATCAGCGCGCGCAGCCCCTCGGTGAAGCCGAAGTCCAGCTGCGGCTGCACCTGCGTCTGGTTGAACGACGGCTCGATCATCTCGATGGGGTCTTCCACCGTGCTGACGTTGACCTCCTCGGTCGCCACCCGCTTGAGCGTGGAGTACAGCGTGGTGGTCTTGCCCGAGCCGGTCGGCCCGGTCACCAGGATGATGCCGTGCGGCCGCTTGACCAGCGACTCCCAGCGCTGCGCGTCGTGCTGCGCGAAGCCCAGCGCGTCCAGGTCCTTCACCGCGGTGTCGGGGTCGAAGATGCGCATCACCATCTTCTCGCCGAAGGCGGTGGGCAGCGTGGACAGCCGCATCTCGACCTCGTCGCCGCGCGGGTTGCGCGTCTTGATGCGGCCGTCCAGCGGGCGGCGCTTCTCCACCACGTCCATGCGGCCCAAGAGCTTGATGCGCGCGATCATCGCGTTCAGCACGCCCAGCGGCATCTGGTAGACCGGGTGCAGCATGCCGTCGATGCGAAAGCGGATCACGCCCTGCTCGCGCCGGGGCTCCAGGTGGATGTCGCTGGCGCGCTGGTCGAAGGCGTACTGCCACAGCCAGTCCACCACCTGCACCACGCCCTGGTCGTTGGCGTCCAGCTGGCGGTTGGTCTTGCCCAGCTCCACCAGTTGCTCGAAGCTGGCCGCGCCGGCGTTGCCGCCGGCCTTTTGCGCCGCGCGCACCGACTTGGCGAGCGCGAAGAATTCCGCCGTGAAGCGCTGGATGTCCTGCGGATTCGCCACCACGCGCCGCACGCTGCGCTTGGCCTGGCGCTCCACCTCGCCCACCCAGTCGGCCATGAAGGGTTCGGCCGTGGCCACCACCACCTCGCTGGCGGTCACCTGCACCGGCAGCACCTTGTGGCGCTCGGCGTAGGCCGCGCTCATCATGTCGGACACCTTGCCCACGTCGACCCGCAGCGGGTCGATGCGCAGGTAGTCCAGCTGCGCGCGCTGCGCCAGGTACTGCGTGAGCGCCTCGAGGTCCAGCGGCTTGCCGTCGCTGGCCCGCGCCATCGCCACCGCGGCCAGGCGCACCAGCGGATGCTGCGCGCTTTCGGCCTGGGCGCAGCGCGCCGTGGTGCGGCGCGCCTCCTCGGCGCTGATGACGCCGTCCTCGCTCAGCCACTCGACCAGCTGCAGCCAGTGGAGCGGGCCGCGCGGCACGGCGGCGGTGGGTTTGGAGCTGGCGGCAGCGGTCATGGAAAGGGCAGTCAGGTGGCGGGCTTGAACACGCGCAGCCACTTCCTGGCCGGCAAACCCCAACGAGTTTGGATGGTTTCCGCGCGGGCGGCAAGCTCGCCGCGCAGCGGATGCACCGGGGTGCGCAGGGCCAGCACGATGGTATTGCCCTCGCGCGTCGGGCGGAAGGCCCAGACCGCGCCGTCGCCGAACGCCGCCTGGATGCGCGCCAGGCTGGTCTCGTAGCTGGACGTGCGGCCGAACAGGTTGACGGTCATGCAGCCGTCCTCGGTCAGCAGCGTGCGGCAGCCGCTGTAGAACGCCTCGCTGTCCAGCACCGGGGCGGCCGCCTCGTGGTCGTACAGGTCCACCTGCAGCGCATCGATCCTGCCGCGCCAGTGCGCGTGCATCACCACTTCCCCAGCGTCGCCCAGCACCACCGACAGCCGAGCGTCGTCGGCCGGCAGCTTGAACCAGATGCGGCAGGCGGCCACCACCTGCGGATTCAGCTCAATGGCGGTGGTCGCCATGCGCAGCTTCTTCCAGCAGAACTTGGTGAGCGACGCCGCGCCCAGCCCCAGCTGCATGGCATGGCGCTTCGCCACGGTGGTGGGGTCGACGAACAGCAGCCAGGCCATCATGCGCTGCACGTACTCCAGGTCGATCTCGTACGGCGCATCGAGCCGCATCGATCCCTGGACCCATTCGGTGCCCAGGTGCAGGTAGCGGATGTCGCCGTGGTCGGAAAAATTGACTTCGGGCAGCGCGGGGGCGGAGGCTTTCACAGGGCGCCGATTATGGGCCGCAAGCGCGGCAGTGCTGCCAGCGCGTTGGCCGTGGTCGCCCGCGCCAGTTCGTCCGCGCCGATGCCGCGCAGCTGCGCGATGCCGGCGCCGATGCGCGGCAGCTCCGCCGGTTCGTTGCGGCCCTGCGGCGTGCCGCCGGCGCGCTGCTCCGCCGTGCGGTAGAGCCAGTGCGGCGGAATGTCTGGCGCATCGGTTTCCACCACGATGCCTTCCAGCGGCAGCTCGGCGGCAAGCCGGCGCAGCTGCAGCGCGCGGTCGTAGGTGGACGCGCCGCCGAACCCCAGCCTGAAGCCCAGCCGCAGGAATTCGCGCGCCTGCTGCAGGCTGCCATTGAAGGCGTGCGCGATGCCGCCCACCGGCAGCGCGCGCAGGTGCTTGAGCAGGCGGTCGGCCGAGCGCCGCACGTGCAGGATCACCGGCAGCCCATGGCGTCGCGCGATGGCGAGCTGCTCGCGGTAAAAGAGCTCCTGGCGTTCGGCGTCGAGGCCGGGCACGAAGTAGTCGAGCCCGATTTCGCCCACCGCCACCAGCCGCGGGTCGTCGCGCCGCGCGGCCAACGCCCGGTCCAGCAGCTGAAGGTCTTCCAGCGCAGCGCGCGGCGTGGCCAGCGGATGGATGCCCAGCGCGTAGCTGTCCCCATGCTGGTGCGCGAGGCGCGCCACCGCGTCGAAGTTGCCGGCCTCCACCGCCGGGATGATGCAATGCATCACGCCGGCGGCCCGCGCACGTGCGCGAACTGCCGCGCTGTCGGCCGCGAATTCAGGCGCATCCAGGTGGCAGTGCGTATCGATCCACGCGGCGCTGCAGGTCATGCATCGATCATGCCGCAACCGTGCACAGCGCCGCAAAGCGTGATACCGTGCGACAAGCCTCAGGCAAGTTTTTTGAAGGTGAATGGATGCGCAGGCCCGCCCTCTACAGCTCCAGCCGGCCGAACCGGGCCACACCGGCGCACGCGCCCGGTGCTGCGTCCGGTTCACCCCAGGCCGATGCGGCGTCGCCCGCTTCCGCTGAACCCGCCACTGCCTCGCCCTCCCGCTTGCGCCGCTTCGGCGCATCGCTCTCCAATCCGCGCGTGATGTGGGCCGCCATTGTGTTGCTCGCCATCGCGCTGGGCAGCTCGCTGGTCCTGCGGCCGATGCAGCGCCAGCTGACGCAGGAGGACATCAACGCCGCCGTGCTCAAGACCATGGAAACCCAGGTCATGCCCTCGGAGTACACGCGCGCCTACGAGAACATCCGGCCCTCGGTGGTGCGGGTGGTCAGCTACGTGAAAAAGAGCCGGCTCAAGGATGACCCCGACGCGAAGCTGCCCGGCGGCGGCAAGCGTGCGAAGCCCAAGCCGCTCGGCGCCGCGCCCGGCGAGGGCGACATGGCCGCCGACGAGGTCGAGCACGGCGTGGGCACCGGCGTGGTCATCATCGACAAGGGCGTGATCCTCACCAACCTGCACGTCGTCTCCGGCGCCGACCGCATCAAAGTCACCTTCAGCGACGGCCTGGAGGCCTTGGCCACCGTCACCGGCGCGCAGCCCGAGAACGACCTCGCCGTGCTGCAGGCCAGCAAGATTCCCGACGATTTAATCGCCGCCACCATGCGCTCCACCAACGACCTGTCGCCGGGCGACAAGGTGCTGGCGGTGGGCTTTCCGTTCGGCATCGGCCCCTCGTCTTCCGGCGGCATCATCTCCGGCCTGGGCCGCGCCTTCCGCTCGCCCGAGGGCAAGCAGGAAATGACCAACCTGATCCAGTTCGACGCGGCGGCCAACCCGGGCAATTCCGGCGGGCCGCTGGTCACCATGGACGGCGAAGTGGTCGGCATCGTCACCGCCATCCTCAACCCCACATCGGCGCGCACCTTCATCGGCATCGGCTTCGCCGTGCCGATCGAGAACGCCGCTTCCGCCGCCGGGCTGCCGCCGTTCTGACGGCGCGCCGCGCTTTTCCTCCGTCCTCTTTCCCCACGCTTCCATGGAACAAACGAGCCGCACCGACAGCGCCACCGCCCAGCTGATGGAGCAGATTCTTTACGAGGTCAAGCGCGTCGTCGTCGGCCAGGACCGTTTCCTGGAACGCGTGATGGTGGCGATACTGGCCCAGGGCCACCTGCTGGTCGAAGGCGTTCCCGGCCTGGCCAAGACGCTGACGGTGAAGACGCTGGCGCACACCATGCGCGGGCTGTTCAAGCGCATCCAGTTCACGCCCGACCTGGTGCCGGCCGACCTGGTGGGCACGCGCATGTACAACCAGCGTACCGGCGAGTTCACCACCTCGCTGGGCCCGGTCTTCGCCAACCTGCTGCTGGCCGACGAAATCAACCGCGCGCCCGCCAAGGTGCAGAGCGCGCTGTTGGAAGTGATGCAGGAGCGCCAGGTCACCATCGCCGGCGAGACGCACAAGGTGCCCAGCCCGTTCCTGGTGATGGCCACGCAGAACCCGATCGAAACCGAGGGCACCTACCCGCTGCCCGAAGCCCAGGTCGACCGCTTCATGATGAAGGTGCTGGTCGACTACCCCACCGACGAGGAAGAGTTCGTCATCGTGCAGCGCGTCACCGGGCCGGCGGTGGAAGTCTCTTCCGTCGCCAGCACCGAACAGCTGGCCGCGCTGCAGCACGAATGCCGCCAGGTCTACGTCGATCCCTCGCTGGTGCAGTACGCGGTGAAGCTGGTGTCGGCCACGCGCACGCCGGAGCGCCACGGGCTGAAGGACATGGGCAAGTACATCACCTACGGCGCCAGCCCGCGCGCCACCATCAACCTGACCGAAGGCGCGCGCGCGCTGGCCATGCTGCGCGGACGCAGCTACGCGCTGCCCGAGGACATGATGGACCTGGTGCCCGACGTGCTGCGCCACCGCGTGGTGCTGTCGTACGAGGCGCTGTCCGAAGGGCTGACCGCCGACGGCATCGTCGCGAAGATCATGGCCAAGATTCCGCCGCCGGCCAAGCCGCTGGAACATGAAAAACTGGTGGCGTAAAAACTCGCCCGTTCCCCCTGAGCCTGTCGAAGGGCGGCCAGGGCTTCGACAGGCTCAGCCCGAACGGGTGGGTGGTGCCCTGCCCGAACGGGCAGTGGCGGACAACGCCGAAACCATCCTGCGGCGCCTCGAATGGACCGTGCTGCGCCGGCTCGACGGCCTGCTGCAGGGCGACTACCGCACGCTGCTGCGCGGCACCGGCCTGGACCTGGCCGACCTGCGCGAATACCAGCACCACGACGACGTGCGCCACATCGACTGGAACGTCACCGCCCGGCTGAACACCCCGCACGTGCGCGTGTTCACCGAAGACCGCGAGATGACCGCCTGGTTCCTGCTGGACCTGAGCCCCTCGGTGGACTTTGGCTCGGGCGAGCAGCGCAAGCAAAACGTCTCGGCCGAATTCGTCGCCGTGCTGGCGCGCCTGCTCACCCGCCACGGCAACCGCGTGGGCGCCATGCTGTACGGCGCCGGCGTCGATGCCGTGATCCCGGCGCGCAGCGGGCGCCGCCACGTGCTGCACCTGCTGCACAGCATGCGGACGCGCCCGGCGCCGGCCGAAGCGGGCGCCACCCGGCTGCACGAACTGCTGAACCACGCGGCCAGCTTCGTCCGGCGCCGCTCCACCGTGTTCGTGGTGTCCGACTTCATCAGCGAACCCGGCTGGGAGCGCGCGCTGGCCCAGCTGGCGCAGCGCCACGAGGTGGTGGCCGTGCGCGTGCTGGACCCGCTGGAGCTGGAGCTGCCCGACCTGGGTCTGCTCACCCTGCGCGACGCCGAGACCGGCGAACACGTGGTGGTGGACACGCACGACAAGGGTTTTCGCAAGCGCTTCGCGCGCATCGCCGCGCAGCGCGAGTCCGAGCTGCGCGAGGCGCTGATGCGCGCCGGCGTCGACGCGCTGGAGCTGTCCACCGACGGCGACCTGGTGGACGCCATCGTCCGCTTCGTCGACATGCGCAAGCGCCGCACCCGCCTGGCGGGCGGCGGCGGGCTGCCCACCCACCTGAAGCACGCGGCCTGAAGGAGATTCGAAGATGCATTTCCTCTGGCCCCAAAACCTCTGGCTGCTGCTGGCACTGCCGGTGCTGGTGGTGCTCTACCTGTGGCTGATGCGGCGCAAGAAGAAGCTGGCCGTGCGCTACGCCTCGCTGTCGATCGTCAAGGAGGCGATGGGCACCGGGCCGCAGCTGCGCCGCCACATCCCGCCCGCGCTGTTCCTGCTGGCGCTGGCCGCCATGCTGGTGGCCGCCTCGCGGCCGGTGGCGGTGGTCACCCTGCCGTCCAACCAGCAGACCATCATCCTGGCCATGGACGTGTCGGGCAGCATGCGCGCCACGGACGTGCTGCCCAGCCGGCTGGTGGCCGCGCAGAATGCCGCCAAGGCCTTCATCACCGAGCTGCCGCGCAACGTGAAGGTCGGCATCGTCGCCTTCGCCGGCTCGGCCCAGGTGGCGCAGCTGCCCACGGTGAACCGCGAGGACCTGGTCACCGCCATCGACCGCTTCCAGCTGCAGCGCGCCACGGCCACCGGCAACGCCATCGTGATCTCGCTGGCCACGCTGTTCCCGGACGACGGCATCGATCTTCAGTCGCTGCAGACCGGGCGCGAGCGGCAGAAGGGCTTCGCCATCGACGGCGAGAAGAAGGAGAAGAAGGAACGCCCGCCGGTGGCGCCCGGCTCCTACAACTCCGCCGCCATCATCATGCTGACCGACGGCCAGCGCACCACCGGTGTCGACCCGATCGAGGCGGCCAAGCTGGCGGCCGACCGCGGCGTGCGCGTCTACACCGTGGGCATCGGCACGGTGGATGGCGAAACCATCGGCTTCGAGGGCTGGTCGATGCGGGTGCGGCTGGACGAGGAAACGCTGAAGTCCATCGCGCAGAAGACCAGCGCCGAGTACTTCTACGCCGGCACCGCGCAGGATCTGAAGAAGGTCTACGAGGCGCTCAGCTCCAAGCTCACCGTCGAGAAGAAGGAAACGGAAGTGTCCGCGCTGCTGGCCCTGGCGGCCGCCGCGCTGGCGCTGCTGTCGGCCGGCCTGTCGGTGCTGTGGTTCAACCGCATCCTGTGAGCTGAGCGGGCTGCTGGTACGCGCGTGACACGCCCGACGCGCGGCGGCCGCTAGGATCGCCGCACGCATGACAGAACCCGCGCGCGCGGGCGCGGCGCGGCGCAAGTGACGGTGTCGCTCACCGCCGATTTCCTCTCGGGCGCGCGCGAGGGCGAATGGCTGGAGGCGCACGTCACCATCACGCGCAAGGGCCGGCGTCTGGTCTACGCCAGCTACGACCTCACGGCGGGCGGGCGCCACGTGCTGCGGTCGTCTGCGGTGTTCGCCGCGGTCGACCGGCCGCCGCAGGACGGTTGAACAACTATTCCCGGAGCCATCCATGTCCCTGTTCGATCTCGGCGGCAAGACCGCCATCGTCACCGGTTCCTCGCGCGGCATTGGGCGCGCCATCGCCGAGCGGCTGGCCGAGCACGGCGCGCGCGTCGTCATCTCCTCGCGCAAGCAGGACGCCTGCGACGAGGTGGCCGCCGCCATCAACGCGCGCCACGGCGAAGGACAAGCGATCGCCGTGGCCGCCAGCATCTCGTCGAAAGAAGCGCTGCAGCAACTGGTGGACCGCACCAACGCCGCTTTCGGCCGCATCGACGTGCTGGTGTGCAACGCCGCCGTCAACCCGTATTTCGGGCCGATGGCCGGCATCGCCGACGAACAGTTCCGCAAGATCCTGGACAACAACGTGCTCAGCAACCACTGGCTGATCGGCATGTGCGCGCCGCAGATGGTCGCGCGAAAGGACGGCTCGATCGTCATCGTGTCCTCCATCGGCGGCCTGCGCGGCAGCACCTTGATCGGCGCCTACAACGTGTCCAAGGCAGCCGACTTTCAGCTCGCGCGCAACCTGGCACACGAGTACGGGCCACACGGCGTGCGGGTGAACTGCATCGCGCCGGGCCTGGTGCGCACCGACTTCGCGCGCGCGCTGTGGGAGGACCCGAAGACGCTGGAGCGCGCCACGCGCGAGGTGCCGCTGCGCCGCATCGGCGAGCCCGACGAGATCGCCGGCGCAGCGGTGTTCCTGGCCTCGCGCGCGTCCAGCTTCGTGACAGGCCAGGCCATCGTGTGCGACGGCGGCGCGACGATCTAGGACGCGGTTTTCTCCGCTTCCTGCAAGGCGCGCCACATCACCTTGCCGGTGCCCGACTTGGGCAGGCTCTGCGCGAACTGCACGATATGCGGAGCCTTGTAGGCAGCCATGTTCTCGTGCGCCCAGTCGGCGATCTGCTGCTCGGTGACCTGGCCGACCGAGGCCGGCTTGAGCACCACCACCGCCTTCACCGTCTCGCCGCGCCGCGCGTCCTGCGCCGCGATGACGCAGGCTTCCTGGATCGCCGGGTGCTTGTACAGCAGCGCCTCCACTTCGGCCGGCCAGACCTTGAAGCCGGCCGCGTTGATCATGCGCTTCAACCGGTCGACGAAGAAGAAGTAGCCTTCCTCGTCCACGTAGGCCAGGTCGCCGGTGCGCAGGAAGCGCTTGCCGTCGATCTCCACGAACGCCTGCGCCGAAGCTTGCGGCTGGTTCCAGTAGCCGGTCATCACCTGCGGGCCGTGCGTGATGATCTCGCCTACCTCGCCGGGCGGCAACTCGCGCAGCGTGGCCGGGTCGACCACGCGCGAGTCGACGCCGGCCAGCGGAATGCCCAGGCATTGCTCCTTGGGCCGCTCCAGCGGATTGGTGTGGCTGGCCGCCATGGTTTCGGACAGGCCGTAGCCTTCCACGTACTTCAGGCCCACCTTCTGCTCCATCGCCAGCGCCACCGCCTTGGGCATGGCGGCGCCGCCGCCGTTCAGGCGCTGCAGGCTGGACAGGTCGTAGTCGTCCAGCCGCGGGTTGGACATGAAGTCGATCACCATGGCGGTGATCAGCGTCATCGAGGTGATGCCGTGGCGCTGCACGCACAGGGCGGCGGCATCGCGGTCCCAGCGCGGCAGCACCACCACCGTGCCGCCGAAGTAGATGACGGTGTTCATGTTGGACTGCATGCCCGTCACGTGGAAGAACGGCAGCACGCCCAGCACCACGGCGCCCTGGTTGGCGCGGTGCCAGACGCCGTTGCTCACCGTGTTGTACATGGTGCTGCGGTGGGTGTGCATGCAGCCCTTGGGGTGGCCGGTGGTGCCCGAGGTGTAGGGCATCACCGCCAGGTCGTCCGCGCCGGCCTGCATGGGCGCGGGCTTGCGCGCGGCGGCCAGCACGTCGGCCCAGGCAACGGCGCGCGCATCGCTCAGCGCAGCGCGCGGCGCCGGGACGAAGTCCGGCAGCTGCCAGTCGCACCCGGGTTCGACGTAGTCGCCATACGTGGCGACGACGATCTTCTCCAGTCCCTGGCCCAGCAGCGGCTGCATGCGCGCCAGCAGCTCCTGCGCGACGAAGGCCACCCTGGCACCCGCGTCCTCCACGTAGTGGCGCAATTCCTCGGTGAGGTTCATCGGGTTGACGGGCACCACCACCGCGTCGGCGCGCAGGATGGCGTAGTAGGCGGCGATGAACTGCGGGCTGTTCTGCATGTACAGCAGCACGCGGTCGCCCTTCTTCACGCCGCAGTCCTGCTGCAGCCAGCCGGCGATGCGCTCGGTTTCGTCCCTGAAGTGGCCGTAAGTGATCTCGGTGCCGTAGAAGACGATGAAGGGCTTGGCGGGGAAGCGGGCGGCCGAGACCTCCACGTTGGCGTAGAGGCTGGTCTCGGGAATCCAGAGGTGCTTGGGGGCGAAGCGCGGCCAGTGCGCCAGGTGCAGGTCCGACATGGGGTCCTTGAAGAGATGCGGGTGGAAGCGGACGCTTCACGACACCGTCCATCCTAGGAATGCCGCCGGTGGAATTCGATCACCTGGGCGACAGAATGCCCCTGGTGGATTCCCGCAGTGCGCGCGGGCTCAGTCCAGCTGGCCGAGCACCAGGTGCAGCGTGCGGGCGCAGCGCGCGGCCAGCGTGTCGTCGTGCGTCACCAGCACGAAAGCCGTGCCGCGCTCGCGCGCGAGCTGGAGCATGAGTGCGAACACGCTGTCCGCGGTGCTGCGGTCGAGGTTGCCGGTGGGCTCGTCGGCCAGCACGCAGGCTGGCCGCGTGACCAGCGCGCGCGCGATGGCCACGCGCTGGCGCTCGCCGCCCGACAGCTCGGCCGGGCGGTGGTGCAGCCGGTGGCCGAGGCCCACGGCCTCAAGAATTTCGGTGGCCGCCTCGGCGCAGCGCTCGGGCGATTCGCGCCGGATGCGCAGCGGCATGCCCACGTTGTCCAGCGCGCTGAACTCGGGCAGCAGGTGGTGGAACTGGTAGACGAAGCCCAGGTGCCGGTTGCGCAGGTCGCCCTGCTGCGCCGGCGACAAGGTCGACAGCTGCCGGCCCATCAGCGACACCTCGCCGGTGGTGGGCGCGTCCAGCCCGCCCAGCAGGTGCAGCAGCGTGCTTTTGCCGGAACCGGATGCGCCGACGATGGCCAGCGTGTCGCCGGCATGCACGTCGAGATCGACGCCGCGCAGCACCTCGACGTCCAGCGGGCCCTCGCGGAAGCGCTTGGAGAGGTTGCGGCAGGAGAGGACGGTTTCCGTCCGGGCCGGGCCCTCGCCCGTTCGGGCTGAGCTTGTCGAAGCCCCCGCAATCCCTTCGACAGGCTCAGGGCGAACGGACGATGGCGGCTCGGGGCGAACGGTGGTGGCCTCATTCATACCGCAGCGCCTCCGCCGGATTCACCTGGCTGGCGCGCCAGCTGGGGTACAGCGTTGCCACGAAGGCCAGCACCAGCGAGATCAGCGCGATCGGCACGATGTCGTTGCTCTGCGGGTCGCTGGGCATCCGGCTGATGAGGTAGATGTCGCGCGGCAGGAAGCTGGCGTTCAGCAGGTGCTCCAGCGCCGGCACGATCACGTCGATGTTCATCGCGATCAGCAGCCCGCCCAGCAGCCCCGCCAGCGTGCCGATCACGCCGACCGCCGCGCCCTGCACCACGAAGATGCCCATGATGCTGCGCGGGCTGGCGCCCAGCGTGCGCAGGATGGCGATGTCGGCGCGCTTGTCGGTCACCGTCATCACCAGCGTGCTGACCAGGTTGAACGCCGCCACCGCCACGATCAGCGTGAGGATGATGAACATCATGCGTTTTTCCAGCTGCACGGCGGCGAACCAGGTGCGGTTCTGGCGCGTCCAGTCGCGGATCACGAACTCGCCGGAAAGATGCCCCTGCAGTTCGGCGGCGACGTCGCGCGCGCGGTTCAGGTCCTTGAGCTTCAGCCGCACGCCGGTGGGGCCCTCCAGCCGGAAGATGCGCTGCGCGTCCTCGATGTTGAGCATCAAGAGGCCGCTGTCGTACTCGTAGTGGCCGGAATCGAAGGTGCCCACCACCGTCATCTGCTTCAGGCGCGGCACTACGCCGGCCGGCGTCACCTGGCCGCCCGGCGCGATCAGCGTCACCGGGTCGCCTTCGCGCACGCCCAGGCTGCGCGCCAGCTCGGCGCCCAGCACCACGCCGAAGGCGCCGGGCTGCAGCTTGGCAAGCGTGGTGCGCGCGGCGGCGGCGACGTCGGTCACCTGCGGCTCCTGCGCCGGGTCGATGCCGCGCACGATGGCGCCGCGCATGTCCTCGCCGTGCGCCAGCAGCGACTGCGTGGCCACGAAGGGCGCGGAGCCCAGCACCTGGGGGTTCTTGCGCGATTCGGCGATGGTGCGGTTCACGTCCGGCAGCACGCCACCGCCGGGGCCATAGATTTCGATGTGCGACACCACGCCCAGCATGCGGTCGCGCACCTCCTTCTGGAAGCCGTTCATCACCGACAGCACGATGATGAGCGCCGCCACGCCCAGCGAAATCCCCAGCATCGACACCATGGAGATGAAGGAGATGAAGCCATTGCGCCGCGTGGCGCGGCCGGCGCGGGTGTAGCGCCAACCCAGCGTCAGTTCGTAAGGAATTCGCATCGGGGCGGGTTTTTGGTCGGGCTCGATTGTGGCATCCCCGACAATATGCCTGTGTCAGACGGCGTCCACTTGCTCATCCCTTTCGCCGCCAGCCTTTCGCCGGGGTGCCAGCAGGCGTTGGCCGGCCTGCAAATGCCCCACCTGGAGCGCCTGCTGGCGCGCCTGTCGCCAGGCGTGCTGGAAGAGGGCGACGCCGACAGCCTGTCGCCCCCGCACGAGCGCGCGCTGGCGCGCGCCTACGGCCTGGCCTCACCCGACGGCTGCATTCCCTGGGCCGCCGCGCAGCTGGAGCAGGCCGGCCGCGACAGCTACTACGCCGCCTGGGCCTGGATCACGCCCTGCAATTGGGAGGTGGGCCGCGACAACCTCGTCATGGGCCACCCCCAGGCGCTGCAGCTCGACCCGCGCGACGCGCAGCAGTTGATGGCCGCCATGCAGCCCTACTTCGAGCAGGACGGCATCCAGCTGGAATACGACGCACCCACCCTGTGGCTGGCGCGCGGCGAAATTTTCCGTAATCTGCCCACCGCCTCGCTGGACCGGGTGGTCGGCCGCAGGGTGGACGGCTGGATGCCGCGGGGCGACGCCGGCCGGCCTCTGCGCCGGCTGCAGCAGGAGATGCAGATGCTGCTGTACACCCACCCGGTCAACGACGCGCGCGCGCGCGTCGGCCTGCTGCCGGTCAACTCGTTCTGGGCGAGCGGCACCGGCGCCCTGCCGCCGCACGGCAAGCCCGCGCCCTCGGGCATGGAAATCACCCACTACCTGCGCGACGCCGCGCTGCGCGAGGACTGGCCGGCCTGGGCCGCCGCCTGGACGCAGCTGGACGCCACCGAATGCGCGCGCCTCTTGAAGGCGCTGAATGGCGGCCAGCCGGTTAGCGTGACCTTGTGCGGCGAGCGCAGCGCCCGCACATGGTCCACGCAAGGCGGCGGCTGGCTGCGCCGCGCCGCGGCGCTGCTGGGGCGCCAGCGCATTGCCCAACTCCTGGAGCCTCTTTGAAAATCCTGACCCGCGACGTTCCGCCGCGCGCCGTGTGGGCGCTGGAACAGGCCGGCGTGCACCCGCTGCTGGCGCGCCTGTACGCGTCGCGCGGCGTGGCCACCAGCGACGAGCTGGACGACGGCCTGCCGCGCCTGCTGCCGCCCACCCTGCTCAAGGGCGCGCGCGAAGCCGCCGTGCTGCTGGCCGACGCCATCGCGGCCGACAAGCGCCTGTGCATCGTGGCCGACTACGACTGCGACGGCGCCACCGCCTGCACGGTGGCCGTGCGCGGCCTGCGCCTGCTGGGCGCGCGGCACGTCGGCTACATGGTGCCCGACCGCGTGGCCGACGGCTACGGCCTGACGCCGCCGATCGCGCGGCGCGTGAAGGACACCGGCGCCGACCTGCTGATCACCGTGGACAACGGCATCGCCAGCGTGGACGGCGTGGCCGCGGCCAACGCGCTGGGCCTGCAGGTGCTGGTGACCGACCACCACCTGCCCGGCGCCGAACTGCCGGCCGCGGCCGTCATCGTCAACCCCAACCAGCCGGGCTGCGAATTCGAGAGCAAATCGATCGCCGGCGTCGGCGTGATGTTCTACGTGCTGCTGGCGCTGCGCGCCGAGCTGCGCGCGCGCGGCGCGTTCGAAACGGCCGCCCAACCCAAGCTGGACGCCTTGCTGCCGCTGGTGGCGCTGGGCACCGTTGCCGACGTGGTCAAGCTGGACGCCAACAACCGCCGGCTGGTGGCGCAAGGCCTGAAGCGCATCCGCGCCGGCGCCCTGCCCTGCGGCCTGTCGGCGCTGTTCACGGTGGCAGCGCGCAAGGCGCAGGTGGCCACCACCTTCGACCTGGGATTCGCGCTCGGCCCGCGCATCAACGCGGCCGGCCGGCTGGCCGACATGACGCTGGGCATCGAATGCCTGCTGACCGACGACGCGGCGCGCGGCGATGAACTCGCGCGCACGCTGGACGGCATCAACCGCGAGCGGCGCGAGATCGAGGGCGACATGCGCGAGCAGGCGCTGCAGATCGCCGAATCGCTGTTCGACGCAGGCGACGCGCCGCCGCCCGCCATCTGCGTGTTCGATCCCGATTTCCACGAAGGCGTGGTCGGCATCGTGGCGGCGCGCATCAAGGACAAGCTGCACCGGCCGACCTTCGTGTTCGCCGCCAGCCAGGCACCGGGCAAGGAGCACGAACTCAAGGGCTCGGGCCGCTCGATCCCCGGCTTCCACCTGCGCGACGCGCTGGACCTGGTGGCCAAGCGCCACCCCGGCGTGCTGCTGCGCTTCGGCGGCCACGCCATGGCGGCCGGCTGCACGGTGGCCGAGGAGCACCTGGACACCTTCGAGCAAGCCCTGGGCCAAGTGGCGCAGGAATGGCTGGATGCGGCCACCCTGCTGCGCCGGCTGTACACCGACGGCCCGCTCGCGCCCGAGTACCTGCGGCCCGACCTGGTCGACACCCTGCACCACGTGGTGTGGGGCCAGGGTTTCGCGCCGCCGGTGTTCAGCGAGGAAGTGGAAATCGTGTCGCAGCGGCTGGTGGGCGAAAAACACCTGGCGATCCGGCTGAAGCACCAGGGCCAGCCGGTCGACGGCATCTGGTTCGGCCACACCGAGCCGCTGCCGGCACGGGTGAAGATCGCCTTCAGGCTGGATGCGGACGAATGGCAGGGGGTGCGGCGGGTGCGCTTCCTGGTGGAAGGCGCCGAACTCTAGGCGACTTTGGCGGTGTCGTCGAAGTACGAGAACAGCCGTGTCGCCGCGTCCTTCAGGTCCTCGTCGCCCAGCGTGCGGGCGCAGGCCAGCTGCCACATCGCGTATTCACGGTCGCCCAGCATCATGGGCGTGTTGATGCAGCGGCCATGCCCGGCCATCATCAGCGTGAAGGCGGCCAGCAGGTCGGTGGGGCAGTAGCGCGGCGCGTGCTGCGCTTCGTCGAAGTCGTCGCAGGCCTCCAGCGGCAAATCCGCCACCGCGGGGGAGGCGTCGTCAAATGCAGGAGCGGTGCGCGAATGCATGGGCGCGCCGCTCAGTTGAAGGTGTAGCTGACCGGCACGGTCGCGCCGCTGCGGTCCGCATCCGGGGAAAGGCGGCCGCTGCAGGTGGCCAGCGTGGCGTTGGGCACATGCCGCAGGCAGTCGGCCAGCACCAGATTCTCCATGCGGGTGTTCGATTGCCGCACCTGGGCGGCGCTCACCTGCTGGTTGCACAGCGCCCACAGGGCCACCAGTTGCACCAGCGCCAGAGCCGCGAGCCCGGCCCAGAACAGGCCCCGGCGCAGCGGGCGGTTGGCGGAAGCGGTCAGTGCTGGCAACATGGGAGGCTCCTTGGAGCGGTGTGGTGTGATGGATTCACTTTAGGCCGCCACCCGCGTTCCGCGCAGCCGCGATTTGCCGCGTGCCACTGTAGGACAACCCATTCAAGGCTGAGCTTGCAACATCCCGCCATGACGCCATCCGTTCTCGACGCCCAGGCCACCGCGCTCTGCCTGCCTTACGTTCCCCTGGTCGAGCAGCTGCGCGCCGTGCTCGCCGACCCGCAGGTGCGGGTGCCCCAGCGCATGGTGCAGGTGCTGCCCGGCGGTGGTTCGCTGTTCCTCATGCCCGCATTCGACGCGCAGGTGGCGATCACCAAGCTGATCACCTACACGCCCGGCAACGCCGGCACGCCGCGCCCCACCATCCAGGGCGACGTGGCGGTGTTCGACGTGGCGAGCGGCGAACGCCGGCTGCTCCTCGATGGCCCGGCGTTGACGGCGCGCCGCACGGCGGCGGTGTCGCTGCTGGCCGCGCAGCTGCTGGCGCCAAACACCCGCGGGCCGCTGCTGGTGGTG
>NZ_JACCWG010000275.1 GCF_013697775.1 Ramlibacter sp. | reverse complement strand
CGCGCGGCCTCCCCGCCGAGCGGCTGGCGCTGCTGGCGCCGCCGGCCTCGCCGCACGCCTACACGCGCTACTTCGCGCAGATGTTCGGCCTGCGCGAAGCCACCCGCGCCGCCATGCAGCAGCGCGTGGAAGCGCGCGAGGGCGTGCTGATGGCGCAGTTCGAGCCGGCAGCCGTTGGCTCGGGCGTGCGCATGCCGACGCTGCTGGTGCACGACCGTGAGGACCGCATCAACCGCTTCGCCGACGCACAGGCCTATGCCGAGGCCATCGCCGGCGCGCGCCTGGTCGCCACCCAGGGACTGGGCCACCGCAAGATCCTGAAGGATGCGCAGGTGCTCGACGAGGTGGCGCGCTTCGCCGCCTGAACTTGCACCGGCCTGCCGTTGCGCCTAGCATCGCTGCGATTCACAAGGAGCGAGCGATGGGAATGTTCGATTGGACGGAGAAGTCCGCGGAAGTCTTGCGGCAAGGCGGCGTGATCGCGCCCGACGAGCGGCTGCCGTGGCCGCAGACCGCGGCCATGGGCGTGCAGCACGTCATCGCCATGTTCGGCGCCACGGTGCTGGCGCCGATCCTGATGGGGTTCGATCCCAACATCGCCATCCTCATGAGCGGCATCGGCACGCTCATCTTCTTCCTCATCACCGGCGGCAAGGTGCCCAGCTACCTGGGATCGAGCTTCGCCTTCATCGGCGTGGTGATCGCCGCCACCGCGTACGCCGGCAAGGGGCCGAATGCGAACCTCGCGGTGGCGCTGGGCGGCATCATCGCCTGCGGCGTGGTGTACGCGGCCATCGGCGCCATCGTGCAGGCGGTGGGCACCGGCTGGGTGGAGCGCCTGATGCCGCCGGTGGTCACCGGCGCGGTGGTGGCCGTGATCGGCCTGAACCTGGCCGGCATCCCGATCAAGAACATGGCCGCCGGCAACTTCGACAGCTGGATGCAGGCCGTCACCTTCGTGTGCGTCGGCCTGGTGGCGGTGCTGGCGCGCGGCATGGTGCAGCGCCTGCTGATCCTGGTCGGCCTGATCATCGCCAGCATCATCTACGCCTTGCTCACCAACGGCATGGGCCTGGGCAAGCCGATCGATGCGTCGGGCATCGCGAACGCCGCCTGGTTCGGCGCGCCGGCCTTCACCGCGCCGGTGTTCAGCGGCCCGGCCATGCTGCTGATCGTGCCGGTGGCGATCATCCTGGTGGCCGAGAACCTGGGCCACATCAAGGCGGTGACGGCGATGACCGGCCGCAACCTGGACCAATACATCGGCCGCGCCTTCATCGGCGACGGTGTGGCCACCGCGATCAGCGGCGCGGCCGGTGGCACCGGCGTGACCACGTACGCCGAGAACATCGGCGTGATGGCCGCCACCAAGATCTATTCGACGGCGGCGTTCGTGGTGGCCGGCGTGTTCGCCATCGTGCTGGGCTTCTCGCCGAAGTTCGGCGCGGTAATCCAGGCGATCCCGCTGCCGGTGATGGGCGGCGTGAGCATCGTGGTGTTCGGCCTCATCGCCGTTGCGGGCGCCAAGATCTGGGTCGACAACCGGGTGGACTTTTCGCAGAACAAGAACCTGATCGTCGCCGCCATCACGCTGGTGCTGGGCACCGGCGACTTCACGCTGAAGTTCGGCGGCTTCGCGCTGGGCGGCATCGGCACCGCGACATTCGGCGCGATCATCCTGTATGCGCTCCTGAACCGCGGCGGCACCACAGCGGACCGGACGGTCGCGGCCGGCGACGCGCCGGTGGCGCGCTGAGGGGAAGGCGAGCCATGCGCATCTGGACCCGTCCGATCTCGGTGGAGATCCTCACCGAAGGCAACCGCGACACGGCCGCGGCCTGGCTCGGCCTCGAGTTCGTGGAAGTCGGCGACGACTTCATCCGCGCCCGCGTCGCCGTGGACAAGCGCACGCGCCAGCCTTATGGCCTGCTGCACGGCGGCGTGAGCGTGCTGCTGGCCGAAACCCTGGGCTCCTGCGGCGCGGCCTATGCGTGCCCGCCGGACCACCGGGCGGTAGGGCTCGACATCAACGCCAACCATCTGCGCGGCACGACGGCGGGATGGGTCACCGGCATCACGCGGCCGGTGCACATCGGCCGGACCACGCAGGTGTGGCAGATCGACATGACGGATGACCAGGGACGGCCGACCTGCGTGTCGCGGATCACGATGGCGGTCCTGGCGCCGAAGGGCGGCGGCGCGGCCTAACCTAGGTTGCGTCGGCGGCGGCGCTGCCGGCGTCGCGCGCGAGCCGCTCGCTCTTCCAATACACGTCGTCGCCGCCGTTCACGCGGTTCAGCACGCGCGCCAGCACGAACATCAGGTCCGACAAGCGATTGAGGTACTGGCGCGGTTCATCGCGCAGCGTCTCCGCCTTTCCCAGGCCCACCAGTGCGCGTTCGGCACGGCGCGCCACGGTGCGGCACACATGCGATTGCGAAGCAGCGCGGTTGCCCGCCGGCAGGATGAATTCCTGCAGGCGCGGCAGCTGCGCGTTGTAGCGCTCCAGCGCATCGTCCAGCGCGGCGACGGCATCGGCCTTCAGCAATTCAAAGCCGGGGATCGAGAGCTCGCCGCCCAGGTTGAACAGCTGGTGCTGGATCTCCACCAGCAGCACGCTCACATCAGGCGGCATCTCTTCGCACAACAGCAGACCGATGTGCGAATTCAGCTCGTCCACCTCGCCCATGGCGTGCACGCGCAGGCTGTCCTTGCCCACGCGGGTGTTGTCGCCCAGGCCGGTGGTGCCGTCGTCGCCGGTGCGGGTGGCGATTTGCGTGAGGCGCTTGCCCATCTGATTGCTCCCAAAGCTGTTGCGTTTGCTGCGCCGCATTGTCCGTCATCGGGCTCCTACAGCGATTGCCGTGCTTGGCGGGTGGGCATGCCGGCGTGCGACGGCCAGGATGCAGAGAGCAAGGAGTCCATCATGCTGCTTCCCCGTCTTCGTTCCGGCCGCCTCATCGGTTCGGCCTGCGCATTGCTGCTTGCCGTTGGCGGCTCGGCCGCACTGGCGCAAACCGCTGGTGGGCGTTCCATCGGCGCCGCCACGCCGGCGGCCGGCAATGCCGCGGCGGCAACGGCCAACGCGCTGCCCAGCCCGGGCGGCCTGTCCTCACCTCTCATCAGTCCGGGCGGCTTGACGAGCCAGCCGCCAGCGGGCCTGTCGGCGGTGCCTTCGGGCTCTTCCGGCGCCGGAAGGCCGCTGCCGACCAACGCGACGGCCGGCGGCGGCCTCGTCAACGGCGGTGGCGGCTTCGCACCGGCCACGAACGTGCTCGGCGGCTCCGGTGGCCCTGGCAATGGCGGCTACAGCAATCCGGTGTTCCCGGCCCATGGGCCGTATGCCACCGTCGACGTGGCGCGCTCGTTCCTGGGCGCCGACGTTGACCACAACGGCGAACTCACGCGCTCGGAGGCACAGCGGCTACTCATCCATCCCTTCAGCTTCGAGGAGATGGACCGCAACGGCAATGGCGTGGTGACGCGCTGGGAGTATGAAGATGCATTGCGCTGACCCACTGCGCCGCATGGCGCCCGATCTGCTCTGCGTGGCCGCAGCTGCGCTGCTGCTCACGGGCGCCCCTGTCCACGCTCAGCAGCAGAGCACGCCTGCCGTTCCGCTGGTTGCCGTGCCCACAGCGACGGGCGGCACCTCGGTGGCGCCCGCGCCAGCGAACCGCTGGACGCCCCAGCAGCTGCAGCAGGCCTTCAGCGCCGCCGATGCCGACGGCAACGGCCAGCTGTCGCGCGCTGAAGCCCAGCGGCTGGTGCTCCTGCCGCGCAGCTTCGAAGACATGGACACCAACAAGGACGGCGTGCTCACGCCGGACGAATACCAGGGCGGCGCGCGGCAGTAGGCCGTTCTTGCGGTGCGGGTTTTCGGGGAGTGTTTTCCGGTGCGGACTTACACTGGGTGAATCCCCTGGAGACAAGATGAACGCACCCACCGCCTTCACCCACCTGGTGCCCGAAGTGTTGCAGCGCGCGGTTCCACCCGCGCTGATCGACGCCCTGAAGGCGCGCTTCGCGGACCGCTGTTCCACCGCCATGGCCGTGCGCGAGCAGCACGGGCGCGACGAGTCTTCGTTCGACGTGCCGCCGCCGGCGGCCGTGGTGTTCGCCGAAAGCACGGCGGACGTGGCCGACGCGGTGGCGCTCGCCAGCGCGCACAGCGTGCCAATCATCCCGTTCGGCGTCGGCTCCTCGCTCGAAGGGCACCTGCTGGCGGTGCAGGGCGGCATCAGCGTCGACGTGAGCCGCATGAACAAGGTGCTTGCGGTGAACGCCGAGGACCTCACCGTCACCGTGCAGGCGGGCGTCACGCGCAAGCAGCTCAATGACGCGGTCAAGAGCACAGGGCTGTTCTTCCCGATCGATCCGGGCGCCGACGCCAGCATCGGCGGCATGTCGGCCACGCGCGCGTCGGGAACGAACGCGGTGCGCTACGGCACCATGCGCGAGAACGTGCTGGCGCTCGAAGTGGTGACGGCCAGCGGCGAGGTCATCCGCACCGGCACGCGCGCCAAGAAATCGTCGGCCGGCTACGACCTCACGCGCCTGTTCGTCGGCAGCGAAGGCACGCTGGGCGTCATCACCGAAATCACGGTGCGCCTCTACCCGTTCCCCGAGGCGATCTCGGCGGCAACCAGCTCGTTCCCGAGCATCGAGGCCGCCGTGCTGACCACCATCGAGATGATCCAGCTGGGCGTGCCGATCGCGCGGGTGGAGCTGATCGACGTCAACACGGTGCGCATGGTCAACAAGCACAGCAAGCTGTCGCTGCGCGAAGAACCCATGCTGCTGATGGAATTCCACGGCTCGCCCAACTCGGTGAAGGAGCAGGCCGAAACCGTGCAGGAACTGGCCAAGGAGCACGGCGGGCAGGATTTCGAATGGGCCTCCACGCCGGAGGAGCGCACGCGCCTGTGGACGGCGCGGCACAACGCCTTGTTCGCGGCGCTGCAGTCCAGGCCCGGCTGCCGCGCGATCTCCACCGACACCTGCGTGCCGATCTCGCGCCTGGCCGATTGCCTGCTGGAGTCGGTGCAGGAAGCCGACGACAGCGGCCTGCCCTATTTCCTGGTGGGCCACGTGGGCGACGGCAACTTCCACTTCGGCTACCTGCTCGACCCCAACGATCCGAAGGAGCGCGACGTCGCCGAGACGCTGAACCACAAGCTGGTGGCGCGCGCCCTGAGCCTGGGCGGCACCTGCACCGGCGAGCACGGCGTGGGCCTGCACAAGATGGGCTTCCTGGTCGACGAGGCCGGCGCCGGCGCGGTGGAGATGATGCGCACCATCAAGCGCGCGCTCGACCCGAAGAACATCATGAACCCGGGGAAGATCTTCTCGATGTGAGAAGGCTGGGCATCAACGAAAACGCCGGGTGGATGCCCGGTGTTTCGTTGATGCCCAGGCCCATGCCCTGCAGCGACTGCTGCATGCTGAGCCAGAGTTGTCACCCCCGCAGGCGATCGATCAGGCCGTTGAGCGCGTCGAGCGAGCCGAACTGGATCGCCACTTCGCCCAGTTCCTCCACGCGGCCGTTGCGTTTCACCCGCTTCTTGACGCGCACTTCGACCTCGGCGGTGAGCAGGTCCGACAGCTCTTCTTCCACCCGGCGCAGGTCGCGCGACTTCTCCTTCTTCGCCTTGGGCGAGGCAGTCAGGCTGAACTCGGCGGCCAGCTTTTTCACCAGGCTTTCGGCTTCGCGCACCGACAGCTTCCTGGCGGCGATCTGGTTGGCGGCGGTGATCTGCGCTGCGCGGTCCAGCGCCAGCAGCGCGCGCGCGTGGCCCATGTCCATGTCGCCGGCCATCAGCATGGTCTGCACCGGTTCGGCCAGGTTGAGCAGGCGCAGCAGGTTGCTGGCGGCGCTGCGCGAGCGGCCGACGGCCTGCGCCGCCTGCTCGTGCGTGAGGCCGAAGTCCTTGATCAGACGCTGCAGGCCTTGCGCTTCCTCCAGCGGGTTCAGGTCCTCGCGCTGGATGTTCTCGATCAGCGCCATCGCTGCGGCGGCTTCGTCCGGCACGTCGCGCACCAGCACCGGCACACTGTCCAGGCCGGCCAGCTTCGCGGCGCGGTAGCGGCGTTCGCCGGCGATGATCTCGTACTTGCCGATGTGCGTGCCGCCCGTGAGGCGGCGCACCAGGATCGGCTGCATGATGCCCTGCGCCTTGATCGATTCGGCGAGCTCGTAGAGCGCCCCCTCGTCCATGCGTGTGCGCGGCTGGTACTGGCCCGGCACCATATCGTCCAGCAGCAGCGAAGCGGGCAGGCCCGGGTTGGCGGCGGGCGCGTCGGCGGCGCCCTCCTCCACCTTGGGGCCGAGCAGGGCCTCCAGGCCGCGGCCCAGGCCCTTGGGTTTCTTGGTGGCCATTCAGTCCTTCATCAAGTCTTGCAGCAGCACGTGGCCCTCGGGCCAGCTGGCCAGCCCGGAGTCGGCGTTGATGTGGCCGGCCATGCCGTAGTCCATGAACTGCGCGCCCCAGGCATGGGCGAACAGGCGCGCGCGCTCGAACTCGCAGAATGGGTCGTTGCGGCTGCCCACCACCACCGTGCGGAACGGCAGCGCGCTCAATTCCACCGGCGACCAGGTGGCCAGCGGCTCGCGCAGGTGCGGCTGCTCGGGGTCGCCGGGCGCGACCAGCAGCGCCGCCTTCACCCGGTGTGGGTTGCGCGTGTGCGCGGCCCAGGCGGCGGTGAGCATGCAGCCCAGGCTGTGAGCCACCAGCACGGCCGGCTCGTCGCGGGTGAGCAGCACCTCTTCCAGCTTGGCGATCCAGTCGGCGCGCGGAGGCGTCATCCACTCCTGCTGCTCGACGCGCACGTAGCCGTGCCGCTGCTCCCACAAACTTTGCCAGTGCAAGGGCCCGCTGCTTTGCCAGCCGGGCAGGATCAAGACGTTGGAAGACTTCATTGCTATCTTTTCTGTAGCGCACACGCGCTCAGCGCATGTCGGAAATGCGATCCACCATTTCCTTGGCGAATTCGACGAAGGCCTGGCTGCCGCGCGCGGCGGGGTCGAACACCACGCCGGGCAGGCCGTAGCTGGGCGCCTCGGCCAGCCGCACGTTGCGCGGGATGACGGTGTTGAACACCTTCTCGCCGAAGTGCGCCTTGAGCTGCTCGCTGACCTGCTGCTGCAGGGTGATGCGCGGATCGAACATCACCCGCAGCAGGCCGATGATCTGCAGGTCCTTGTTCAGGTTGGCGTGCACCTGCTTGATGGTGTTGACCAGGTCCGACAGCCCTTCCAGCGCGAAGTACTCGCACTGCATCGGCACGATCACGCCGTGGGCGGCGCACAGGCCGTTCAAGGTCAGCAGCGACAGCGACGGCGGGCAATCCACCAGCACGAAATCGTACTCGGCGTCGACGGCGGCAATGGCCTGCTTCAGCCGCTTCTCGCGCCGCTCGACATCCACCAGCTCGACTTCCGCGCCCGCCAGTTCGCGGTTCGCACCCAGCACGTCGTAGCCGCATTTCTCGCTGCGCACCCGCGCCTCGGCGATGCCGGCGGATTCCAGCAGCACGTCGTAGATCGTGTATTCCAGCTTGCGCTTGTCCACACCCGAACCCATGGTGGCATTGCCCTGCGGATCCAGGTCGATCATGAGCACGCGCTGGCCGACCTTGGCCAGGCCGGCGGCCAGGTTCACGGTCGTCGTGGTCTTGCCCACGCCGCCCTTCTGGTTGGCGATGCAGAAGATGCGGGCCATCAAGCTTGGCCCATCAGGCGTGGCCGGTGAACAGCACGGCGCGTCGGCGGGTCAGGCTCACTTGCTGATCGCCAGCTTGAGGCCGAAGCCGATCAGGAAGGTGCCGGCGATCTTGTTCAGCGTGGAGGTGATGGCGGGGTTTGCGCGCAACTTGGCCGCCAGGAAATGGGTCAACAGCACGGCCACCAAGCCATAGGCGAAGGTCAGCGTGGCAATGGTCAGCGCCATGGCGCCGAACGTCGCCATGCCTTGGTGCCTGGTCGAATCGACGAACAACGGGAAGAAGGCCATGTAGAACACGATGGCCTTGGGGTTCAGCAGCGTGATCAGTCCGGCTTGGCGGAAATAGTGGTGGGGCTCGATGTTCAGCACAGGCGCATCGCTGGGCTTGGCGCGCAGCATCTTGAAGCCCAGCCATGCGAGGTAGGCAGCGCCGAGCCACTGGACGGCGTGGAACGCGGCCGGGTAGTTCAGCAGCAGCGCCGCGACACCAGCGACAGCCGCCCACATCAGCACTTGGTCTCCGGCAATGAGGCCCAGGGTCGCGGCCAAGCCGCCGCGGATGCCACCCTTGCTGGTGGAGGTGATCAACGCCAGGTTTCCAGGACCGGGAATGGCGAGAAAAATCAGGATGGCGGCGACAAAGGCGCCGTAATCTGCGATGCCGAACATGGGAACCTCGGGGGATGTGAACGGCGAGTGTACCGTCAGCTCACTGGCGCTCAGCAGCCGTTTTGCGCATCCAGACGATGCAGCGCTCGGCATCCAGGCTTGGAACTTGAAGCTGTTCCACGTGAAACACATCCACGGTTGCCGGCAAGGTGGCAATCTCCGCATCCGGGCGCTTGCCTTTCATGGCGAGCCAGATGCCGCCTTCCGCCAGGGCACTGCTCGTGAGCACCACGAAGTCGGCGAGCGAAGCGAAGGCGCGGGAGCACACCACGTCGTACGGAGCAGTCAACGTTTCCACCCGCGCGTGCCGGCCCTGTAGGTTGGGCAGGCGCAACTGGGCGGCGGCATTCTGGATGAAGGCCACTTTCTTGGCGACGGCGTCCACGCATTCGACCTTCAGCTCCGGGCAGCAGACCGCCAGCACGACGCCGGGCAGCCCGGCACCGGAACCAACGTCCAGCAGACGAGCGCCCTGCTCCGTCGGCGCCTGGCGTTGAAGCGGCAGGACGATGCTGAGACTGTCCAGCAGATGCTGCGTGACCATCTCGCGCGGATCGCGAACGGCGGTGAGGTTATAAACCTTGTTCCAGTGCTGGATAAGATCCAGGTAATCGAGGAGCTGGGCGATTTGTATGCCGCTCAGCGCAAGGCCCAGCTGTTCAATGCCATTGCGCAGCAGCGGCTCCAGCGCGGCAGGCCCAGCTTCCAAGCTCATGCTGCTTTCCGCTGCCCCGCTTCGGCGAAGCCGCTGACCCGGCTTTTCTTGAGGTGCACGAGCAGCAGCGAGATGGCCGCCGGCGTCACACCCGAAATCCGCGATGCCAAGCCCAACGTTTCAGGCCGGTGCTTGTTCAGGTTCTGGCGAACTTCAATGCTGAGCGCCCCGACCTGCGTGTAGTCCAGATCGGGCGGCAGCCGCAGGTTTTCGTAATGGGCAGCGCGTTCCACCTCGCCCTTTTGGCGCTCGATGTAGCCCGAGTATTTGGCTGCGACTTCGATTTGCTCGACCACCGCTGGGTACAGATCCCCCAAAGATTCCTTATCCAGTTCAGCCGCCGCATAACGGCCACCTTCCAAACTCATCAGGTTTTGGTACGACACGCTCGGTCGCCGGAGCAGATCGCCCAGGCTGTATTCATGCTCCAGCGCCTTGCCCAGCACGCGCTCGGCCTCCGCATCCGACACGACGCGCGGGTTGATCCACGTCGCCTTGAGCCGCTGTGTTTCACGTGAAACAGCATCACGCTTGCGGCTGAATGCTTCCCAGCGGGCGTCGTCCACCAGCCCCAGTTGGCGGCCAGCCTCGGTGAGCCGCATGTCCGCGTTGTCTTCCCGCAGCTGCAGCCGGAACTCCGCCCGGCTGGTGAACATGCGGTACGGCTCGGTTACGCCCTTGGAAATGAGATCGTCCACAAGCACGCCGAGGTACGCCTCATCGCGGCGCGGCAGCCAGGCATCCTTGCCCTGGCACAGCAGCGCGGCGTTGATGCCGGCGAACAGCCCCTGGGCGGCAGCCTCCTCATAGCCGGTGGTCCCGTTGATCTGCCCCGCGAAGAACAGGCCCTGGATCGACCGTGTTTCGAAGCTCGTCTTCAGAGCGCGCGGATCGAAGTAGTCGTACTCGATAGCGTAGCCCGGCCGCACGATGTGCGCGTTCTCCAGCCCGGGCAGGCTGCGCACCAGTGCGTACTGGATGTCGAACGGCAGGCTGGTGGAAATCCCGTTCGGGTAGATCTCGTGCGTGTCCAGGCCTTCCGGCTCCAGGAACACCTGGTGGCTGTCCTTGTCCGCAAAGCGGTTGATCTTGTCTTCCACGCTGGGGCAATAGCGCGGGCCGACGCCTTCGATCTGGCCGGTGAACATCGGGCTGCGGTCCAAGCCGGAGCGGATGATGTCGTGGGTGCGCGCATTGGTGTGGGTGATCCAGCACGGCACCTGGCGCGGATGCATGGCGGCGCGGCCCATGAAGCTGAACACCGGCACCGGATCCAGGTCGCCGGGCTGCTCCTCGCAGCGCGAGAAGTCGATGCTGCGCCCGTCGATGCGCGGCGGCGTGCCGGTCTTCAGCCGCCCCTGCGGCAGCTGCAATTCCTTCAGCCGCGCCGACAAGGTGGCGGCCGGCGGATCGCCCGCGCGCCCGGCCGCGTAGTTGCGCATGCCCACGTGGATCTTGCCGTCCAGGAACGTGCCGGCCGTCAGCATCACCGCCCTGCCCCGGAACCGGATGCCGACCTGGGTCACGGCGCCGACCACGCGCTCGCCCTCCACCATCAGGTCGTCCACCGCCTGCTGGAACAAGGTAAGGTTCGGCTGGTTCTCCAGCCGGGCGCGGATCGCCGCCTTGTAGAGCACCCGGTCGGCCTGGGCACGGGTGGCGCGCACGGCCGGCCCCTTGCTGCCGTTGAGGATGCGGAACTGGATGCCGGCTTCGTCCGTGGCCAGCGCCATGGCGCCGCCGAGCGCATCGACCTCCTTGACCAGGTGGCCCTTGCCGATGCCGCCGATCGACGGGTTGCAACTCATCTGCCCCAGCGTTTCGATGTTGTGGGTGAGCAGCAGCGTGCGGCAGCCCATGCGGGCCGCTGCGAGTGCCGCCTCGGTGCCGGCATGGCCACCACCGACGACGATGACGTCGAATTCCTCTGGATACAGCATGGGGGTGCGCGCGGCAGGGACGTGCGCTGGCGTCCGGAAGCGCGATGTGCGAAAAGGCCGATTTTAACGGCGCCAGCCGATCTTCGGCAGCCGGCCGGCCTTTGCGGCGATGGCAGCTCTACAACTGACGGACAATCGCCCGGTGTCCTCGCCGCTGCCCGCAGCTCCCCTCATCGACCGCTTTCTCGGCACTGCCTTGCGCGGCGAAGCGCCCGAGTGGCCGTGGGAGTCCGAGGCCGCCACCACTGCAGCCGTCATGGCGCGCATCGACCTGCACGGCGTGGCGGTGCTGCTGCACGAAAACGGCAACCCGCGGTCCTGGCCGGACGCCATCCGCACGGCGCTGCGCGCGCGCGGGCTGGCGCAGGGCATGTGGGAGCTGCGCCACCAGCAACTGCTGGGCGACCTCCTTGCCACCCTGCGCCAGGCCGGCATCGCGCCGGTGCTGCTGAAGGGCACCGCCCTGGCCTATTCGCTCTACCGCAGCCCGATCCAGCGCACGCGCGCCGACACCGACCTTCTGATCGCCGAACAGGACCGCGCGCGCTGCGACCAGGTGCTGCGCTCCGCCGGGTTCCAGCGCGCAACCGGGGTCAGCGGCGAGCATGTGAGCTACCAGGCCACCTACACCCGAAGCATCTCCGGCCAGACCCATGCGCTGGATCTGCACTGGCGCATCAGCAATTCGCAAGTGCTGGCCGGCCTCTTCAACTATGACGAGCTGCGCGCGGCTGCCGAGCCCCTGCCGCGCCTGAGCCCCGACGCGCTCGCCATCGACCGCGTCTCGGCGCTGCTGCACGCGTGCTTTCACCGCAGCGTCCACCTGCGCCATCCCTACCATGTGGACGGCACCGCCCACCACGAACCCAACCGCCTGGTCTGGCTGAAGGACATCGACCTGCTGGTGCGCAGCTTCACCACGGATGAATGGCACCTGGCCGGCCAGACGGCACGCGACAAAGGGCTGGGCGCGGTCTGCCTGGACGGGCTCGGCCAGACGCGCGTGCAATTGCACACGCCGCTGCGCGCCGACACTGCGCCGGTGTTCGCCCCCAGGGGGGTCGAGGCACCGCAGCGTTACCTGAGCGCCCCGCCGCTGCAGCAGCAATGGATGGACTTCCAGGCGCTGGGCACGCGGCAGCGCAAGCTGCGTTTCCTGCGCGAGCTGTTCTTTCCACCCGCCGAGTACATGCGAGCAAGCAGTCACTCAGGGCGTGGCCCTCTGGCTTGGCTGTATCTGCGCCGCGCTACCAGGGGACTGGTCAAAGCCTTGGCGCAGCGCCCAGGGCGCTGACAGGCGTTCGCAACGACTCCAATGTCCTACTCCCGGGTGGCCCAACACAGCTCCATGCTGTTCGATGCGAAGCGCAACGCGCTGTATGCGCGCGCCATCCGCGAGCTGGTCACGCCCGATTCCGTGGTGCTGGACCTGGGCGCCGGCATGGGCCTGCACGGCCTGCTGGCCGCCGCCGCGGGCGCGCGGCACGTCTACCTGGTCGAGCCCGAGCCGGTGCTCCATGCAGCCGCCGAAGTCGCCCGCGCCAACGGGCTGGCCGGCCGCATCACCCTCCTGCAGGACCGCATCGAGGACGTGCGGCTGCCGCAGCCGGTGGACCTGATCGTGTCGGTCTTCACCGGCAACCTGCTGTTCAGCGAAGACCTGCTGCCCTCGCTGTTCCATGCACGCGACCACTGGCTCAAGCCCGGCGGCCGGCTGCTGCCCGACCGCGCCGAGCTGCATCTGGCGCCACTGCATGCGCCCGAGCTGCATGCCGAGCACGTGGCGCGCTGGTCCGAGCCGGTGATGGACCTCGACTACGGCAGCGCCCGGCGCTTTGCCGCCAACGAACTCCTGTGGCTGCCGCGCAACGAATTGACCGGTACCCAACAGCTGGCCGAGGGCGTGGTGCTGGCCGACGTCGATCTCGCCAGCGCCAGCCATGCCGACTGCAAGGGCGCTGCCGCCTGCCGCATCGTACAGCCGGGTTTGTGCCACGGGCTGCTGGCATGGATCCGCATCCGGCTGCTGGACGACTGGCTCAGCACCGATCCTGCCACCGACGTGCACTGGCGACCCGTGCTGATGCCGCTGGACCCTCCGCTGCCGCTGGAGCAGGGCGAGGACCTGCACATCGCGCTGGAGCGCCCTGCCTGGGGCGACTGGACCTGGTCGGCACGCGCGCGCGCCGGGAGCCGCCGGCATTCCACCTTTCTCTCCAGCTCGGAGACCCTGGCCGACCTGCGCCGGCTGGCGCCTTCCAGCCGGCCGGGCCTGGGCCAGGAAGGCGAGCAGAGCCTGCGCATCCTGCAGGGGCTGCAGCAGGGCCTGAGCAACCGCGAAATCGCCGACGCACTGGCAGCCGACGGCACCGATGCCGCCCAGGCGCTGGTGCGCGTGCAGGCCGTGGCGCGCAAGTACGGCAGGCGGGGATGAGCTGCATTGCCGGCGTGCTGCGGCGCGACGGTGCGCCGTGCGACCCGCGCTGGGTGGCGGCGATGCTCGCGCGCATGCACGGGCGCGCGCCGGACGGCGACGAGGTGGTGTGCGACGGCCCGCTGGCGCTGGGCCACGCCTGGCTGCGGGTGGACGGC
>NZ_JACCWG010000255.1 GCF_013697775.1 Ramlibacter sp. | reverse complement strand
TCGTGCACCTGTCGATGGACTTCCTGTCCGAGCTGCGCTGGCCCGGCGCGGTGACCATCGGCACGCGCGTGCTGTCGCTGGGCAAGAGCTCGGTCAAGCTGGAGCAGGGCGTGTTCCAGGAGGGCATCTGCGCGGCCGTGGCGCAGACATCGTTGGTGCTGATCGATTCCAAGCTGCGGCGTTCCACGGCTCTTTCACCGCAGGCAGTGAGCCGGCTGAGCGGCCTGCTGGTGTCGCAGCAGGAGATGGCTTGAGCTGCGAGGGCGCCTCAGCGCTCTGACGCACCGCGCGTCGCGTCAGGCGGCCCCAGCCCGATCAGCACAGCCACCGCAGAAAACGCCCACGCCCGGCACCGCCTGCCGCGACAGCCACCATGTCGGCGTTCCACCGGTGGCGCGCCAACATCGTCACTGCAAAGCCGCCCGCGTGCGGCTTTGCCGCGTGGTCGTCAAAGCCAGATGTACCCGACCCTCACTTCCCCTGCATCAACGGATGCGTCCCTTGCTCCATGTACCCCGCGCCGTCTTTCACGCCCTTGCGCCCGGCCATCTGCCAGGCCGTGCGCTGGTCCACCAGCCGCGCGAGGAAGTCCATTTCCTCGTCCGTGTGGTTGATCGCGGTGGCGGGCGTGAGCATGCGGCCGTTCTTCGCTTGCGCCTCGCCCCAGAACGACTGGTGGTACACCGCCTGCGACTGCGCAGCGTCGTTGCCGGCCTTCAGGTCCACCGTGCCGTAGCAGTTGCAAAAATAGCTGCGGTACCCCTGGTCGGAGAACACCTCGGTGTAGACGCCGGTGCCGCGGATGCCGGCGGTGATGGTGGGCGTCACGATCTGGCGGATGCGGCCCTTGCCCCAGACGCTGGCCACCGCGCCGGTCAGCAGGCGCAGCACGCTCACCGCATTCAGCGTGTCGCCGCGCTCCACCGTCAGGCGCGAGTTCTGCCGCACCTGGAAGGCGCTGTTGCCGATGACGAAAACCAGCGAAGAGCCCGGGCCGGTTTCCAGGCGGTCGCCGGTCTGCACCGTGCCCTGCGTTCGCAGCCGCTCGCCGTTGATGGTGGCGTCGCCCAGCAGCTCCACCACGTTGCCGCGCTGCTGCGCCTGCGCGGCGGCCCAGCCGCCCGCGCCGGTCCAGGCCGCGGCCGCGCGCAGGAAGCCGCGGCGCCGGAACCAGAGCAGCTCGTTGTCGGTACGGCCCTGCAGCGTGTGTGTCGTCATGGAACATCCCCTCCGGGTGGTTGTCGTTGTGCCTGTTCTTCTGCCTCGTCATCCGCGGCGAAGCAGTCGCGGAAGGTGAAATACATGGACGTGGAGAACATCGCCGCCAGCAGCAGCACGGTGGGCATCATGACCGAACGCACGCCCTCGCCGCCGCCCAGCGCCACGCCCAGCATGCCCAGCACCAGCGACACCCCCAGGAACACGCCGCCCCACAGCACGCCGTAGACGGTGAAGGCACCGATGTTGCGCAGGCAGGCCACGGCGCTGAAGAACAGGCTTTTCGCGGGCGGCACGCCGTGCCAGTGCACCAGCGCCGGCGCGTGCCAGAACAGCAGGAACAGCGGCGCGTGCAGCACCAGCGCGATCAGCACCGAGGCATCCAGCTGCGGCCCGCCCGCGGCATCCGCGCCCGGCGCCGCCACCGTCAAGGGCCCGCCGATCAGCGCGGCCAAGCCGGTGGCCAGCAGCGAACCGACCGTGTAGATCACGCCCAGCACCAGCATGGCGCGGGCGCGCTGGCGCCCCGCGCGGAACGCGCTGAGCAGCACGGTGGGCAGCGGGAACTTGCCCTTGGTGGCCTCCGCCGTCGCCGCCATCAGCCCCAGCGTCATGGCAGGAACCAGCATGCCGCCGATGATCGGGCCGATCACCGGCACCTGCGACACCAGCAGCATGGCCGCCATGTACAGGAAGAACAGGCCGGCCAGGGCGAGCGGCTGCCGAAAGAAGGTGCGGATGCCGAGCTTGACCCAGAGGACACCGGTGCGTGCGGGAACGAGGTTGAGTTTCACGTGCTGGTACGTTGCTGGGTCGGTTGTGGATGCACGGACTGGCGGGCGCCCGGGCTGCGCGGGGCGGCGGAACGTGACGAATTTAACGCAAGCCGCGTCAGAGGCCGACCGGCTGCGCGATCCGCTGGCGCAGAACGCGCTCGAAATGGGTCGGGTCGTGGGGCTTGAGCAGGCTGGCTTCGCGCGGCAGGTGCAGGTCCCACAGGCGCGACACCCAGAAGCGCAGCGCGCCGGCGCGTGCGGCGGCGGGCAGCAGGCGGCGTTCGGCGGCGGCCAGCGGCCGCACG
>NZ_JACCWG010000231.1 GCF_013697775.1 Ramlibacter sp. | reverse complement strand
GGCGCGGCGCTGCTGGTGCCGGGCAGCCTGGCGCTGATCAGCGCGAATTTTCCCGATGCGCAGCGCGGCCGCGCGATCGGCACCTGGTCGGCGTTCAGCGGCATCGCCGCGGCCGTCGGGCCGGTGGTCGGCGGCTTCCTGATCGACCACTCGTCCTGGCGCTGGGCCTTCGTCATCAACCTGCCGCTGGGCATCGCGCTGCTGCTGGTGTGCCGCGCCAAGGTGCCGCGCGACCGGCCGACAGCAGACCGCACGCCGCTGGACGTGGCCGGCGCGGTGCTGGGCACGGTGGGCCTGGCCGGCGTGGTGTTCGCCTGCATCGAGGCGCCGGGGCGCGGCTGGACTTCCGCGCCGGTGCTGGTGGCCGGCATCGCGGGCGCGGCGAGCCTGCTGGCGTTCGCCTGGACAGAGGCGCGCAGCCCGCATCCCATGCTGCCGCCGGCGCTGCTGCGCGTGCGCAACTTCGCCGGCGCCAACCTGCTCACCCTGCTGCTGTACGCGGCGCTGAGCGGCGGCCTGTACTTCCTGCCGCTCAACCTGATCCAGGTGCAGGGCTACAGCGCCGCGGCCGCCGGCTCCGCGCTGCTGCCCTTCGTGGTGATCCTGTTCCTGCTGTCCGGCTGGGCCGGCAAGCTGGTGGACCGCATCGGCGCGCGCACGCCGCTGGTAATCGGCCCGCTGATCGCAGGGGCCGGCTTCGCGCTGTTCGCGCGGACGGGAATCGGCCTCGTGTACTGGCGCGAGCTGTTCCCCGCCGTGTGCGTGCTGGGGCTGGGCATGGCGATCACCATCGCGCCGCTCACCACCACCGTGATGAACGCGGTGGACGGCGCGCACGCGGGGCTGGCCTCGGGCATCAACAACGCGGTGTCGCGCACCGGCGGCCTGCTGGCCATCGCCGTGTTCGGCATCCTGATGGCGACCAGCTTCGCACGCACGCTGGACGGCGAACTGACGCGCAGCGCGGTGCCGCCCGCATTGCGCGCCGAGGTGCTGGCGCAGCGCCACCAGCTGGCCGCCATCCGCGTGCCGGCCGGCACCGACGCTGGCGCGGCGCGCGCCGTGCAAGAGGCCGTGGGCATGGCCTTCGTCGCCGGCTTTCGCCACGTGATGCTGGTGTGCGCGGCGCTCGCGCTGCTGAGCGCGCTCAGCGCCTGGCTGATGATCGGCCGCGCTGCACCGGCGGCCCGCAAGACTTCCTGAGGGGCGCTTCAGAGGCCGTAGTAGTCCTCGCCGGATTGCCGCAGCGGCAGGCCGGTTTCCTTGGCGGTGATGCCGATCACCCATTCGGCGAACAGGCTAGCCTCGAGCGAGGTGTTCTTCACCAGCTGGAAATGGTTGGGGCAGAAGGTGGCGTCGGTGCGCGGCACCGACTGCCCGGGCGCGAACCGCGCGTTCCAGTAGGCCAGCTGCGGGCGAAACGGCTGGGTCCAGTCGGGTGCGAGATCCTCGCGCACAATGTGGACGTGCGCGGGCGCGATGCTGCGGGTGACAGCGCCGCGCACCGCCCGCACCGTCTTCGCGGCGTTCGGCAGCTTGCCGGTCAGGTGGATGTCCACCAGCAGCGAAAACGGGTCGACGTCGGTGGCCAGCCGGAACGCGATGGGGACGTTGCCGCCCATGATGCGCGGATTGACCTCCACCAGCACCGGGCCCTTGGGGCCGTAGATCACCTCCACGTGGAAGATGCCGACGTCCAGTCCCAGGCAGCGCACCACGCTGAGCGCGTACTCGCCAAGTTCGGTGGCGGTGCGCTCGGACACCGGCGCCGGCACGACGCTGCCGAGCTCGACGAACGGATCGTCGGTGCAGCGCTTGCGCCACGTCATCGTCATCACCTTGTGCTCGCCGCCGCCCGCGGCGACTTCCGCCGAGAACATCGGGCCTTCGGCGAACTGCTCGATCAGGGTCTCGCCGCGCGACAGCACGCGCTCCACGCCCGAGGGCATGCCCAGGTCCTGGTCCAGCGTGGCGAAATAGGGCTCGAAATCCTCCGGTTTCCTGATCTTGGCCGCGTCGATGCTGGCGCAGCCGCGGTTGGGCTTGGCGATCAGCGGGTAGCCGAGCCGTTCGGCCTCGCGCCGCGCCGCGGCGATGTCCTCCACCACCGCGAAGCCGACCGAGCGGATGCCGTTCTCGGCCAGGCGCTGGCGGCACGCAGCCTTGTCCTGCGCCAGCGCCACCGCGTCGGGGTTGGTGCCCGGCAACTCCAGGCGCCGGGCCACGCGCGCCACCACGGCGGCGGTGAAGTCCAGCGGCGTGAGCACCGCGGCCAGCCCTTCTTCGCGCTTGAGCTTGAGCAGGGTCTGGTACAGCGCCTCCTCGTCGAGGGTGGAGTCGATCTCGATCACGCGGTCGGTGTAGGCGGGCTGGCGCACCGTGTCCAGACCGCCGATCAGGGCGGCGAACGACTGCGAGCCGATGTAGGTCACCTGGTGGCCGGCGCGCTTGGCCGCGGCAGGCGCGCCCAGGCCGACGGCGTTGCTTTCGACGAAAGCGATGTGCATAGTTATCTCCCTTGCTGTGTCATTGCGAAACCGAAGCCGGTGCGGCCGCTGCGGCGCGCCGGGCCAATCCATACGCCACCGCCGGCACCAGCAGGCCCAGCAGCAGCACCGCGCCGGTGACGGCCCCCAGGCCGACCCGGTCCGCCACCCAGCTGCCCGCGAGCGAAAAGCACACCATGGCGCCCATCGCCATCGCGTTGGTGTTGGCGACGATGGTGCCCATGCGCGCCGCCGGGGCCGCGGTGATGATGTAGCGCAGGTGCACGCAGAACGCAACCTCGAAGCCGAACGCGAACAGCGCATAGGTGAGCAGGCCGGGCACCTGCGCGGTGATGAGCGCGAGCGGCACCAGGAACAGCATCGGCGCCAGGTGCACCAGCGGCCCGACCACCGCGTAGCGGTTTGCCGCCAGCGAGAACCGCGCGGCGGCGAACGCGCCGGCGATGTAGGCCACGTTGGTCAGTGTCTGCACCAGGCCGATGGCCGCCTCGGGCAGGCCCAGCTGGCGCACCGGATAGGCCGAGCGCGCGATGTTGTGGAAGCCCTGGTACAGGCAGATGGCGGCGATGAAATAGACGATGGCCGAGCGCAGCCGCGCATCGTCGGCGGCCTGCGCCGCGGCCGGCCTGCGCG
>NZ_JACCWG010000220.1 GCF_013697775.1 Ramlibacter sp. | reverse complement strand
GCCCCGGCCCCGGCCCCGGCCCCGGCGAGGGTTCCATCTTCACGGTGCTGCTGCCGCTGGAGCAGGGAACGCCCGCGGCCGATGGGCCTGGGACAGCGCAGCCGCAGCCGGCCACGCGCGGCTGCGTGCTGGTGGCGCTCACCGGCTACGGCCAGGCGGCTGACCGCGAACGGGCCTTGCAGGCGGGATTCGACCGCCACCTGGTCAAGCCGGTGGACATCTGCGAGCTCGCGCACTACCTGGCGTCGCTGGGCTGAGCTCGGCCGTGCCGCCGGCGTGCGAAATGCAGGCTTGATTTACAGCGCGGCGCGGCGGATCATGGGTTTCCGCAAAGGGAGGTCGCATGGCCGAGCGCACCGTGTTCCAGTCGATTCCGAAGAAGCATGTGCTGAGCCTGCCGCCGCTCGCCAGCGTGTACGAGGCGGCGTGCGCCATGACGCGCGAGAACAGCAGCAGCGTGCTGGTGATGGAGCCGCCCGACGTGCTGCTGGGCATCGTCACCGAGCGAGACCTGACCACGCGCGTGCTGGCCAAGGCGCGCGAGCCGCGCCGCACGCCGGTGCGCATGGTGATGACGCCCACGCCGGTCTGCGTGCCGCCGGAGACGCGCGTGTCCGACGCGGTGCTGATCATGATCGAGAAGGGTTTTCGCCACCTGCCCATCGTCGGAGCGGGCGGCAAGATCCTGGGCGTGTTCTCGGTGCGCGATGCATTGCCGCAGGAGATCGGCACGGCGTTGAGCCAGGCCGAGTTCAACGAGCAAGTGAACGACGTTTTGGGCTAGGCACAGCCCTCAAGGGACATTGCGCCGCCTGCTTCGCGCAAGGCCGCCGACCGCGACCCAGGGCAGCATGGCCGCGCAGACGGCCAGCCCCATGCCGATGAGCGTAGGCGCCAGCGCGACCTGCAGCGCGACCGCGATGCCATAGGCGGCAAGCCCGGCCAGCGACGCCAGGTTCTCGCTGAAATTCTGGACGGCGATGGACTGGCCGCCGTGCATGAGCGCCAATCCGCTGCGCTGCAAGACCGCGTTCATGGGCACCAGCAACAGTCCCGACAGTGCACCGGTCACCCACAGCAACAGCACCGCGGCAGGCAGGACGTCGACCCATGCCATCAGCAGCAGCGAAAGACCCAGGGCGATGCCCAGCGGCTGGACGCCCGCGGCGCGCTCCTCGCGAATCCACCGGCCCGCCGCGGCGGCGCCGGCGATCATTCCCACGGCCACCGCGCCCTGCAGCAGCCCGGCTTGCGGCAGCGACAGCAGGAGCCGTTCGGCCGCCCATCGCAGGACGACGAATTGCAGCACCGCCGCCGCCGACCAGAACACGCAGGTCACCGACAGCGACATGCGCGCGGCCGGGTCGTTCCACAGGCGCGCGACGCTGGCGCCGAAGTGGCGCAGCAGATCGCCCGGACGGTCCAGCGCGCGCGGGTTGCTCGCGGGCGCGCCGCGGATCGGCAGCGCGCACAGCGCCGCCAGCAGGTAGGCCGCGCCGAGCGCGAGGATGGCATCGAACGTGATGCGCGACGGCTCGGCCGGCAGCGCGGCCACGCCCCGCAACAGCCAGCTTCCCCAGGCGACACCCGCCAGCAGGGCTGTCACAGTGGAAATCTCGATCCATGCATTGGCGGACACGAGCGCGCCATCGTCCGCCAGTTCCCCGAGGATGCCGTAGCGCGCCGGCGCATGCGCGGCGGCGCCGATGCCCACCAGCGCATAAGCAACGAGCGGATGGGCCTGCGTCAGCAGCAGCGCGCAGCCGCACAGCTTGAGCAAGTTTGTGGCGAACAGCACCCATTTCTTGGGAACGGCATCGGCCACCGCGCCGGAGAAGGCCGACAGCAGCACATAGGAGCCGTAGAACGCGATGCGCAGGGCGGGCGCGGCCCATTCCTGCGCGTGGCGCTCGGCAAGGACCTCGATGGAAACAAGCAGCAGGGCGTTGTCGGCGAGCGCACCGAGGAACTGGCCGGCTGCCACCCAGCGCAGGCTGCGCCGGGCAATCGCCGTGCCGGTCATGCCGCGTCGAGGAAGTGCTTGCGGTACAGCGGCGACATGTCCTGCAGGCGCAGCATCATGGGCAGGTCGGCGGTGTTGAATGCGGCGTCGTGGGCGGGCGGGCCCAGCACGTGCGCTCCGCACCGCAGGTAGCCTTTGATCAGGGGCGGTGCGTCCGGCAGCGTGCGCGCGTGCATGCTGCTAACGGACTGCGCGTGTGCGGTCGCACCAGGCAGGGGGCGCAGGGGCCGCACCCGCCATTCGGGTTGCGCCAGGTGCGTCTGGCGCAGCCGCTCCCACAGCGCCAGCGCGGCCCCTGGGCCGTCGGCCAGGCCGATGCTCGCGCAGCCGATCATGGTGTCCAGGCCATGGCGCAGCATGTAGTCGGCCAGAGCCGACCACATCCCGAGGATGACCCCGCCCAGGCGCCAGTCCGCATGCACGCACGAGCGGCCCAGTTCGACGGCACGGGGCCGCAGCGCGGCGAGCGGGGCGAGGTCGAATTCCGTATCGCTGTAGTAACCGCCGGCCGCGCGTGCCTGCGACGGCGACAGCAGCCGGTAGGTGCCGACCACCGGGCCGCGGCGCCCGGTGACGGAGTCGATCGCCCTGACCAGCAGGTGCTCGCAATACGGATCGAACCGGTCGGCATCCAAGCCCTCCGCCGCGCCATGCGGGGGGGAAAGCGTCGCGCCCATCTCGGTGCAGAACACCTGGTAGCGCAGGCGCTGCGCCTCACGCACGTCGTCCTGCGAGCGTGCCCATTCCACGGCGAACTGGCGTGCGCCTGGCCGTTTCGCGCGCGCCGGCGCGATGGTTCCAGCCACGGGAAGGAGGTCGATGGCGGTATCGCAGGCGTGCACGGGCATGACCTCAATTGGACGGTGGATAGTTCTCGATCAGCCGGTATTGACGGCGGTTGAGGCGCGCCAATTCGACAAGCGGGATCGGCCGCACGCCTTCGCGCCGGCGCGCATCGCCGATGGCGAAGAGCAATGCCTGCTTGCGAAAAATCATGCGCAGGCCTTGCAGCAGGCCGGTCTGCGGGTCCCAGGCTTCGATGGCTTCCGAGCCCGCCCCGTTGACTTCCATGATGCGCAGTCCTTCGCCCGCGCGAAGTCCGGCCAGCGTGTCGAAGCGCACATCGAAGCGGCCGAAGTGGAACTGCGGCATGTCGCGCGCAATGGCGTCGATGGCCGCAACCAGCTGCGGCGTGATGCAGGCCACGCCGTCCCGGTACAGTCCGCCGACGCGCGTGGAGCCGATCGTCGCGAGCCGGACCGTTTCGCCGGCCGCGGGGACGGCGTGCGGATCGAACGCGCACTCGTGCCGCGCGGAGACGGCCAGGCGGCTCGCGCGCGGGTCGGCCTGCACCAGCTGGCCCACCGTGCGCGCACCGTCGCCGACCACGTAGGGAAAGGTGCGCAGCGCCAGGCCGATGATCTTGCCCTGGCCATCGCGCGGGTCGCGCGCATAGAAGATGCCCGCCTCGCCTTCCTGCGGCAGGTATTCCTGCAGCACCACCACTTCGCCCCGCGGAAACCGCGACAGGTATTCCAGCAGCGACGCCATGGTGTCCACGCGGCGCACGCCGTGGCCGCACAGGCCGAGGTCCGGCTTGGCGACGAGCGGGAAGTCCAGCCCCAGTTGCGCCATCTGCGCCTGCAGCGATTGCGCGGTGTGCGTGCCGTCGTTGCGCACGCCGCCGCCGCGGGCGGTGGCCGCGCGCGCCAGCGGCCCCATGCCGTTGAAGTATTCCAGCTTGCCTTCGCCCACCAGGCCGCCCGACGTGATGGCGGGATTCGCCGCCGAAGGAAGCGTGAGGCTTCGGTAGCGCAGGCCGAGCCAGAGCCACTGGACGACCAGCGGCACGCAGATCAGCCATTTGGGCATGCGCTCCAGCGTGCTGCGGCGGTCGGCCGCCGAGGGCATGTGCCGCAGCGGCGCGGAGGGCTCGATGGTCGCCGGCATCAGCGCACTCCCGTCCGCGTGGCGACGAGGCCGACGGCGGCGATGCGGTCGACGCGGTCGTAGGGCGGCGCGTCCAGCTCTTCGCCGAAGACGTCGGGATCGATCTCCGCATAGGTCCACTCGCAGCGCGCGGCGCGCAGCAGCGGCTCCACCTCGCGCAGGAACGGGTCGGCGCCGTCGACCATGGCGACGCCGGTGTACAGCAGCAACTGTCCCTGTGGCGCCAGCCGGGCCAGCGATTCGGCGGCGATGCGCACGCTTAAAGCGCGGCCCAGGCCGGCGCCGCCGTCGCGGTACGCGCGGCCTCGCGGGTCGGCCATGTAGGGCGGATTGGAGATGATGAGGTCGAAGCCGCCCTCGACCGACTGGAGGGCATCGCCTTGCGCCAGCGTGATGGGGACGCCGGCCACCGCTGCATTCGCGGCGGTGAAATGCAGGGCGCGGGAATTGATGTCGTTCATGACGAGATCGGCAGCCACACCGTGCCTGGCCAGGCGCCGGGCCGCGACGATGCCGCCCGCGCCCGAGCCGCAGCCCACGTCGAGCACGCGGGCGCGCCCGGTGTGTGCCGCGGCCGCCGAGCGACGCGCCCGCGCATCGATTTCCTGCGCGATGAAGCGTGCGAAACGGTAGGTGTCCGGGCCGAAGAATACCGCGTCGTCCTCGACCGTCGGATAGGCCGAGTGCAGGAAGGCGTCCTCGCCCAGCGTCGAGATGCGCACCGCGCTGGCCAGGAGGCCGCCCCGCTGAAGCAGGCAACCCGACGCGCGCAGGGCGGCGAGCAATTGCGGAGAAAGGACGGCTTCGTCGAAAGGCAGGCTCCAGCCGAAGATGTCGCGCAGGTTGCCGGCACCCCGCGTGGGCTGCCGCGCGATGACGCGCTTGTGCGTGAGCGGCGTCGGTGTGATGAATCGGTAGCCTTCGGCGGCCACTGCGCTCAGCAACGCCGCAAGTGCGCCGTGCTCGAGATTCCCGCTCGCCGCCTCTGGCTGGACGTCGGACGCGCTCAGCACGCTTGTCCTGTCGCGGTGGACGCCTCGAAGGCGTTTTCAGCGCGCGCCGGCCTGGCGGGCTGGCGCAGGTCGTGGTCGTAGCGTTCGAAGCAGCGCTGGCCGCAGTACAGGCGCATCAGGGCGCCTTCTGCGATGTGCGGTGCGCACGCGGGGTCCGCCTCCACCAGGGGCCGGATCACTTCGCGCAGCCAGCTTCGCGCATGCGACACGTCGAGCGCGGCATGCAGGTCGAAGTAGGCGCGCATTTTCGAATCCAGCCCGACACGCCGCATCGCCAAAGACACTTTCGCGACGCGCCCGGGCGCGGTGAGCTCGATCGCTCCCAGCGCACCGATCGACTGGTAGGCGTACCGCCGCGTGGTCGCCATCGCCACCATCGCGTTGCCCAGCGCGAGCGACTCCCACACCGTGCCCTCGATGGTCGGGCGCAGCTCCATTCCCTGCACCATGCGCTCCAGCATGCCTCCATGCATCGCGGCGGCCTTGCCATGTCCCATCTCGTCCCAATAGTTGCGCGCGCATTCCAGCTTGGCCTGGGTGGGCAGCCGCACCTGGGTATAGGCCAGCAGATCCTCGAAGCCGGCTTCGCCCGCGGCCTCCTGCGTCAGGAACCAGCGCAGCTGCGCGGGCGATGCGTCATCCGCGAGCCAGTCGAAAAACGGATGGCCCTGCCCAGGCCCTTCGATAGCCAGCGCCTCGAACCACGCCATGAAATCATCGACGGCCAGGAACTCGCGCGGAACCCAGGCACCGACGCGACCGCGCAGCGATTCGATGAAATCGCCCTCGGACTCGCGCATGGCGCATTCGAGCCGCAGCGCTTGCCGCCAGTCGCCGGAGGGTGTCGCCGGCATGAGGCGCGCAGCGTTGAATTGGGCCAGTGAACGGTGGAAGCGATCAGGGTCGAAAAGGGCCGGGCCAAAAGTCATCCGCCGAGAATGCCATGCGGATTTGCGTGCACGCGTTGCAGGTGTTTGCGCCCCTGTAGGACGGCGGCTCAATCAGTACTCCTGCGTGCCGCGCAGCTCAGCATTGTCATGTGGCTGCGCAAAGCAGGGCTGCGGGCAGCTATCGCTTGATTGCCCAATCGCGCGAGTGCAGCACCTCTCAGGTTTCAGCCGTGCTTGGGCCGCGCGCGCGCCAGCGCCGCCTCGATCACGGCGCGCTTGCGCGCCAGTTCGGCGCCTTCGGCATCGCGCGTGAGCGCGGGCAGGTCGGCCAGCTTGGCCTCGGCTTTCTCCACCAGCCGCTGTTCCTGCTCGACCGCCTCGCGCGCCTGGCGCTGCTTGCGCGCTTCGTAGCGTTCCAGCGCCTGCGCCGCATCGGGGGCCGGCCAGGCCTGCCAGCCGGTGCGCGCGCCGCTGGCGTTCACCAGCGCGATGCAGTCCACCGGGCAGACCGGCACGCACAGCTCGCAGCCGGTGCAATACGGCTCGATCACCGTGTGCATGTGCTTGTTGCCGCCCAGGATCGCGTCGGTGGGGCAGGCCTTGATGCACAGCGTGCAGCCGATGCACCAGTCCTCGTCGATCACCGCCAGCGTGCGCGGCGCCTCGCTGCCGTTGGCGGGGTTGAGCGCGATGACCGGGCGGCCGGTCAGCGCGGCCAGGCGCGCGACGCCTTCGGCCCCGCCCGGCGGGCATTGGTTGATGTCCGCCTCGCCCGCCGCGATGGCCTGCGCATACCCGGCGCAGTCGGGGTAGCCGCAGCGCGTGCACTGGGTCTGCGGCAGCGCGGCGTGGATGTCCGCCGCGGTGGCCATCACTTGGCGCGGCTGCTCTTCCTGGCAGCCGCGCGGGCCTTGGCTCCCTCGGCCTCGCGCTGGTCGGGGGTGTTGACGCTCGGCCCTTCGTTGAACTGCAGGATGAAGTCGCGCACCTGCGGATAGACCACGTCGCGCCAGCGGCGGCCGCTGAAGATGCCGTAGTGGCCCGCGCCCTGGACTTCCAGGTGCTTCTGGCGCGCCTTGGGCACGCCGGTGCACAGGCCGTGCGCGGCCTCGGTCTGGCCGGAGCCGGAGATGTCGTCCAGCTCGCCTTCGATGGTGAGGCTGGCCGTGGTGAGGATGTCCTCGGGCCGCACGCGCTCCAGCTCGCCGTCGTCGCTGATCACGTCCCAGGTGCCGTGCACCAGGCTGAACTCCTGGAACACCGTGCGGATAGTGTCCAGGTAGTAGTCCGCGTCCATGTCCAGCACGGCGTTGTATTCGTCGTAGAACTTGCGGTGCGCCTCGGCGCTGGCATCGTCGCCGGCGATCAGCTGCTTGAAGTAGTCATAGTGGCTCGTCATGTGGCGATCGGGGTTCATCGCCACGAAGCCGGTGTGCTGCATGAAGCCGGGATAGACGCGGCGGCCTGCGCCCGGAAAGCGGGTCGGCACAGGGTAGATCACGTTGTTCTCGAACCACTCGTAGCTCTTGTTCATGGCCAGGTTGTTCACCGCCGTAGGCGATTTGCGCGCGTCGATCGGCCCGCCCATCATGGTCATGGTGAGCGGCGTCGTTTCGCCGCGCGTGGCCATCAGCGACACCGCCGCCAGCACTGGCACTGTGGGCTGGCACACGCTGACCACATGGCAGTTGCCGTAGGTCTTCTGCAGGTGGCGGATGAACTCCTGCACGTAGCCGACATAGTCGTCCAGGTGGAACTCGCCCTGGTCCAGCGGCACGGTGCGGGCGTTCTTCCAGTCGGTGATGTAGACCTTGTGGTCGCGCAGCATGGTGCGCACGGTGTCGCGCAGCAGCGTGGCGTAGTGGCCCGACAGCGGCGCCACGATCAGCACGGCCGGCTGCTCCTTGAGCTGGTCTAGCGTGGCGGCGTCGTCGGTGAAGCGCTTGAAGCGCCGCAGTTCACAGAACGGCTTGTCGATCTCGATGCGCTCGTGGATGGCGATCTCCACGCCGTCCCGCTCCACCGCGTTGATGCCGAAGGCAGGCTTCTCGTAATCCTTCCACAGCCGGTAGGCCAGGTCGTAGCTGGCCGCCACGCGCTGGGCGAACGGGTTCTGCCCGAACGGCGACACCGGATTGCCGTAGAGTTTCGACGCGGCCTGGGCGAAGTCCGCGAACGGCTCCATCATCGACCGCTGGGTTTCATAGATCTGGTAAAGCATGCTCCGACCCCAATTGTTGCAATGCAATATAACAGCCACTGCTGACTCTGGCATGAGAGAGGAAGTACTGATGCTGCGCGAGAACCTGCCGACAAGCTCGACAATCGGGTCTGAAGGGCTGGCAGGCGTCAGGCGAGGGCGCTCGGTGCCCTGGGATTGATCGCCAGCGCCAGCGCAATGGCCGCGGCACACAACAGCACCACGCCCAGGCCGATCAGCCGCTCGGCGCCCAAGCCCAGCAGGTAGGCGGTGTTGGCCGCCAGGCCCAGCACGCCGGCGGCGCGCATCAGCCACAGCACGTGCCCACGGCGGTATTCGGGCCAGTGGGCCGACCACGAGGCCGCCAGCGCGCCAGCGCCGACCGTCCAGCCGCCGATGGCGAACAGCACGTCGAACAGCGCACGCAAGCCGGTGTAGGCCGCCGGGTCGCCGCCGGCCGCCGCCACGGCCGGGAGCACGAAGGACACCATGGCATCGACCACGGTGAACAGCAGGCCGGCCATGCCCAGCGAGATCCAGCCGCCGATGGCCGCCGCCGCGCC
>NZ_JACCWG010000203.1 GCF_013697775.1 Ramlibacter sp. | reverse complement strand
GAGCGCGCCGGCGCGTCAGGCGCGCTCGCCGGCGCCGGGCACGCGTCCGCGCGGCACGTCGCGCAGCAGCTTGCGCAGCACCGCGGCTTCGTCGATGCCAAAGTGTTTTTCGAACGCGGCCTGCGCCTGCTTCCAGCGCGGGCGCGCGGCGGCCCAGGTGCCGCGGCCATGCGGCGTCAGCCGCACCACCTTGCGGCGCCGGTCGTCGCCGGCCGGCGTGATCTCCACCAGGCCATCGCGCTCCAGCGGCATCACGTTGCGCGTGACCGTGGTGCGGTCCATCACCATTGCCTCGGCCAGCTCGGCCATGCTGGCGGAGCCCAAGTGGGCCAGCTGCGACAGGAGGGTGTACTGCGTCGAGCTCAGCCCGGTGCCGGCCAGATGCTGGTCGTAGAGCTGGGTGATCCAGCGCCCGGCCTGCCGCACCACCAGGCAATGGCAGACATCCGTCGGCGCCAGCGCGCGGGGTCCGCTCACGGCGCAATCTCCCCGCACGGGACTCGGGCAAACAGGAATGTGCACATGCACGTATTATCGTGGTTTGCGGAAAGCGTGGAAGCGCCGATCGCGCCGCCCCTCCCTTTTTCTCCAGGAGCACCCATGAAACTCGACAACGCCGTCGTCCTCGTGACCGGCGCCAACCGCGGCATCGGCCTTGCCTTCGCGCAGGCCGCACTGGCACGTGGCGCCCGCAAGGTCTACGCGGCCGCGCGCGATCCGGACACCGTCACCCTGCCCGGCGTGGAGGCGGTGCAGCTGGACGTGACCGACGACGCCTCCGTCGCCGCGGCCGCCGCGCGCTGCGGCGACGTGACGCTGCTGGTCAACAACGCCGGCATCGCCATGGTCGGCGGTGCCCTGGCGCAGGACGGCGTCGCCCTCGCGCGGGCGCAGATGGAGGTGAATTTCTTCGGCGTGCTGCGCATGTCGGGCGCCTTCGCGCCGGTGCTGGCGCGCAACGGCGGCGGCGCCGTGCTCAACGTGGTGTCGATCGCCAGCTGGATCAACGGGCCGACGCTGGGCCTGTACGGCGCGACCAAGTCGGCCGCGTGGAACCTCACCAACTCGCTGCGCATCGAACTGCGCGGCCAGGGCACGCAGGTGCTGGCCATGCACATGGGCTACGTGGACACCGACATGACGCGCGGCTTCGAGGTGCAGAAGTCGCCGCCGGAACTCATCGTCGCGCGCACACTTGACGCGCTGGAGGCCGGCGCCGAGGAAGTGCTGGCCGACGAGACAACGCAAAACGTCAAGCGCGGCCTCTCGGCCGAGCCCGGCGTGTACCTGGCGAGGTGAGCATGACAGTCTCCGACAAGCTGGCCGCGGCGCTCGCACAGCGCAACGTGCACTACGGCTGGGTGGTGGTGGCCACCACCTTCTTCACCATGCTGGTGGCTGCCGCCGCGCTCGGCCTGCCCGGCGTGCTGATCGTTCCGCTGCAGCGCGAATTCGGCTGGAGCACCTCGCAGATCTCCTCTGCGCTGGCGCTGCGGCTGGTGCTGTTCGGCGTGCTGGGGCCGTTCGCCGCCGCCTTCATCAACCGCTTCGGCGTGCGCATCATCGTCGGCGTGGCGATGTCGCTGATCGGCCTGGGCTTCCTCGGCTCGCTGGGCATGACCGCGCCATGGCAGCTGCTCTTGCTGTGGGGCGTGGTGGTCGGCGTGGGCACCGGGCTGGTGGCGATGGTGCTGGCCGCCACCGTGGCGGCGCGCTGGTTCGAGCAGCGCCGCGGGCTGGTGATGGGCCTGCTGGCGGCCAGCGCCGCCACCGGCCAGCTGGCCTTCCTGCCGCTGATGGCCTGGGTGACCGAGCGCTATGGCTGGCGCGCCAGCGTGCTGCTGGCCTGCGTGCTGCTACTGGCCGGGGCCGCGGTGGCGCTGCTGCTGATGCGCGACCGCCCGTCCGACCTGGGCCTGCCGCCCTACGGCGCGACCCGGCTGGCGCCCGCGCCGGCGGCCGGCATCAGCCTGCGCACGCACATGATCTCGCCGCTCGCCACGCTGCGCGAAGCGGCGCGCGTGTCGGTGTTCTGGGCACTGGCCGGCACATTCTTCATCTGCGGGGCCAGCACCAACGGGCTGATCCAGACGCACTTCGTGTCCATGTGCGGCGACTTCGGCATGGCCGCCGTGGCCGCCGCCGGCGTGTTGGCGATGATGGGCGCGTTCGATTTCGTCGGCACCATCGGCTCGGGCTGGCTGTCCGACCGCTACGACACCCGCTGGCTGCTCTTCTGGTATTACGGCCTGCGCGGGCTGTCGCTGCTCTACCTGCCGTTCACCGACTTCAGCTTTTACGGCCTGTCGCTGTTCGCCGTGTTCTACGGGCTGGACTGGATCGCCACCGTGCCGCCGACCGTCAAGCTGGTTGCCGAGCGCTTCGGCCCGGAGAAGGCCGGCCTGGTGTTTGGCTGGGTGTTCGCCGCCCACCAGATCGGCGCCGCCGCTGCCGCCTACGGCGCGGGCTGGGCGCGCACCGCCCTGCTCACCTACATGCCGGCCTTCGTGGTGGCCGGCGTGCTGTGCCTGCTGGCGGCCGTGGTGGTGCTGTGCATCCGCCGCGCGGCACCGCGCGGCGCAGCCGCGGCGGCCGCCTGACGGCCTGGAGCGACAGGCTGCGCGCGCGGCGCTAGGATGCCGGCATGGACCTGGATGCCGACGTCGTCGTGATCGGGGCCGGCATTGCCGGCACCTCGGTCGCCTTCTGGCTCGCGCCGCATGCGCGCGTGCTGCTGCTGGAGCGCGAGTCGCAGCCCGGCTACCACTCCACCGGCCGCTCGGCCGCGCTGTTCATGGAGAGCTACGGGCCGCCGCAGGTGCGCGCGCTCAGCCGCGCGAGCCGCGCCTTCTTCGACGCGCCGCCCGACGGCTTCGCCGACTATCCCCTGCTCAGCCAGCGCGGCGCGATGGTGGTGGCCACGCCCGAGCAGGAAGGCGCGCTGCTGGAGCACTGGCGGGTGCTGCAGCAGCTGACGCGACACGGCCAGCTGCTGGACGCGAAGGCCGCGCTCGCGCTCACGCCGGTGCTGCGCGAAGACAAGGTGCTCGGCGCCGTCTACGAGACCGACGCCGCCGACATGGACGTGCATGCCATCCACCAGGGCTTCCTGCGCGGCCTGCGCCGCGCCGGCGGCAGCGTGCTGAGCGACGCCGGCGTGGCGGCGATCCGCCGCGTGGGCAGCGTGTGGGAAGTGCGCACCACCGGCGGGCGCACGGTGCAGGCGCCGCTGCTGGTGAACGCGGCCGGCGCCTGGGCCGACGAGATCGGCGCGCTGGCCGGCGCTGGCGTCATCGGGCTGCAGCCCCGGCGCCGCTCGGCCTTCATCTTCGCACCGCCGCCGGATCTGGCGACCGCCGAGTGGCCGATGACGCTCGGCGTCGGCGAGGACTGGTACATGAAGCCCGACGCCGGCATGCTGCTCGGCTCGCCGGCCAATGCCGACCCGGTGGCGCCCCACGACGTGCAGGCCGAGGAACTGGACATCGCCATCGCCATCGACCGCATCCAGGAGATGACCACGCTGACCATCCGCCGGCCCACGCGCGTGTGGGCCGGCCTGCGTTCCTTCGTCGCCGACGGCGAGCTGGTGGGCGGCTGGGACACGCGGGCGCCCGGCTTCTTCTGGGTCGCCGCGCAGGGCGGCTACGGCATCCAGACCGCGCCGGCCATGGGCGAAGCCTGCGCCGCGCTGGTCCGCGGCCAGCCGCTGCCCGAGCGCATTGCCGGCTTCGGCCTCACGCAGGAGGCGCTGTCGCCGGCGCGCCCTTCGCTAGCCCCCGGCGCCTAGCCTGTGGCGAGACTGCCGGCCAAGCCTATTTCATGGCGTACAGGTCGAACATGACGTGCGCCTGCGGACCGGTCTGGATCGAGATGAACTTGCCGACCGCCTGCACGTCGTTGAGCCAGGCGTAGGCCTTCGACGCCGTCTCGAAGGTCGGCGCGATCACGTAGTACCACTGGGGCGCCGCGATCTTCTCGCCCTGCATGAAGCGCTCCCAGCTGGCGGCGTCGGGCTTCTTCAGCACGCCGTTGTAGGTGACGTACAGCAGCTCGCCGTCGTCCAGCCTGGCCGTCAGCCGCACGTCGATGCGCATGGAGCCGTTGGGCATGATGCGCACCCAGTCGCCGGCGGGGTTGATCAGGTCGGCGCGGATCGCCCCTTCCAGGCGGCCGCCCGGGCGCGGGTGGAACACCAGCAGGCCCGCGCTGATCGCCTGCGGCGCTTCCAGCGGCGCGTACAGCGTGCCGAGGTACTGCGTGTCCAGCGGCGTCGCAGGCGCGGCCTGCGCGCCCGCGCCCAAGCCGAGGCCCAGTGCGGCGGCCGCGGCGGCGAGGACGGGGGTGGGTAACTTCATGGCGTGCTTTCCTTGGGGTGATTCGAAGGCGCGAGCGTAGGTTCGACGGCGCGGGCGATACAGTCCCCGCCACCCAAAACACTCTTGCATCCAACGCAATGAAGCAAGCGGACCGCCTGGCCGGCATGCAGGCCTTTGTCGAAACCGCGCGCCGCGGCAGCTTCGTGGCGGCGGCCGAAGCACTGGACCTGGACGTGTCCTCGGTCAGCCGCCGCGTCACGGCGCTGGAGCGGCGGCTGGGCGCGCGCCTGCTGCAGCGCTCGACCCGCAGCCTGAGCCTCACGCAGGCGGGCAAGGACTATTTCGAGCGCGGCGCCCGGCTGCTCGCGCAGATGGCCGCGCTGGACGAATCGGTGCTGGAGCAGCAGCACCGCGTCGGCGGGCTACTGCGGCTGGCCCTGCCGAACGCGTTCGGCCGCGGGGTGGTGCTGCCGGCGCTGCCGCGCTTTTTGGCGGCGCATCCCGAGATCGACCTCGACCTGCATTTCTCAGACGCCTATGTGGACATCGTCGGCCAGGGGTTCGATCTGGCGCTGCGCATCGGCGCGCTGGAGAGCTCGGGCCTGGCCGCGCGCAGGCTGGGCGCCTACCGCCGCTTCCTGTGCGCGTCGCCGGCCTACCTGGCGGCGGCCGGCACGCCGCGCC
>NZ_JACCWG010000392.1 GCF_013697775.1 Ramlibacter sp. | reverse complement strand
GCCGCGCCGCCGACTTCGCTCGCGCGCAGCCGGTGTTCGCCGCGCTCGGCCGCGCCACGCACGTGGGGCCGCACGGCGCGGGGCAGCTGGCCAAGCTCGCCAACCAGATGATCGTGGGCATCAGCATCGGCGCGGTGGCCGAGGCGCTGCTGCTGTGCGCCAAGGGAGGCGCCGATATGGCCAAGGTGAAGGAAGCCATCGGCGGCGGCTTCGCCGACAGCCGCGTGCTGCAGGTGCACGGCCAGCGCATGGTCGAGCGCGACTTCGCGCCGCGCGCACGCATGAGCGTGCAGTTGAAGGACCTGCGCAACGCGCTGGCCACGGCCGAGGAAGTGGGCCTGGACGCGCCGATCACCGCCGTGTTCGAGCGGCTGTACAGCGAAGCCATCGAGCACGGCCTGCAGGACCTGGACCACTCCGGCCTGTTCGTGGAGCTGGCCGCGCGCAACGGGATGAACTGAGCCGCGAAAACCGCTCAAACGTTTTGCTAGAATAGCGTTCGTTGTGGGGGGGTAGCTCAGCTGGGAGAGCGTCGCGTTCGCAATGCGAAGGTCGGGAGTTCGATCCTCCTCCTCTCCACCACAACAGCCAATTTGTCAGACGTGGGTTCTTAGCTCAGTTGGTAGAGCAGCGGACTCTTAATCCGTAGGTCGTAGGTTCGAATCCTACAGGACCCACCACTCCTGCACACCTTCCCCTATTTGAGTCCTGCAATTGCCCATCGGTGCAATTGCGCGCGACCGAATTAGCCACTGTGCATTGCAATTTGCTGACGCCAACTGCGGTTCCGGCGGCACTTAAAATACAGGCATTCTCAGCTGCACGCCTCACCGCACAATTCATACAGTTGTGCTATTCACTTACGCCTTCACCAAGAAGGCGCATGGCCCCCGGCGATGTATAAATCCAGCGCCAAACAAAACAATGGTCAGGGGGCAGCAACATGGCACGACTCAGGCGCGGCCTGTCTAATTTTCCGCGCGCGTCGCCGCGCGCGAAGCTGGCGTTGTGGACGATCCGGGGCGCTTTGCCGCACCGTCCACTGCCCGGCATTCCCACCGGCATTTCTACCGGTTTCCATGCCGGAAACGGCCGCGGCATTGCGTCAGAACTGGACGGCGCCATGCACCGTATCGGGCAATTGACGACGCTGATTTCCATGTTGGATGGACTTCGCGGCGTGATAGACGCGGCCCAGGATTGAGTCTTCGCCAAGGCGGCGGTTAGAATCCTGACACGCCCGATGTTCCGGCTTGACCGTGGAGCACGGTCAATTCAAGGAAACGTCGTGAAAAAAACATACACCGAATTGATGCAGCAGATCGACTCCTTGCGACAGGAGGCCGAAAAAGCAAAGGCCACCGAAGTCCAGGGCGTCATTGACCGCATCCGCGAAGCCATCAAGCTCTACAACCTCACGCCGGAAGACCTGGGCTTCTCGCCCGCGTCTTCCGGCTCGGCAGCGTCGGGCCGCAGCCGCTCCAAGAGCGGCCGGGAACCCAAGTTCAGCGATGGCTCCGGCAACGTCTGGTCCGGCCGCGGCCCGCGTCCGCGCTGGCTGAAAGACGCGCTGAGCAAGGGCGCGAAGCTGGAGCAGTTCTCCACCAGCGCGCCGCACTGAGGCGCGGCGGCCGGCACTCCGGCCGCTACTTGCGGTAAGCCGCCCACGCCTTTTCGGTCGGTGTGGTCCCGGCCCCCGGCTCCGTCGGCAGCCGGAACGACCCGTCCACCACCTCGGCCGGGTCGGTGAAGCAGTCCTTGATCCACGGGATGTATTCCAGCACCGCGCAGGCGGGGTGCGCGTAGCTCAGGTGCACGTGCACCTGGCTCATGTCGCCCGCGTGCGGCGCCACCGGCAGGCGGTACGCCAGCGCGGCGTCGCACACGCGCAGCACCTCGGTCACCCCCGCCATGCGCGTCACGTCGGGCTGCACCCAGTGGATCGCGCCCTGGTGGAAGAACTCGCTGAACGCATCCACCGTGTACAACTGCTCGCCCAGCGCCACCGGAATGCGCGTGGCGCGCGCCAGCGCGGCGTGGCCCTTCACGTCGTCGTGCCACAGCGGCTCTTCGAACCAGTAGACGTCGAACGGCTCGGCGCCGCGGCAAAACCGCAGACACGACGCCAGGTCCCACTTGCCGTTGCCGTCCACAGCCACCGTGATCTCGGGCCCGACCGCCTTGCGCACCGCCTCCAGCCGCCGCAGATCGCGCTCGACGGTGGAGCCCACCTTGATCTTGATGCCGGTAAAGCCCTGCTGCACCGCGCGCCGCGCGCCGTCCACCAGCTTGTCGTCGGCGATGCTGAGCCAGCCGATGTCGGTGTTGTAGGCGCGCACCGTTTCGCGCACCTGCCCGCCCAGCAGCTTCCACAGCGGCACGCCCGCCGCCTTGGCATTCAGGTCCCACAGCGCGACGTCGATGGCCGCATGCGCCAACGAGGTGATGCCGGCGCGGCCGATCCACTGCATGGCCGGATCGCGGGCGATCTTGGTCCACAAACGCTGCACGTCGCGCGCGTCCTCGCCCACCAGCAGCGGCGCGTAGCAGTCGGCGATGCAGGCGGTGATCAGCCGGTCGCCCGGCAGGTGCGCATGCGTGCCGGTGAAGCCGTAACCGGACAGGCCGTCGTCCGTGTCGACGCGCGCGCCGACCACGCCCCAATGCGTGATGGTGTGCGTGCTGTCCGCGATCTGCGAACCCGTCACGGGCACGTGGAGGATGAACGGTTCGATGCGGGTGATCTTCACGGCGGCTCCTGGAACTGCCGGGGATTATCGGCCCACCCCCACGTAGTCCAGCGGCAGCGCCGTCGTCGTCTTCAGCACCTCCATGGCGAAGCCGGAGCTCACGTCCTGCAGGTCCACCGCCTTGATCAGTCGCTTGTAGACGCGGTCGTAGCCGGCGATGTCGGGCACCACCACCTTCAGCAGGTAGTCGATGTCGCCGCTCATCCGGTAGATCTCCACGATCTCCGGGATCTCGCGCGTGCCCTGCACGAACTTCTTCACCCAGGCGTCGCTGTGCTGGTTGGTGCGGATCGAGACGAACGCCGTGACGCCCACGTTCAGCCGCGCGGGATTGCACAGCGCCACCTGCTTGTCGATCACACCGTCGGCGTACAGCTTCTGCACGCGCCGCCAGCACGGCGTGGTGGAGAGGCTCACCTTCTCGGCCAGCTCGGCCATCGGGATCGAGGCGTCGCGCTGCAGCAGGGAAAGGATTTGCAGGTCTTTCTTGTCCATTGCCACGATTTTCCATAAATCGGCTGAATGGAGAAATATTTTCGCGCCAAATTCACTCGGACCACAGAACATCGCGATCTTTTTCTAACACGTCCTGCCTAGACTCCGTGCTTATGAAACAGCTGCAGCGCGCCTTCGTCGATCACCCGCAAAGCGTGGGCGAGTCCTACTGGCAGCACATGCGCGCGTCGCTGTCTTTCGCCGGCCCGCTGCTGCTGGGCGGCTTCGCCGCGCTGGTGCATGCGGTGTTCCCGTTCCTGCTGACCGGCACTGGCAGCGGCATCGTCGCGCGCCTGTATGAGCGCATGGTGCGCAACCGCGGCAACTGCGCCAAGCAGTGCGCGACGCGCTGAGGCCTATCCGTGCGTGAGAGGCGGTGGGCGTTGTTCAACCCGGCGACCGTCCAAGCGATCCGCCGCAGTTCGCGCACGCCCGTGCGCGTGGAAGCATCGATCAGACGAACAGCCGCTGAGCGCGGTCGGACAGTTCCTTTTGCCGCAGCATGATGCGGGGAACATCCGGGTGCATCGGATCGATTTCGGACATCGCCCAACGGTAGAAGGCCTGGGCCAGGGTCACGTGGAGGAGGGAGATGATCTTCATGGTGGAAGAATGATCGTTGACGGCTCCATTCTGGTTCGTCATCCGGTGGCTCATCCAATCCTTCGCCATTTACCACACGCCCTGTCGGACTAAACCGATGCCGCGCGCCAGCCGAGCGGCAGAGCACTATCCGCGCGGATGGTGCTCTGTGTGCAGTTGTTTCAGCCGCTCGCGCGCCACGTGCGTGTAGATGGTGGTCGTGGAAATGTCGGCATGGCCGAGCAGCATCTGCACCGCCCGCAGGTCGGCACCATGGTTGAGCAGGTGCGTGGCGAAGGCGTGCCGCAAGGTGTGCGGCGACATCGGCGCCGTGATGCCGGCGATGCGCGCGCATTTCTTCACGATCACCCAGAACATCGCGCGCGTCATGCCGTGACCGCGCGCCGTGACGAACAGGTCCTCGGTCTGCTGCCCCGCGAGGATGGCCGCGCGCCCCGCGCCAAAACCATCGCCGAGGTAGCGCTCCAGCCACACGCGCGCTTCCATGCCGAACGGCACCAGGCGCTCCTTGCTGCCCTTGCCCAACACGCGTAGCACGCCCTCGCCCATGCTCAGGTGGAAGGTCTTCAAGCCGACCAGTTCGCTCACGCGCAGGCCGCTCGCGTACATCAGCTCCAGCATGGTGCGGTCGCGCAGGCCCAGCGGCACCTCGGTGTCGGGGGCTTGCAGCAGGTCTTCCACCTGTTTTTCGGTGAGGGTCTTGGGCACGCGCAGCGGCTGCCGCGCGGACTGCAGCTTGAGGGTCGGGTCGGCCATGACCAAGCGCTCGCGCAACGCCCACCGGAAATAGCGCTTGAACACCGTGAGGCGCCGGTTGGCCGAGGTGGCGCGCGTCTCGGCGTGGCGGGCCGCGAAGTAGCCGAGCAGGTCGGCTTCTCCGCTGCTGTCGAGGGCGCGGCCATGGTGCTGCGCCAGCCACTGGCCGTACAGGCTGAGGTCGCGCCGGTAGGCCGCCAGCGTGTTCTTCGACAGGCCCTCCTGCAGCCACAGGGCGTCGATGAAGGCGTCGATGCTGTCGGCCGATGGCGTCGTCGCGCCCGTCACCTCATTCCAGCTTCAGCTTGGCCTGCTCGACCACCCGCTTGTAGACAGCGAACTCGGCCTGGATCTGCTCGCCGAACTGCTGCGGCGTGTTGCCGATGACGATCGAGCCGGTGTCCTCGATGCGCTTGCGCACCGCCGGGTCCTGCAGCACCTTCACGATGCCGGCATGCACCTTGTCCACCACCTCCTTGGGCAGCCCCTTGGGGCCGTAGACGCCGTAGTAGGCCATGCGGTTCACCGGCTCCAAACCGACTTCCTTGAAGGTCGGCACGTTGGGCAGTTCCTTCAGGCGCTGCGGCGCGGCCACCACGATCGGCACCAGCCGGTTCTCCCGGATGAAGGGCAGCGCCGAGGGCAGGTTGTCGAAGATCATCGGCACCTGGCCGGCCACCGTGTCGTTCAGCGCCGGGCCCGCGCCGCGGTACGGGATGTGGGTGACGAAGGTGCCCGACAGGTTCTTGTACAGCTCCATCTGCAGGTGGCCGATGCCGCCGGTGCCCGAGGACGAATAGGAGTAGCGGCCCGGGTTCTTCTTGACCGCCTCGACGAAGCCCTTGTAGTCCTTGGCCGGGAAGCTGGGGTGCACCGCGATGATGTTGGGCGTGGCGGCGATGTTGCTGATCGGCGTGAAGTCGGTCAGCGGGTTGTACGGCGTCTTCGGGTTGATCGCCGGGTTGGCCGCCGTGGTCGACACGGTGGCCACGCCCAGCGCGTAGCCGTCGGGCGTGGCGTGCGCCGTTTCGTTGGCGCCCACCACGCCGCCGCCGCCGGCCTTGTTCTCGACCACCACCGTCTGGCCCAGCACCTTGCCCAGCGGGTCGGCGATCACGCGCGCGATGATGTCGGTGGTGCCGCCGGGCGCGAACGGCACCACGAGACGGATCGGTTTGTTGGGATAGCCCTGCGCGGATGCGGGCACGGAGGCGACAGCCAGCGCCAGCGCGGACAGGCCGAGCCACAAGCGGCGTTTCATTGGAATTCTCCTGATGACGGAATTGAGCGAAGACCCCGGAATGCTACGGGCAGAACGCGCGCCCCGGGCTGCGGACTATCCATGAGGGCCGGCGCGCCAGCGCGGCGGTTATGCTGGCGCCGGTGAATTTTGCGCAGTTGCTGTTCCCCGACTTTTTCCTGATCCTGTGCGGCTGGCTTGTCTGCCGCTACACGGCGCTCAATCGCACCGTGTGGGAGCAGGTGGAAAGCCTGGTGTACTACTTCCTCTTTCCGGTGCTGCTGTTCCAGTCGGTGGTCAAGAGCCCGCTGGACCTGCGCGCCGCCTCCAGCCTCATCGCCGCCGGCCTGCTGCTGGGCGTGGCCGGCATCGCGATGGCCTACGCGCTGCCGCACCTGCCCTGGTTCTCGCGCCACGTCGACCGGCGCGAGCACGCCGCCTGTGCGCAGATCGCATTCCGCTTCAACTCGTTCATCGCGCTGGCCATGGCCGACCGGCTGGCCGGCGCGCAGGGCCTGCTGCTGGTGGCGGTGCTGATCGGCGTGTGCGTGCCCCTGTTCAACGTGGCCGCGGTGTGGCCGATGGCCCGCCACGCGCAGACCGGCATGCTGGGCGCGCTGCTGCGCAATCCGCTGATCATCTCCACCGCCACCGGCCTGGCGTGCAACCTGCTGGGTTTTCGCATCCCCGGCTGGCTGGAAGTGCCGGTCACGCGCATCGGCGCGGCGTCGCTGGCGCTGGGCCTGATGGCCACCGGCGCCGGCATGCAGTTCGGCAGCATGGCACGCGCCAAGACGCTGGCCGTGAGCGTGCTGGCCATCCGCCACCTGCTGCTGCCGCTGCTGGCGCTGGTGCTGTGTCGGCTGTTCCACCTGGATGCGCCGCAGGCCACGGTGCTGCTGGCGTTCTCGGCACTGCCGTCCGCATCCAGCGCCTACGTGCTGGCCTCGCGCATGGGCTACAACGGCGCACTGGTCGCCGGGCTGGTGACGCTGTCCACCCTGCTGGCCATGCTCAGCCTCGCGCTCGCCATCGGCGTGCTGCGTCCGATGGCGCTGTGAGCGCGCCGGGTTAGCATCCTGCGCAGACCATTCACGAGGAGGAGTTTCGAATGGCGATGACGACGACCCTGCGCGCCGCGGCCCTGCTGCTGGGCGCCTGCCTGGCCGGACCGGCCAGCGCGACGATGTACCGCTGCGGCAACGTGTTCCAGGACCGCCCGTGCGACGGCAGCGGCGCCGAGCAGCGCATCGTGCCCGGCG
>NZ_JACCWG010000169.1 GCF_013697775.1 Ramlibacter sp. | reverse complement strand
CGATCGCCACCGCCGTCATGCGGCGCGCTCCGTGCGCAGCTGCATGCCCGGCGCCAGCGGCGTGGTGCAGGCGCGCAGCCGTTCGCCGCCGGCGGTGTCCATCCAGCAGTCCTGGCAGGCCCCCATGGCGCAGAAGCCGGCGTGCGGCAGCCCGCTGGCCTCGTGCACCCGCAGTTGGCCCGCCGCGGTGAGCACGGCGGTGAGCACGGTGTCGCCTTCCAGGCCGGTGCAGGGGCGGCCGTCCAGCGTGAACGGCACCGCGCGGCGCGTGTTCCCGGCCAACCGGACCAGCAGCGGAGCACCTGTCATTGCTGTCCCACCAGCACGCGGTCCAGGCCGTAGAGCCGGTCGAGCACCAGCATGACGCCTGCCGTCAGGGCCACGATGAGCGCCGACACGGCGGCCATCATCGGGTCGATGGACTCGGTGGCCAGCATGTACATGCGCACGGGCAGGGTCACCGTCTGCGGCGAGGTGATGAAGATCGACATCGTGACTTCGTCGAAGCTGTTGATGAAGCCGAGCAGCCAGCCGCCGGTGACGCCGGGCAGCATCAGCGGCAGGGTGATGCGGCGGAATGCCGTCCAGCGGCCCGCGCCGAGCGAGCGCGCCGCCTGCTCGATGGAGGCGTCGGCGCCGGCCAGCGCGGCGAGCATCAGGCGCAGCGCATAGGGCGTGACGATCACCACGTGCGCGACCGTGAGCCACAGCGCCGAGCCGCGCACTTCCATCAGCGCGAACAGCCGCAGCATAGCCACGCCCAGCACGAGGTGCGGCACGATCAGCGGGCTCATCAGAAGCCCGTTGATCGCCTGCCGCCCCGGGAATGCGTGGCGCGCGATCGCCAGCGCTGCCGGAATCGCGAGCAGCACCGCGCCCGTGGCCGCGAATGCCGCCACCACCAGGCTGTTGCGGAACGACGCCATCAGGTCGCTGTGCTCGAACACCGCGCGGAACCAGCGCAGCGACCAGTCGCCCCACGGCACCGACAGGGTGTCGGCCGGCGTGAACGCCACCAGGCACACCACCACCAGCGGCGCCAGCATGAAGGCCACCACCAGGGCGTTGAACGCGAGCGCGAGCGGGCCGTTTCTCATGCGCCCATCCGCTTGCGCCAGGCCGATTCCACGGCCGTCTGCGTACCCAGCATCACGGCCAGGTTCACCGCCAGCAGCGCGAAGGCGATCGCGGCGCCGAGCGGCCAGTTCAACTCGTGCAGGTATTCGTCGTAGATCAGCGTGGCCACCATCTTCAGGCGCCGGCCGCCGAGCAGGCCCGGTATGGCGAGCGCGCTGGCGCTCAGCGCGAACACGATCAGCCCGCCCGAGAGCACGCCGGGCAGCACCTGCGGCAGCACCACGCGCCGCAGCACCGTGAACCGGCCGGCGCCAAGCGACAGCGCCGCGTTCTCCACCATCGGGTCGAGCTTTTGCAGCGAGGTCCATACGGGAATGACCATGAAGGGCAGCATCACGTGCACCAGCGCGACGACCACGGCAATGGGTGTGTAGAGCATGCGCACCGCACCGATGCCCACCGCCTCGAAGATACGGTTGACGAACCCGCCCGGGCCGAGCACCAGGCTCCAGCCGAACGCGCGCACGACCACCGAGACCAGCAGCGGCGCGAGGATGACCAGCAGGAACACCGAGCGCCAGGGCGCGCGCATGCGGCTCAGGATGTAGGCCTCGGGCACGCCCACGGCGATGCAGATCAGCGTGGCGAGCAGCGCCACCCAGCCGGTGCGCCCGAAGATGCCCCAGTACCAGCCGTCGCCCAGCACCGTGGCATACGCATGCAGCGTGAAGCCGGGCTGCACGCCGGTCTCGTGGTTGAACGGATGGAACGACAGCACGGCCGTGAGCGCCAGCGGCAGCAGCACCATGAAGGCGAACAGCGCCAGCGCCGGTGCGCTGAGCAGGTAGGGTGTGCGGCGCGATGCGTTCATTCCTCTTGCGCCGGCAGCACGCGCACCGCGTCGGGCGGCCAGTCGAGCGCCACCTCGGATTGTTCCGCCCACGGGGCGCGGCCGTCGTTGGCACAGGCCACTTCCAGCTCGCCGAGCTCGCAGTCGACGCGGTAGAGCCACTGGCTGCCCAGGAAGAAGCGCTCCACGATGCGGCCGCAGACCTGTCCACCCTGGGCCCGCAGCGCGATCTTCTCGGGCCGCAGCACCGCCGTGAGCGCCTGTCCCTCGGCATGGCCGCCCTGCGCCGCGACGCGCACGCCGCCGGCCAGTTCCAGCGCGCCGTCGCGCCAGTGCCCGCGCAGCAGGTTGGTCTTGCCCACGAAGCCGGAGATGAAGCGGCTTTGCGGATGTTCGTACAGCCGGTGCGGCGCATCCACCTGCTGGATACGGCCGCCGTGCATCACCACCACGCGGTCGCTGATCGACAGCGCCTCCGACTGGTCGTGCGTGACCATCAGCGTGGTGGTGCCCAGCTTGCGCTGGATGCGGCGCAGCTCGAACTGCATGGCCTCGCGCAGCTTGGCGTCCAGGTTGGACAGCGGCTCGTCCAGCAGCAGCACCGGCGGCTCGATGACGAGGGCGCGTGCGACGGCCACACGCTGGCGCTGCCCGCCCGACAGTTCGCGCGGATAGCGCGCCGCGTACTCGGCCAGGTGGACCAGTTCCAGCATGCGGTCGACGCGCCGCTGGCGCTCGGCGGGAGGCACGCCGCGCATCTCGAGGCCGAACGCGACGTTGCCCGCCACCGTCATGTGCGGGAACAGCGCGTAGCTCTGGAACACGATGCCCAGGCCGCGGCGCTCCGGCGGCACGTGGGTGATGTCGCGGCCTTCCAGCAGCACGGTGCCCCGGGTGGCGCGCACGAATCCGGCGAGCGCCTGCAGCGTGGTGGTCTTGCCGCAGCCGGACGGCCCCAGCAGGCTGATGAACTCGCCGCGCTCCACCGACAGGTCGAAGTCCGCAAGCGCATCCACGTTGCCGTAGCGCTTGCTCAAGCCCTGGATGACGAGGAAGGACATGCGGTGGGGAAGAGGTGTGTGTTGGCCAGTGTGGCGCCCGCTCCCAAAGACCGTCAAGACAGAAAACCCGCCTATCGAAATGAATTTGACTATTATTCCGCTCTGCGGAATATTGTGGGATCGGAAAATCGAAAACTTCAACCAAATGAAATCCGAATCCATCTCGCCCGACGCGGCGGTGTCCAGCCTGCACCGGGCCGTGGCCGTCCTGCGCGCATTGGGCGCCGGCGCCAGCCGCGTCAGCGAACTGGGCAAGGCCCTGGGCTACACGCAAGCCACCACCCACAGGCTGCTGCAGCAGCTGGTGCAGGAAGGCCTGGTCGAACAGCTGCCGGACAAGCGCTATGCGCTGTCGCTCGGCCTGTTCGAGTTGGCCGCGCGCGCAGGCGAGCGCGGCGGCCTGCGCGGCCAGTTCCGCCCGGCCCTGCTGCGGCTGGGGGCGGCGCTCGGCGACAGCGTGTTCCTGCTGGTGCGCGCCGGCTTCGACGCGATGTGCCTGGACCGCTGGGAGGGCCCGTTCCCGATCCGCAGCTTCACCGGCGACATCGGCGGGCGCGTGCCGCTGGGCATCGGCCAGGGCGCGATGGCGATCCTGGCCAACCTGGCCGAAGCCGAGCGCGAGGAGGTGATCCGCCACAACGTGCCGCGCCTGGCCGGCATGGGACCGCTCGACGGCGTGTACCTGCGCACCGAGATCGCGAAGGTGCGCCGCCAGGGCTACGCGGCCACCAGCTCCGGCCTGATCGAAGGCATGGCCGGCGTGGGCGTGCCGGTCTTCGATGCGCGCGGCGAGGTGGTGGCCGCGCTGAGCGTCGGCACGCTGAGCGCGCGGCTCGAGGGCGAGCGTCTGCAGGTGGTGGTGGACCTGCTGCGGCGCGAGGCGGACCTGCTCGCGCCGCAGATCAACCCGTTCGATCGCGGCTTGCGCCGGCCGGCGGAGGCGCTCGGTGCGGCGGCCGGACGGACGGAGCGCGAAGCGGCGATGCCCTGACGCGGCCGGCGTGCCGCCTGTTCAAAACCAGATCGGCGCATCGCCGCCGAGCTGGCGCGCCGGCAGGTCCCAGTGCATCGCCGCGCCGGCGACCGCGCCCGGCGGTTTCAGCCGCTGCGCCGGGCCCCATGCGGTGGCCTCGACGGCGAGCCCCCTGTCGTCCGGCGTCTCCGGCGGAAGCGCCTCATCCGCGGCACGGGCCGGGTACTCCATCAACAGCTGCGCCGTTCGCGCCAGCGACAGCCGCGCCGTCAGCGATTCACCGCCATCCAGCCGCTGAGCGATGCCGCGCACCGCCGCCGCGGCCATGAGGTAGCCGGTGGCGTGGTCGAGTGCCTGCATGGGCAGCGGCACCGGCTTGCCGGCGGCTCGCCAAGCCATGCCGGCGTCGGCAATGCCGGTGCTCATCTGCACCAGGCTGTCGAAGCCGCGGCGGCCGGCCCAGGGGCCGGACCAGCCGTAGGCGTCCAGGCTGACGTCGATGAGGCCGGGCGCCAGCGCACGGCGCTCGGCGGGACCGAAGCCCAGGCGGCCGAGCGCCCCGGGCCGCAGGCCGTGCACCAGCACGTCGGCGCCGGCCAGCAGGACAGCGAAGGTCTCGCGGCCAGCGGGCGTGCGCAGGTCGAGGCGGGCGCTGCGCTTGCCAAGCACGACCTCCGGGATGACCGCGGGCTCGTCCCAGTCCGGCGGGTCGATGCGCAGCACTTGCGCGCCATGGCCCGCGAGAAAGCGCGTGGCCACCGGCCCGGCCAGCACGCGCGTGAGGTCCAGCACGCGGATGCCTTGCAACGGCCGCCCGCGCACCGGGTGCCATGCCGCGCGGACGTGGCTGCTCTCGCCCGCGCGCATGTGCACCAGCGGCTCCGTCGCCACCGCCTGCCCTTGCGGGTGCGCGCGCCAGGCATCCACCGACCGCATCTCGGCGGCGCAGCCGCCCCCGGCCACCACCGCGGCTTCCAGGTTCGCCTTGTCCCAGCGCGCGACGGCCTGCGCCATGCCGTCGCGGTCCGCATGCGCGCCGAGCACGCGTTCGGCCGCGGCGCGGTGGTGCGGCGCGTTGGTGTGCAGCCGGATCCAGCCGTCGCGGCATGCGTAGTCGCCGGCGATCGGGTCCCAGGGCGAGGGCAGGCTCCAGCCCATGGGGCGGATGGAGCTGTGGAACCACATCGCGCTCAGCCGGCGGTCGACGCCGACCTCGGGTGCGTGGCCGGTGATGCGCTGCAGGAGCGCGGACAGCGCCAGCAAGGGCGTGGCGATGGCGGCGGCCGCGAAGTCGGTCACCGCGAAGGCCGAGGGGAGTTCGCCGGCACCCGTGAAGCGGAGGCTCGTGCCCGCGCGGGGCGGCAGGCCGATGGCGTTGCACATGCGTGCGGCGATGTCGAAGCAGCGGGTCATGCGATGCAGTGTTCTTGCTAACATGAATCGCGTCAATCTTGATGGATTGCATCAACATGAACCGATGGATCAGCGCGGGGCAGGCCCTGGAAGCTTTGGGCGTGAAGCCGCAGACGCTGTACGCCAACGTGAGCCGCGGCCGCATCCGCGCCAAGGCCGATCCGCGCGATGCGCGGCGCAGCCTCTACAACGGCGAAGACGTGGGCCGGCTGCGCGCGCAGCGCGCCGGCCGCCGCCCGGCCGAAGTGGTCGCCGTGCAGGCGATCCACTGGGGCGAGCCGGTGCTGCCGTCGGCCATCACCGCCGTGATGCACGGGCGGCTCTGGTACCGCGGCGTCGATGCGATACGGCTCTCGGATTCCGCGAGTTTCGAGGCCGTGTGCGCGCTGCTGTGGGAAACCGCGGAGGCCGACGCGATGAAGGCATCGGCCGCGCCGGTGCGCGTGGACGCGTCGGCCTCGCCGCTGCAAGCGGCATTGACCTTGCTCGCCGCGCGCGCCGCATGCGATGCGCCCTCGCTGGGACGATCTCCCTCCGAACTCGTTGCCGACGCGGGCACGCTGGTCGACGGCATCGCGTCCGCGCTGCTGGGCGAACCCGCGCGGCGCAGGAAGGCCTGCGCCATGCACACGCGCATCGCCGCCGCGTGGAAGGCGCCGCATGCGGCCGATGCCATCCGCAAGAGCCTGGTGCTGCTGGCTGACCATGAACTCAATCCCTCCACCTTCGCGGCGCGCGTTGCCGTCTCCACCGGCGCGCCGCTGTCGGCCGCGCTGCTGGCGGGCCTGGCGACATTGGCCGGTCCGCTGCATGCAGGCGCGTGGTCGGAGTTGCGCGCGCTGATGGAGTTCGCGCGCGGCGTCGGGCCGGCCGCCGCGGTGCACACCGCGTTGGCGCAGCGCCAACGCCTGCCGGCATTCGGCCATCCGCTGTATGCGCATGGCGACCCGCGTGCCCGCGCCTTGCTCGCATCGTTCGACGTCGGGCCGACGCACGCGGATCTCGCCAGGGAAGTGGAGTCCGCGACCGGCGAGCTGCCCAACATCGATTTCGCGCTAGGCGCGATGGCCGACGCATCCGATCTTCCGCCGCACGCGCCGCTGGTGATCTTCGCCATCGCGCGCTCGGCTGGCTGGGTGGCGCATGCGCTGGAGCAGGTGCGCAGCGGCGAGCCGATCCGGCCGCGCGCGCGTTACACCGGCGCCATGCCCGTGGCCTGAGCAGACTTGCCGGCCCGCCGCAGGCGGCCAGCCCTTACGATGTGGCCGAACACGGAGGCCCCATGGACAGCTACAGCACCCTGACTTTCGAGCGGCAGGACGGCGTCGCCCTCGTCACCTTGAACCGGCCGGCGGACGCGAACTGCCTGAACCAGCAGATGGCGGCCGAGCTGCTTGCCGTGGCCGAGCGCTGCGCGGGTGACGACGGCATCAAGGCCGTGGTGCTGACCGGCCAGGGCCGCTTCTTCTGCGCGGGCGGCGACGTCAATGCATTCGCAAGTTTCGGTGAGCACGCCGCCTCGGAGGTCAAGCGCTTGGCCGACGAATTGCACCGCGCCATCTCCAGTTTCTCGCGCATGCGCGCGCCGCTCATCGCGGCGGTCAACGGCGTGGCCGCCGGTGCCGGGTTCAGCCTGGCGATGTCGGCCGACCTGGTGCTGGCGGCCGAATCGGCCAGCTTCACCATGGCGTATACCGCCATCGGCTTCAGCCCCGACGGCAGTTCCTCGTATTTCCTGCCGCGGCTGGTCGGCCTGCGGCGTGCGCAGGAGCTGATGTTCACCAACCGCAAGCTCTCCGCCGCTGAAGCCGCGGACTGGGGCGTGGCAACGCGCGTGGTGCCGGGTGCCGCGCTGCAGGACGCCGCGCTGGAGCTTGCGCACAAGCTGGCCAACGGCGCGCTCGGCGCGCATGCCGGAATCAAGAAGCTGCTGCTCGCCACCTACGGTAGCACGCTGGAAGACCAGATGGAGCTGGAAGGCCAGACTGTCGCCGCGTGCGCCGCCAGCCCGGACGGCCAGGAGGGCGTGCAGGCCTTCCTCGCCAAGCGCGTGCCGAAGTTCAGCTGAAACGCCCCGCCTTCAGCGCAGCAGCGCCGACATCGCCGACAGGCTGTTGATGGTGCGCACCGCCGCTTCGACGGTGGGCACGGTGATGCCGACTTCCACGGAGCCGATGCGCTCCAGCGTCGGCCACTGGCAGAACAGGTCGGCGAGCGCCGGTGTCTGGGTCTGCACGCGCACCGCCACCGGCGTGGGCAGCACGAACGGCTTGGCGGCGGCGCGCGTGCGCAGGCCTTCGATGACGCCGTTGCGGATCGCATCGCAGGCCGCCGCGGGCGACAGGCTGGTGCCGCTGGTGTTGCCGCTCGCGCGCTTGGTCTGCACGTAGACCACGTGCGGCAGCAGCGGGCGGTGTTCCTCGATGAACACGTCGTCGCCGCTGGCCATGACCACGGGCGCGCCGTATTCGCCGGCCAGCGCGCCGTAGATGCCCATCTCGCCAAGCTCCATGCCGTTGAACGCCACACGCGCGAAGGCGAAGCTGTTGATGGTGTGCGCGAGGATGCCGCGGCCCTGCGCGCGCGAGTGGTAGCCGACCATGCAGACCGCGTCCGCGCCTTCCACGCCGGCCATCATGCTGAGATACCGCGGCTTGCCCATCACGGCCTGCGCGCGCGCGTCCAGCAGGTCGGTCAGCAGGTTGCGGAAGTCGCCGTGGGAGTCGTTGACCAACACCTCGGTGGCGCCTGCCGCGAACGCGCCATCGATGGCCGCGTTGGCCTCGCGCGTCATCAGCACGCGGGCGCGCTCGTATTCAGGGTTGCCGGCGCGCGTCTGCTGCGTGTGGAACACGCCGGCCACGCCTTCGATGTCGGTGGAGATCAGGACGCGCATCGCAATCACCTCACAGCAAACCGGCGAGCGCGTCGCGGCGGTGGCCGTCGCGGCCGGTCACGGTTTCGGCGTGGAACAGCGCATGCAGGATGGCCTGCTCGCTGGCGTCGGCCACGGCCTGGAACAGGCCGTCGGTCAGCCGGTCGTGCAGCATGGCCACGGCCGGCATGGCGCGCGCGCTGTCTTGCGGCACGGTGTAGGCGGTGGAAAACGCCAGCGCGATGTCGCCGCTGCCGTGGCCGAACACCGAGCCGGTGCGCGCCAGGCCCGCGCC